>JBBRWZ010000037.1:0-21796 GCA_038248895.1 Candidatus Limnocylindria bacterium | reverse complement strand
GCTCACCGCCTGGTTCAGCAGCAGCGTCCCGATCTGGGCCTGCTGCGCCTGGGCAGTGCTCGTCTCCGCCAGCAGCTGCGTGCCACCGGGCTGGAGCTCGTACCCGGCGGGGATGGTGAGCACGATGGCGCGGTGGCCCTCCTCCAGCTGACCAATCTGGTCGTCGTGGCTGCCCTCGGTGAGGTCGAACGCGTCGTAAGCGCGCAGCGCCGCGACGAGCTTCGCGCTCGCCTCGTTGTGCGCCTCGTCGACGACACCGAGCTCCATCGTGGTGCCGGAGCCGAAGTTGAGGACGCCGAAGATGAGCATGATCACGAGCGGCAGGAAGAGGCTGAAGAAGAGGGCCACCCGGTTGCGGATGAACATCTTCACGCTGGCGACGAAGAGGGCCCAGAACAGACCGATGCGGAGTGGCACCGTCACTCGCCCTCCCGCAGCTCGTGGCCGGTGAGGTCGATGAAGACGTCCTCGAGGTTCGCCAGCCGCTCGACGCGGGGCTTGCTGAAGCCGCGCCCGATGAGATCGTCGACGAGTGCCTGCGGCGTGGCGAGGGCGATGATCCGGCCACCATCCATGATCGCCACGCGGTCGCAGAGCTCCTCCGCCTCCTCCATGTAGTGCGTGGTGAGGACCACGGTGTGGCCACGGTCGCGAAGGCGGCGGACGAGCTCCCAGAGGTGCCGCCGCGCCTGCGGGTCGAGGCCCGTGGTCGGCTCGTCGAGAAAGAGGACGCGCGGGTCGTTGACGAGCGCCGCGGCGATGCTGAACCGCTGCTTCTGCCCGCCGGAGAGCGTCTTGACGGTGGCGCGCGCCTTCTCGGTCAGCTCAACGTCGGCGAGGAGGGCATCGGCGTCCACGTCCGTTTCATAGAGTCGGCCAAAGAGGTGGAGCAGCTCCCGCAGGTTCAGCTCGTCGAAGAAGGCGGACGCCTGGAGCTGGATACCGATGCGGCGCTTCACCTCGCGCGGGTCCTGCCCCACGTCGACACCGTCGATGGTGGCGCTGCCGTCGTCGATGGGACGCATCCCCTCGAGCATCTCGAGCGTCGTCGTCTTGCCCGCCCCGTTCGGGCCGAGGATGCCGAACACCTCGCCCTCCGCCACCTCGAACGACACGCCGTCGACCGCGGTGAGGGTCCCGTAGCGCTTGCGCAGGTCCCGCGCCGTGATGATGGGCTCGCCGGTGGGCACGCGGGTGGGGACGGGGGTGGAGGGACTCGGGGTGCCCGGGGAGGTCATGCGCGGATGCTACCGCAGCCACATCGGTTCTCGCTCCAGCCGCTCGGGTGCGTCCGCGCGTCCGATACTTCCCGCGTGCGTGCCTGGCGTCGGTCTGCCGCCGCCGAGCGTGCCTTCCGTCGTGCGTGCCTGCCGTCGTGCGTGCCTGCCGTCGTGCGTGCCTGCCGTCGGTCTTCCGCCGCTGAGCTCACCTGCCGCCGTGCGTGCGTGCCTGCCGTCGTGCGTGCCGTCGGTCTACCTGGCAAGTTGGTATCGGTCAGCGGGACGACGATTTCGACCCGTCAGGTCGACGGTTGGCGCGATCCGGTGCCTAGGTTGGCCGCTCCCGACCCACGGGGCAGATATCGTGGCCCTCCTGTCCGATACCGACCTCCCAGGTCGGGCGGCCCGCACGCCGGTGAGCCAGGGTCACGCGCACCGTCTCATCCGGCAGGAGGTACTGCCATGAGCTACGTCGTCGATCCACGCGTGGACGCCTATATCGATGCCCTGCCCGACTGGCAACAGGCGATCTGCCGCGAGGTGCGCGAGCTCGTCCACGCAGCGGACCCCGCAGTCGTCGAAACGATCAAGCGCAGCGTCCAGCCGTATTTCGTCCTCGAGGGCAACATCTGCGCGCTGCTCGCCGCGAAGGACCACGTCAATGTCTTCGTCTACGACGGCGCGATCGTGCCGGATCCGGACCGGCTGATCACCGCCGGGCACGACAACGAGACGGCTCGCACCATCGGCTTCCGAAAGGGCGACCCGATCCGCCGCGAGGCGCTCGTCGCGTTCTTCCGGCGGATGATCGCCAACAACCGGGCCGGCGGCTGGCGGAAGCTGAAGGCGCGGGGCGCTGACGGCCATCCGCCGGGCGAGCCTGGCTAGATCAGCACGATTGCATCGCGGTCAGGCTCCTCCCCCGCCTCGAGTGCGGCCATCACGCGTCGCGTGTCGAGGTCGAATGCAGCGGCGAGCACCGGGCGGGCCGAGTCGAGGGCTCGGCGATTCGCCCGCGTGGCGGCGACAACGATCAAGAGGCGCGTGGCGCCGAAGTCGCGCGCCTTCAGCTGCGCCTCCCGAACCTGCGCCTGGACGTCGGCGAGTCGCGTCACGGCCTCGACGGCGATGCACACTCCGGGCTTGCTGAGCACCGCGTCGAGCGCGCGGAGGTCGCCCGGCACGGGCATCACCGCTTCGAGCTGGCGTCGGAAACTGGCTGAAGATCGAGCCAGAAACCGAGCCAGATTGCGAAGCTGGGCCGCGTCGCGGGTCTCGCCGCCCACCGGATACAGCCGGATGGAGAGCCGGAGTCCCACCGCCGCGGCCTGTGCCGCGAGGGATTCGATGCCCGGGTTGCCCCGTCGTGCCAGTTCACGCCTAGCTACCTCTGCGTCCGAGATTCCAATTGCCGCTCCGACGTTCCGCTGCGTGAGCCCGTGAAGCCGGCGCGCGGTGCGCAGCTGCTCCCCGAACTCCAGCCGCTGCCGTGCGAGGCGATGGAGCGCCTCGTCGATCGCGCGCGTCCGGTTCGGCATACGTCGATGGTGGGCCGTGGGCGTGTACTGGCCGGTTATCGCGCGCTTATCAAGTTGCCCGCGGGCGCCGTCCGCCGACCGGCCAGGCGCGGGCCGGCTGCCTGGGAGGTCGGTATCGGACATTGGATTGCGATTCCTGCCTCACGGGTCGGGAACGGTGACACCGGGGACCGATTTCGGTCGGTGGTCGACCTGAGAGGTCGAATTTGCGACGCGACCCTCCGATACCGACCTGGGAGGCAGCAGCGGCAGACCACGGCGCGCGCGGGCCGGCTGCCTGGGAGGTCGGTATCGGAGATTGGATTGCGATTCCTGCCTCACGGGCCGGGAACGGCGACGCCGGGGACCGATTTCGGTCGGCGGTCGACCTGAGAGGTCGAATTTGCGACGCGACTCTCCGATACCGACCTGGGAGGCAGACGCGAAGGGGCGCGGGCACCTGGGCCCATGAGGCCCACGAAACGCCCACCGAGCTAGACGAGGGTCCGGTACAGCTCCATCGTGGCCTCGGCAATGGCCTCCCAGCTGAAGCGCTCCACGGCGCGTGCGCGGCCCGCCCGGCCCATCGCCGCGGCGCCGGTGGGATCAGAGAACAGCCGGTTGATGGCCCCCCCCAGGTTGCGCTCGAACCGGTCCTGGTCGACGGGGCGCATCGGATCGTCCGGCGCGAGGTCCACCGGAACGAGCAGTCCGGTCTCGCCGTCGACGATGACCTCCGGGATGCCCCCCACCGCCGAGGCCACGACCGGCGTCTCGCAGGCGCCGGCCTCGAGGTTGATGATGCCGAACGGCTCGTACACCGATGGGCAGCAGAAGACGGTCGCGTGGCTGTAGAGCTGGCGCACCTCGTCGCGGCTGACCATCTCGGGGATCCACACGACATTGGGCCGCGAGGCCTGCGCGGCACGGACGCCGGCCTCCACCTCGGCGGCGATCTGCGCCGTGTCCGGCTGACCGGCGCACAGGACCACACCGATGCCAGGGTCAAGGTGCTCGATCGCCCGCACCAGATGGACGATGCCCTTCTGCCGCGTGATCCGTCCAACGAAGAGTACGTACGGGACCGATGGATCGACCCCATGGCGCTCCAGCGCCGCGGATTCGGGGACGGGGTGGAAGAAATCGGCGTCGATGCCGTTGCCGATGACGTGGACCCGCTCCGGCGCCAGCGGGAAAAGGCGGAGCACGTCGGCGCGGGTACCCTCGCTGACGGCGATGACCGCGTCGGCCATGGTGAGGGCCGTCCGCTCGATCCACGACGAGACGTCGTAGCCGCCACCGAGCTGCTCCCGCTTCCACGGTCGCAGTGGCTCGAGCGAATGCACCGTGAGGACGAGCGGGATGCCGTAGGCGAGCTTCGCCAGCATCCCGGCGAGATGGACGTACCAGGTGTGGGCGTGGACGAGGTCGGCGTCCACCGGGTCGACCACCATCGAGACGTCCCGCGAGAGAGCACCGGCGATGGGAGCCAGCGCCGGCAGCGTGGCGGGCAGGTCGGCCGCGGGCGGATAGCCACGCACGCGCCAGCCGGGCTCAGCCTCGGCCTGGTCGCCGAAGGTGCGAATGTCAAGCTCGAGCAGCGGCCGCAGCGCCCGGGTCAGCTCGCCCACATGGACGCCGGCACCACCGTAGATCGTCGGCGGGAACTCGTTGGTCAGGAAGAGCGCGCGCACACCGTCACCGTAGCAGGGGTGCTCGCCGCCCAGCGCGTGCCGGTTGCCGTGCCCTTCGCCACCGAGTCCGTGTCCGCGCCATCCGCGCTGCTAGGCTGATCGGCGCATGACCCTGATCGCGACCCGCGGCCTCACCAAGCGCTATGGCGCCAGCGTCACGGCCCTCGACGGGCTGACCCTCGACGTCGAGCCTGGCATCATCGGTCTGGTCGGCGCCAACGGGGCCGGCAAGAGCACGCTCATCAAGATCCTGCTCGGCCTGCTCGCGCCGACGAGCGGCGAGGCAACCGTGCTCGACCTCGACGTCCGCACCGATGGCTCGCGGATCCGGTCGCTGGTCGGCTACATGCCGGAGCACGATTGCCTGCCGCCCGATCTCTCGGCCACCGAGTTCGTGACGCACATGGCACGCATGTCGGGGCTGCCGCGCGCCGCCGCGCGCGAGCGGACCGCCGATGTCCTGCGCCACGTGGGGCTCTACGAGGAACGCTACCGCCCGATTGGCGGCTACTCCACCGGCATGAAGCAGCGCGTCAAGCTCGCCCAGGCCCTCGTGCATGATCCACGGCTCCTCCTCCTCGACGAGCCGACCAACGGCCTCGATCCGGCCGGACGCGACGAGATGCTCGACCTCGTACGGCGCACCGGCACGGAGTTCGGGATCGCGACCATCGTCGCCAGCCACCTCCTCGGGGAGATCGAGCGGGTCTGCACCTTCCTGCTGGCGATCGACGCCGGACGGCTGCTCCGCGCGGCGCCACTGGCGAGCTTCACCGAGCGCACCGGCACGCTCATCGTCGAGGTCGAGGAGGGCTCGCGCGAGCTCGCCGACCGCCTGACGGCCGCCGGCGCGGCCGCCGAGGTCGACGGCCGCACCGTCCTGGTCGACCTCCCCGACGAGCGCCCCTATGACCTGCTGCGCGACACCGTGGCCGAGCTCGGGCTGGCCCTGGTGCGCGTCGAGCAGCGCCGTGGCCGGCTCGAGGACCTCTTCCGCGACGCCCCGGAGGTGACCGATGCCGCCTGAGGGAGGGTCGGTGGGGACCGGTGCGCCAGCGGCCAGCGAGATCTACGACCTCGGTTATCGCGGCTACGACGGACCGCGACTCGGCCGCGCGTACGCGGCATGGTCGCTCTTCACCGCCAGCCTGCGCGCCGCCTTCGGGCTCGGCCGGCCGATGCGCTCGAAGCTCGCGCCGTGGGGCCTCGGCGCCGTCGCGCTGATCCCCGCCGCCGTCTCGCTCGCCATCTCGGCGAGCGTCGGACCGCAGTTCTCGCCATTCAGCTACGACGACTTCATCTGGCAGATGCAGGCGATCTTCGGGCTCTTCGTGGCGGCGCAGGCACCCGAGCTCGTGGGTGGCGACCAGCGCCACCACGTGCTCGCCCTCTACTTCAGCCACGCGCTGGAGCGGATCGACTACGCGCTCGCCAAGCTCGGCGCCATGATCGTGGCGCTCGTCATCGTGATGGGCGCCCCAATGATCGTGCTCTGGGTCGGCCGCATCCTCGGCTCCACTGACCTCGCCGGGGCCATCGGCGACGAGCTCGGCGCCCTGCCGCAGGTCCTCGGGTCGCCCATCCTGCACGCCGTCGGCGTCGGCAGCGTCTCCCTCGCCATCGCCGCCTTCACGCCGCGCCGCGCGTACGCCACCGGCGCCATCATCGCCATCTTCATCATCGGCCAGGGAGTGGCGCAGGCGGTGTCGCGCGGGACGACCGGCGCGCTCCGCGACATCGGTCCGCTGATCAATCCCTTTGTCTGGCTGGATGGCACGCGCGACTGGCTCCTCGGCCGCTCGGTGCCCGAGTCGCCGGTGGTGCGCAGTGACCTGTCGCTCGCGACATACGGGCTGGTGGCACTGCTCTTCGTGGCGGCTGCCATCGGTCTCACCATCTGGCGCTATCGGCGGATCGACGCGTGATCGAGCTCGACAGCGTCTCGCGCTGGTACGGCAACGTGGTGGCGGTCAATGAGGTCACCTTCAGCGTCGACGCCGGCGTCACCGGGCTGCTTGGTCCCAACGGCGCCGGCAAGAGCACGATCCTGCACATGATCGCCGGTCTCCTGGCACCGTCGACTGGGTCGGTGCGGGTCGGCGGGCAGACGTCATTCGGCAACCCGCCGGTGTATCGCCAGATCGGCCTCGTCCCCGAGCGCGAAGCCGTCTACTCGTTCCTCACCGGCCGCGAGTTCGTGCGCGCTGCCGCCCGCCTCCAGGGATTGGCGGATGTCGACGCCGCGACGACGCGCGCCGTCGAGGCGGTCGACATGCTCGCCGCCGCCGACCGCGCCATCGGCGGCTACTCGAAGGGGATGCGCCAGCGCATCAAGATCGCGGCTGCGCTCGTCCACGACCCCGCCGCGCTCGTCCTCGACGAGCCGTTCAACGGCATGGACCCGCGGCAGCGGCTGCACATGATGGCGCTCCTGGGCCGCCTCGCCGGGGAGGGCCGCACCATCCTCTTCAGCAGCCACATCCTCGAGGAGGTGGAGCGGCTCGCGGAGCGCGTGCTGGTCATCGTCGCCGGCCGCCTCGCCGCCTCCGGCGACTTCCGGCAGATTCGCCGCCTCATGACGGACCGGCCGCACACGTTCACCGTTCGGTCGTCCGACGACCGCGTCCTGGCCGCCGCCCTCGTGGCGCAGGACGCGGTGAGCGGCGTCTCGCTCGACGACGGGCTGCTGAGCGTCCGCGCCAGCGACTTCGGCGCGTTCAGCCGTCTCGTCGCCATCGCCGCCCGCGACGCACGCGTGCGACTCTACGAGCTGCTCCCCACCGACGAATCGCTGGAGAGCGTGTTCAGCTACCTGGTGCGCGGATGACCACCTTCGCGACCATCGCGGGCATCACGCTCCGCCAGTTGCTGAGCCGCCGCCGCACTCTGCTGCTGCTCCTGCTCGGCGCCGTCATCGTCATCATTTCGGTGGCCTATCGCTTCGGTGGCGACGCCGGATCGGCTGCGTCCGCCATGCGCTGGACGATGGGCATGCTCGAATACCTCGGCCTGCTCACGGTGGTGCCCCTGGTGGCGCTGATCTTCGGCACCGGCGCCATCGGCAGCGAGCTGGAGGACGGGACAGCGGTCCATCTCCTCACCAAGCCGGTCCCGCGCTGGCTGGTGGGCTTCGCCAAGTACGTCGTGGCGGGTCTCGGGGCGGCTGGCCTCGCCGCGGCGCCCATCGTCATCGGCGGGCTCATCGCCGGCGGCGAGGCCAGCGTCGCCATCGGCTACGGCGTGGCCGCCGTCATCGGTGCGCTGGTATACGTCGCCGTCTTCATGGCGCTCAGCCTCATCACGTCGCGGGCCTTCGTGGTGGGGCTCGGCTACGTTCTCATCTGGGAGGGTCTGCTGGCAGGGCTCTTCCCGGGCATCGCCACGCTATCGGTGCGGCAGTACGCGATCTCGTTCGGCGAGACGATCACCGATGCGCTGAGCACCACCGTCAATGATCTGGAGCCGCGCGTCGTCGTCGGCACCGCCGTGGTGGCATCGATCGTCGTCACCCTCGCGGCGCTGGGCATCGCCCTGCGGCTCCTCTCCCGCCTCGAGATCGCCGGCGAGAGTGGCTGACATGACGCCGCGCGACCATGCCTGGGCGGGCACGCTCCACGAGCACCAGATCGACTCCGAGGCGCTGACCGGCAATCCGCTCGGTGACCCGCACGTCCGGCCCCTGCTCGTCTACACCCCGCCTGCCTACGAGACCGATGGCGACCGCCGCTTCCCCACCATCTTCGTCATCCAGGGCCTGACCGGCATGGTCGAGATGTGGCGCAATCGCAGGCCGTTCCAGCCCACGGTGGTGGAGATGGTCGACGCCCTCTTTGCCGATCGCGCCACGCCGCCCGCGATCATCGTCTACGTCGATGCGTTCACCGCCCTCGGCGGCAGCCAGTTCCTCGACTCGCCGGCGGTGGGCCGCTACCACACGTACCTGTGCGACGAGGTGGTGCCATGGGTCGACGCGCGCTACCGCACCCTGCCCACAGCGGCACACCGCGGGATCGCCGGCAAGAGCTCCGGCGGCTACGGCGCGATGGTGACCCCCATGCTCCGGCCCGACCTCTTCGGGGGGCTCGCCAGCCATGCCGGCGACGCGCTCTTCGAGCACGGCTACTGGCCGGACGTGCGCGAGGCAATGCGCGCCCTGCGCGACGTCTACGACGGGTCGTACGAGGCCTTCTGGACCGATCTGCGCGCCCGTCCCCTGCGCCCACGCGCGACCGACGGGGCACTGCTCAACATCTGGACCATGGCCGCCTGCTACTCGGCGGATGCCGATGGCACCGTCCAGCTGCCGTGGGACGCGGACAGCGGCGCGCTGCGGCCCGACGTCTGGGAACGGTGGCTCGCTTGGGATCCGGTCCGCATGATCGCCAAACATGCCGAGGCGTTGCGTGCCATGCGTGGCATCTGGGTCGATGCCGGGCGCGGCGACGACTTCTTCCTCGACCTGGGGGCGGAGGCGTTCGTCGCCGGGTTGCGGGCCGCGGGCGTGCCGGACGACGTCATCCACTTCGAGCTCTTCGAGGGCACCCATTCGAGCCTCGAGTGGCGCTACCCGCTTGCCCTGCGCTTCCTGGCGGAACGTCTCGCCGCCGACTGACGGCTCCGGCGGCTGTCAGATGGTCGAAGTTCCCTCTGCGCCGGCATCGGCACCGGGGTCGGCGTAGTCGCCTGCATCCGGCCGCTCAGTCTTCGTACGGCAACCCGTCGGCGACAATCGGCCACCCGGCGGCGAGCAGCCTCGCCGCCACCACCCGGTCGTGGACCGGCGGATGGTCCGGCGCGATGAGGACGCCGGCGAGGGCCGGCAGCAGCGGCGAAGGGCCAAACGAGACGCCGACGAGCGCCTCACCCGCACGCGCTCCATCCTCGATCCGGAACAGCGTCTCCTGGACGGAGGAGTCGTACGTGACCCAGGTGGGGTCGGTGACGGCGAGGCGTCGGAGGCGCGTGCCGGCCGTCAGCCGAACTGCGGGCGGCGTGACCGGGAGCGCGGGCGCCCCGGCGAACCACAGCGGCCTGGACGCCAGGTCGCGCTCGAGCGTCAGGTTCCAGTCCGCCCACCATGACGATGGGCGCGCGTCGGCGCGATCCAGGGCGAGGTCGCTCAGCACCACGAACGAGGATGTGTCGTGCACCATCGCGGCGCATCGCGCGTCGCACGCCGGGAGGATGCTGCGCGGCAGGTCCGCGATGGCGAGGCGCGCCGACAGCCAAGCCCGAAACCGCGCAGGGTCGCGGCCCCGCGCGGCAGGATCGATGAGCGTGAGCACCGTCTCCCCCTGCCGAAGCAGGTCGACCGCGCCCGAGAAGGTTCCGTAGCGATCCAGCTGATCCGGCGGCCGGTTCCGGTCCCGGTCAGCCATACGCTAGATGGAACCCGATCTCGACCGATCCGGCAACTCGTCCGCACTGCACCGCACCGCACCTGACCGCACCGCCGGTGGGCCGCGCGGCGACGCCAGGCAGGACTATCGGCGCTGATGGGGCACCGATATCGCGCCGGAACGGGTGCTCGCGCTGCGTTGCGCTGACTGATCGGCGCTGAGCGAGCGCGGCCGCCGCCCAGACGCGCGCCTCGCGCTCACCCATCAGCGATCCATCACCGGAACCGCGCCCGGACAACCCGCCGCGCGCGATATCGGTGACAGACCGGACGGCCACGGCACCGTCTAGAATCGAGCCATCTCCACCTGACGGGAGGCAGATTGGCACGCATCATCGTCTATACGGGCAAGGGTGGCGTTGGGAAGACGAGCGTCGCGGCCGCCTCGGCGGTCGCGTGCGCGGCACGTGGGTATCGCACCATCGTCATGTCCACCGACATTGCCCATAGCCTCGGCGATGCCTTTGATCGGCAGCTCGGCCCCACCCCCACCGAGATCGCTCCCAATCTCTGGGCGCAGGAGTCGGACGTCTTCTTCAACGTCGCGCGCTATTGGGGCCGCATCCAGGCCTACGCCGCGTCAGTCCTGCGCTGGCGCGGGCTCGATGAAGTGATGGCGGAGGAGATGACCATCCTGCCGGGCATGGACGAGGTCGGCTCGCTGCTTTGGATCGCGGACCACCATGACTCGGGCGACTACGACGTGATCGTTGTCGATGCCGCTCCCACGGGCGAGACGCTGCGCCTCCTCTCGCTGCCGGAGGCCGCGCGCTGGTGGATGGAGAAGATCGAGCCGTTGGGGCGGCGCATCTCGAAGCTGACGGGGCCGCTCATCCAGCGCATCGTCGGCATGCCGATGCCCGGCGACGAGGTCTTCAATGCCGGGGAGGAGCTCTTCCGACGCCTCGACCACATGCACGGGCTGCTCACCGACCACGCCAGGACATCGGTCCGGGTCGTCCTCACCCTGGAGCAGGTGGTGATCAAGGAGGCACAGCGCTCGTTCACCTACTTCCATCTCTACGACTATCCGACCGATCTCGTTGTCGCCAATCGGGTCCTGCCCGACGAGGTCGGCGCGTACTTCCGTGGCTGGTACGAGGCACAGCAGCGCTACGGACCCCTCGTCGAGAAGATGTTCCACCCGATCCCGGTTCGCGCGGTACCGTACTTCGACCACGAGATGATCGGGCTCGAGCGCCTGCGCGAGCTCGCGACCGCGCTCTTCGGCGACGACGACCCGACCGCGTTCCACTACCGGGGTCGCCCGTATGCCGTGCGGCGCGAAGAGGACGGGACCTATTCGGTATCCGTCGAGCTGCCATTCACCGAGAAGGCGGAGATCGACCTGTCGCGTCACGGCGACGAGCTGGTGATCGATCTCGGGACCTGGCGTCGCACGCTCGTGCTGCCGCGCGCCCTCGTCGATGCACCCACGCATGGCGCGCGCTTCGAGGACGGGACCCTTACGATTCGATTTGACAGCCCCCCGCGACCCTGAGGAGAACGGACCGATGACCGATCAACAGACCACCGACCACGCCTCGGAGCTGGAGGCCCGGATCGCCGAGCTCGAGCGTCAGCGACAACCCGACGCCAGTCAGCCCGGCCGAAGCGGCGTCGAGACCGCCTTCTGGGCCATGATGCATCGCGTCTTCCCGGACGAGGCGCGGAAGCACCTCAAGGTGGCAGGACGCGAGCAGCTGCTGGCCGCACGCGTCTACCTCGATCGCTGGATCGCGAAGATGGACGAGGAGCAGGCAGCAGCTCGCCCGCACGAGAAGATTGACGTCGAATAGCGGCGCGCTGGCCGCGCGCACAAGACAATCGACATCGAGTGACGCGGCCGTCGGCGAGTGGATCATCTCCGCCTGCCGCGACGGCTGACAGCTCCGCCGCCAGGTCGACGAGGGATCGGTACCGCCTGACGGGCGCGCCGGGCGCAGGCTCGTCGAGACCGCGGTCGATCCAGCGCGTCGGCATGCCGACGCCGTGCGCGCGCACGTCGTACAGCGATCAGTCACCAACGGCGCGGGAGAACAGAGCTAGACGTCGCCGCGTTCCGAACCTCCTCGATCCGCTCGACCAGCGGTTGGATGGCGGCGACCAGCTCGTCCGGGAGCACCCCGGTCACCTTCACGAAGATCGCGGCCTCGCCTGCCCTCCCCGGCCGCGATGGCCCGGCATCGGCGCACGTGGCGCCCGGCGCATGGCTGGCGATGGCTCGGACGTTCCCGCCCCTGGCGAAGACCGTACCGGTGACGCTGGCGAGCAGCCCCGGCGGGTCGGTCACTCGCGCGGTCACGGCCGTCCCCGTTTCGTGCGTTCCGAGCAGCATCGTGAAGACGCAACAGACATCAGTCTCGGCGTTGATGCCAAATCCACGGTCGCCTTTCCCAGCAGGTAGGTGATCTCCCAGATGCTCAGGCTCGTCGCAGGCGACGGCGAGGCGTGGAGCAGATCGCGATCCGACACGATGCGAACCGAGCCGACCCGAGCGGTCGACCACCGGCAGCCTCAGGATCCCGTGATCGCGCATCGTCTTCATGGCGGCACTGATCGATGTTCCCGGCGCCGTAAGGATCGGCGGCTGCGACATGTAGTTGCGAACCAGCGTTTCGTGTTCTCCTCAGCCAGTCCGATGTGTCGGACATCGCCGGCCTCCCGGGCCAGCGCTCACAGTCCCAGGTAGGCCCGCTGCACCTCATCGTTCCGCTCGATCTCCCCGGCAGGTCCGGAGAGCACCGTTCGCCCTTCGGAGAGGACGTAGGCGTAGTCGCTGATCGCCAGCGCAAGCCGCACGTTCTGCTCGACGAGCAGCATCGTGAGCCCATCATCGCGGAGCTTCTGGAGCGTCTCGAACAAGTTGACGGTCAGGAGCGGCGAGAGGCCCAGCGAGAGCTCGTCGAGCATCAAGAGCCTCGGCTCGGCCATGAGCCCGCGCGCCACCGCAACCATCTGCTGCTCCCCGCCACTCAGCGTCGCCGCCCGCTGCCCGCGTCGCTCGGCGAGGCGCGGGAAGAGCGCGAAGACGCGATCGACGTTCGCATTGACCCGCTCCCGTGCGCGCCGGTTGACGGCGCCCAGCACGAGGTTCTCGTACACCGTCATGTCGGTGAAGAGCTGGCGCCCCTCGGGCACGAGCACCAGGCCCAGATCCGGCTTGGCGTGCGGCGTCAGCCTGGCGATGTCCCGCCCGGCGAACTGCACCGACCCCTCCCACGGGCGGATCAAGCCCATGATCGAGCGTAGCAGGGTCGTCTTGCCCGCGCCGTTCGAGCCGATGAGTGTGGTCAGGCGGCCCGGGTAGAGGCTCAGCGAGGCGTCCCACAGGATCTGCACCTCGCCGTAGCCAGAGGTCAGGCCACGCACCTCGAGCAGCGGCGTATCCGTGGCGCCGTCACCGACCGCCGCCGCTGGCGGCGAGTCCATCGGTCCGTTGGCAGCCGGCATCGTCACGACCGTCTCCCGAGGCCGGCGGCCAGCTTCGGGTCCCCAAGGTAGGCCTCGATGACCTGCGGATCCGCCGCGATCTCCGCCGGCGTTCCCTCCGCGATCTGGCTCCCGTAATCGAGCGCCACCACCCGGTCGGAAACGTTCATCAGGGCGTGCATGACGTGCTCGATCATCACGATCGTCACCCCCTGCTCCCGCACCTGGCGAACCGTGGCAAGCATGGCGGTAATCTCGGCGGGGTTGAGCCCCGCGAGGACCTCGTCGAGGAGCAGCAGGTCCGGGTCGGCTGACAGGGCCCGGGCCAGCTCGAGCCGCTTCTTCTGCGCGACGTTGAACGTCTCTGCCAGCTGCGAGGCCCGGCTGGCGAGGCCCACCAGCTCGAGCACCTCATCCGCCTTTGCACCCGCACGGGCGAGCCCGAGGCTGCGGCGCCCGAAGCAGGCCCCGACCATGGCGTTCTGCCTCGCAGTCAGCTCGTTCAGCGGCTTGACGACCTGGTGCGTGCGCGCCATCCCGAGCCGCGCGACGTCGTACGGCCGCATGCCAGTGATGTCCCCGCCGCGGAAGATAACGCGGCCGGCGTCGGGATGGTAGACGCCGTTGATAACGTTGAAGAGGGTCGTCTTGCCCGCGCCGTTCGGACCAATGAGCCCCAGGATCTCCCCCTCAGCGACACTGAACGTCACCTCCGAGAGCGCCTGCAGACCGCCAAAGCGCTTGCTCACCCGCTCCACGCTCAGGACCACGGTGCGGTCGCTTTCCGTCATTCAAGCACCGCCCTGAGCCGCGGGAGCCGTCTGCGAATCCAGCCGATGGCGCCCGACGGCACGAAGAGGATGATGAGGAGCAGCACGATGCCGGCGATCGTCAGCTGGAGCGACTTGAACGGGTCGCTCGTGAGCAGGAACCCGCGCAGGCGCTCGTAGCCGGCGGCACCGATCACCGGACCCAGCACGGTGCCGAAGCCGCCGAGCATGACCATCACGATGATCTCGATGGACGACTGCAGGCTGAACGCGTTCGGAGGCTCGATCGTTCCCTGCTTGAAGAAGAACAGCACGCCGATCACGCCGGGGACGATGGCCGACAGGACGAGGGCAATCGTCTTGGCACGCGGCGCTGGAACGCCCATCACCACGGCGGCGTCTTCGTCCTCGCGGATGGAGAAGAGACCCAAGCCGAACCTCGACGTCTTGACGACGTAGCTCATCACGACGACGAGCAGAGCGAGCCCCAGCATGGCGTAGTAGGTGAGCCACAGCGCATTTCCGGCGCCGCCGTAGTCCTGGTACACGGAGAAGTTCAGAGACATCCCGACCGATCCGCCGAACGGCCCGAAGTTGCTGACGAAGGCGCTCATCGCCTCGTTGATGCCGAGCGTGGCCAGGGCGAAGTATGCGCCCCGCAGCCGAAGCACCGAGACGCCGATCACCAGCGCCAGCACCGCGGCCGCCGCGGCTCCGGCGAGGGCGGCAAGGGCGAGCGACAGGTGAAGGACGCTCAGGCACCAGAAGCCGACGTAGCCTCCGATCCCGAAGAACACGATGTGCCCGAAGCTCACGTAGCCGGTGTAGCCGAGGAGGATGTTGAGACTGGATGCCAGCGCCACGTACTCCAGCAGGAGGAAGAGGTTCTCCCGCAGGGTCGCGGAGCCGGTGATCGGAGGCAGGATGCCGATGCCGAAAATCAAGAGAACAGGGACCCAGAAGCTCGGGCGGGCCAGCATCCCCCAGCCGCGTCGCCTCATGTCCGCTGTCCGAAGAGGCCGCTGGGACGCACCAGCAGAATCGCCACGAAGAGCAGGAACTCGATGACCGGCGTCCACGATGGCGAGGTGAAGACCGGCACGAGGCCCTCGAGGATCCCGAGCACGAGGCCGCCCAGCAGCGCGCCCATTGGGTTCCCGAGGCCGCCAAGGACGACGATGACGAAGCTCTTGAGCTGGTATGACTCGCCGGAGAGGATCGTAAACGGGAAGAACGTCGCGATCAGCGCCCCCGCGGCTGCCGCGAGCATCGTCCCGATCCCGAACGAGAGCGCCAGGACCCGCCCCGACGGGATCCCCATGAGCTCCGCGGCGGCTCGATTGTTCGCCACCGCCCGAATCGACCGTCCGGTTCCGGACCGGTAGAGGAAGAAGTAGAGGCCGGCGGCAACCGCAACGGACGCGAAGCTGGCCACGATGCGCGTGGCCGGCACGGTGACCGGCCCGGCGGAGAGGCTGCCGAGGCCGAACGTGATGCTGTACGGGCTGGTGGTGAAGATGGTGGTGGCGGTCCCGATGATGATCATGTTCACCGCGAACGTCGCCAGCAGCGACGCCAGCGGTGGGGCGTCGATCACCCGCTGGACGGCGATCGCGTAGACCACGTACCCGAGGAGGAGGCCGCCGAGCGCGACGAAGGGAAGCGCGATGTAGGGGTTCAGCCCGGCCCAGCTGACCAGGTAGTAGAGACCGAACATGGCCAGTGCGATGATCGCGCCGTGCGCCAGGTTGATGACCTCCACCACGCCCCAGATCAGGGTCAACCCCATGGCGGCGACGCCATACACGAGGCCGATGAGGAGTCCGTCGACCAGCGAGGCAACCAACTGGTCAACCATGGCGGCGCGAGTAGCGAGGAGCGCCCGGCACGAGCCCTTCGGCTCGCACCGAGCGCACAGGCGTCATTGGGCTACCTCAGCGGGTACTTCGGCTGCGCGGTCTGCGCCGCCTCTGGCCAGACGACCTGCTTTTCTAGGCTCCCCGACGATCCCTGCCACTGGATGTAGACCATGTCGTGCGCGACCTGCAGCCCGTGACTTTCCGCGGTGATATCGAACTTCGTGCGACCGAAGAAGGTCATCAGATCCAGCCCGTCCAGGGCCTGCCGCACCTTGGCCGTGTCGATCGAGTCGGCGGCCTGGATACCCGCCTGCAGGATCAGGCCTGCCGCGTAGCCTCCGGCGCTGTGATACGAAGGCTCCTCATTGTACTTTGCCATGTAGCTCGAGACGAACTCGTCCACCGACGGGCCGATCCAGGTGAGGTTGGCGCTCTGGGCGGCTGCCTCCGAGAACTTCACCGTCGGTTCCCACTGGCTGGGGCCCACGACGCCCTGGGCTCCATCCCCGATGTCCGCGAACGTGGGCTCCGGCGGTGCGACGAGCAGCGCGATCATCTTCGCGTTGACGCCCTTCTCGAAGAGCTGCTTGGCGAAGGTGCTGCCGTCGGCGAAGTGGCCCCCGCCCATGATCGCGTCAGGCGACGCGGCTGAGATCTTGTTGATGAAGGCCGCAAAGTCCGTCGTCCCGGTGTCGTAGCCCTCATCCACGACGATGTCGTAGCCCTCGGAGGTGGCATAGGAGGTCAGCGCGTTCGCCACATCGGTCGAGAACTTGTCGTTCTCGTGCACGATCGCGATCTTCTGTGCGCTGGTGTCCAGGCTCTTGAGCAGATCCGCGGCTCCGGTGAGGTAGTGGCTCGCCGGCGTGTACGTCTGGTAGACCTGCGTGAATCCCTTCATGTAGGTGCTGTCCGACGCTGCGCCAGCCGTGATCATGATCTTGCCGTTCTGCTCAGCGATCACCGCGGCGGCGTCAGCCAGGCCGCTCGAGTACGGACTGATCAGGAAGTCCGCCTTGTCCTCATTGATCAGCGTGGTGTAAAGCGACTGCACGCGATCGGTGTTGCTCTCGTCGTCGTACGACTTCGCGCTGAGCATGACGCTCGTGCCGTCGGAGAGCCTGATGCCGCCGGCATTATTGACGTCTTCCATCCAGAGCTCAAGGCCGTGCTGCTGACGAACCGACTCAACATTCGTGGCCCCCGTCTGCGCAACGGTGAAGCCGATGACGACGCTCTTGGTGCCCCCGCCACCCCCGGCGCTACCGGAAGCGACCGGCTGGGAAGCGGCCGCTGTGCTGGGGGCCGTGGAGGCCCCTCCCTGGCAGGCCGCCAGGACCCCGGCCCCCAGCAGGACGCCAACCACCCGGCTCACGTGACCAATTCTCGACATGTCGGTCTTCATCCAGCTAACTGCCGATCGCCATCCGGCCCTCATGACGCCCCCGGCCTGACCCGGGCTCGAGGCGAGCGGGGATGAGAAATACGCTGGATCGTGGTTGGCACTGCACGGGGCCCCTCGGGTACCCGGCAGCGATGCTTCGCCACCATAATTATACAAGGGGGCAGCAACTGCACCACGTGCGTATCGGGCGCCGCCATGAGCGCGACACTCGGCGCCCGGGCCTCAGCCTCTGCTGGCATCGGCCACCGTGGTGGACCACCTTTCGTCGGTCAGTAACTCCGACGACGCGGGGATGGTGCGGTGGCCGCTCGTTGCTCGGCCTACCCGCTGATACAACCGAGCCCGAGGGCCCAGCCGCTCACGCCGGTGCCGCCGGACCTGGCGTTAGGACCGATGGGCCAGCGCACGGTGGTCGCGCGACGCTCAGCGCGCCGCCAGATTGGGCGATCTGACCCGCATGAGCAGGTTACTCGGTCGTAACGCGCACCGTGGCGGCAGCCGAGTGGCCTTCCGCCGCGTGGTATCGTCACGACGCCTCCGAGAGGTATGCCAGCGCGATCGACGCGACACCCGGGCGGGAGTAGCTCAGTTGGCAGAGCGGCAGCCTTCCAAGCTGCATGTCGCGGGTTCGAACCCCGTCTCCCGCTCCACTTACCCGCTGCCCAGCTGCCCAGCTGCCCAGCCGCTCGGGCGCTGATGGTGCACCGATATGGCGCCGGAACGGGTGCTCGCGCCGCGTTGCGCTGACAGATCGGCGCTGAATGAGCGTGGCGGCCGCCGAGACGCGCGCCTCGCGCTCACCCATCGGCGATTCATCACCGAAACCGCGCTCGCACAACCTGCCGCGCGCGATATCGGTGATCTATCCGCGACCAGTGCTGGCAGCTACTCAGCCTGCTCTCGCACAGCGGGGGGTGGACTCATCGGAATCCGCACGGTGAACGTGCTGCCAATACCCGGCTCGCTCTCGGCGCTCACGTCTCCACCGAGCTGGCGCGCCACCTCACGTGAGCCCGCCAGGCCCAGCCCCACGCCCGGCGCCGCGCGACCCGTCGAGGCACGATGGAACCGCTCGAAGACCGTCGCCAGCTCGTCCGCCGGGATACCGACCCCCTGATCGGTGACCGTGATGCAGGCGCTGTCGCCATCGACCACGGCCGCGACCACGATCCGCGTGCCATCCTCGCTGTACTTGATGGCATTGCCGAGCAGGTTGTCGAGAATGCGCTGGATGCGCGACTCGTCGGTGACCGTGGGGATGGGTTCGGCGGGAGCCTGGACGGTGATGTCGTGCGTACCGGAGAGCAGCTGGTGCTCCGACGCGGCATGGCGAACGAGCTCACCGAGATCGACCTCGGTGAGGGCAAGGGGCAGCGGCTGCCCGTTTCGGATGAGCGACACGTCCATCAGCTCGGCGACAAGCCGTGCCAAGCGAACGGCGGTGCGCTCGGCGCGGGCCAGGTACTCGGGCAGCCGCCCCGCCTCGGGGATGGCGGCGACATGCCGCTGCGCGAGCTGGAGGTAGCCGAGCACGGTTGCCAGCGGGGTGCGCATGTCGTGGGACGCGGTGGCGAGGAATTCGTCGCGCATGCGCAGCGCGTCGGTGCTCTCGTGGAGCAGGCGGGCGTTGTCGACGGCGATGGCCGCACGACGCGCGATGTCCGTCACCAGCGGGAGGTCCCCCTCGTCGTAGCGGCGCGAAGCCGCGGAGCGGATGAGCGTCATCGCACCTAGGACACTGCCGCGGGCCGCAAGCGGCACGGCCAGCACCGATCGGATATCGAGCTCCTGCAGCATCCGGAGATGCTCGGCATCGCGCGCGCCAGCCGCGATCATCTCGTCGCTCACCTCGGTGATGAGCAGCGGCTCACCGGTTACCGCCACCCGGGTCGCGCCGGACTCCGGGTCCGGTGGATAGCGCCGCTGGACCTCCTCCGCCAGTGCCACCCGGTCCGCGTCGACGTGCGCGATACCGACGCGGCGCAGACCATCCGCCTCGAAGACGTCGACCACGCACCAGTCGGCCAGCACCGGCACCATGAGCCGCGCCAGGTCGGCGAGCGTCTCCTGGTACTCGGTCGAACGACCGAGCACCTCGCCCGCCTGGGCGAGCAGCGCGAGCTCGATCTCACGCTGCTTCATGGCGGTGATGTCCTGGAAGGCGCTGACGACGTAGGCCAGCGCGCCGTCGCGCTCGATCCGGGTGGCGCGCACGAGTGACCAGCGGTCGATCACGTCGGTCCGGTGCCGAAAGCGAACGACAGACTCGGCATGCGCTTCGCCGGCCATGGCGCGCCGGCCCGGCAGCTCTGCCAGATCGAGCGGCGCTCCGTCCTCGTCGAGCAGGTCGAATCGGTCCATGACGGAGGCCACCGGCGCCTCGAGAACCTCGGCCGGCCCATCGAAGCCGAGCAGCGCCGCGGCGGCCTCGTTGACGAACACGAGCCGACCGTCCGGCGCCTGGACCGTGATCGCGTCGCCGACCTGCTGCAGGACCTGCTCGAGGCGGATGTCAGGAGGGGGCTTGAGCGGAGCTGGATCCACGGCACGCCTCCTCGACGATGACGAGCAGCCGACCAAGGTCGATGGGCTTCTGCAGCCAGGCGCGAGCGCCCAGTCGCTCCGCCTCCTCGGCGATGCGGTAGTACGCGGCGACGACAATGAGCGGCAGGCTGCTGAACCGTCCATCTGCGTGGAGGCGCTCAGCCAGCTCCCAGCCGGACATGCGCGGCATCCGAAGGTCGAGCACGAGGACGCACGGCGAGGCTCCGGCGTCGAGCAGCTCCAGGGCAGCGAACCCGTCGCGGGCGGCCATGACGTTGAAGCCGCCATCGCTCAGGACTTCCTGGTAGATCGTCCGCAGTTCGGGGTCGTCCTCGACCACCAGGACGGAGCGATCACTCATCTGGGCACGTGTTCTCCGGGTTCAGACAGGCGCACCAAGCCAACCGGCATGGCGCCGCCGTGCGTGACAGCAGCACGACGCATGCCACCCCGGGTGCGGTACCGGTACCGATGCGCGGCTCCGACCGCGCCGAAAGGTGGCGTGCCAGCCGCGCCCCCGAGCGGACCGCTGCTCCACCCCCGCCGCGCGTACGATGCGGCGATGACCCAACGCTCGCCGCATCTCCGGCCGTGGTGGCGATCGCCGGGCATCACTGCGGTCCTGGTCTCGAACGTCATTTCCGGGGCGGGCAACGTCGTGACCAGCGTGGCGCTCCCGTGGCTCGTCCTCGGCGGTGGTGGTGGAGGCGCCGAGATCGGCGTCATCGGTTTCGCGCAGCTCGTGCCGCTCATTGGCGGTGCGCTGCTGGGGGGGATGATCGTGGATCGCATCGGCGGGCGTGCGGCGAGCATCGTCGCCGACGTGGCGTCCGGTGCGACCGTGGTCGCCATCGCGCTCCTCGCGCTCGCCGGCTGGCTGCCCCTGTGGCTGCTGGCGATCCTCGTCTTCCTCACCACGCTTCTCGACATGCCCGGCTCAACCGGTCGATCGGTGCTCCTGCCGGGGCTGGCCGAGCAGGACGGCGTCGACCTCGCCGCGGTGAACGCCGCCTCGGAGACTGTCCGCCGCCTCACGATCCTGCTGGGGCCGATTGGCGGGGGTGTGCTGGTGGTGGTGGCGGGACCGGAACTGGCGCTCCTCGTCGACGCCAGCACGTTCGTCGTGTCGATCGTGGTCGTCGCGATCCTGGTGCCGTCGGTCGCGACCCATGGCACGCCAGGCTCGGCGGTGCCGTGGCGATGGCGGGATGGCCTGGCGCTGCTGTGGCGGGATCGGCTGATTCGCGCGCTGATCGGCGTGAGCGGCACGATCAACGTGCTCCTCAACCCGGTCTTCTTCGTGTTGCTGCCGCTCTACGTGGTGGCGATCGGTGGCGGCGCGGCCGACATGGGCATCCTCATCGCCGCATTCGGCGTGGGGGCGCTTGCCGGCGCGGTGGGATCGTCGCGGATGAGCAGACGCTTCGGGCGCCGCCGCGTCCTCACCATCGGGGCGCTCGCCGCCGGCGCGGCGCCGTTCCTCCTCGCGCAGGCGCCATCGCTGCCGTGGGCGGTGGCGGCGCAGCTGGTCAGCGGGCTCGGCATCGGCCCCGTGGGACCCATCGTGCTGACCGTCCTCGGGACGCGGGTGGCACCGGCGGTCCGCGGCCGCGTCTTCGGCGCGCACGCCACGATCACGAACGCGGCGATCCCGGTGGGCGTGATCGTCACCGGTTTCGTCGTCGAGCTCCTCGACGTGCGAATGGTGCTCGCCGTTATCAGCGCCCTCTTCGCGATCTCCGTCGGCCCGCTCCTGCTGCAGGCGGCGCTCGGCGAGCTCGACGACGTGCCTGGCCCGCTCGTCGCGGCCGGCTCGACGCCCGCGGCGGAGTGAGCCTCAGGGGCTTCGCGTCAGAAGCACGTGGTGCAGCCGCGCGCGCCGGGAGCGGAGGAGCCGGGCCAGCGTGACGCCGACGATGCGCGCGCCGCACACCGCGCAGACGTGCCAGCGCCCGTC
>JBBRWZ010000036.1:0-21976 GCA_038248895.1 Candidatus Limnocylindria bacterium | reverse complement strand
GCGATCCTGCTCCGCCCCGCGCACCGCGTCGGCGTCCCGGTCGAGCGCGTCACGGGCCGCCTGGGCGTCCTGCGGGTCGTCGGAGCGGCCGGCGGCGTCCAGGGCGTCGGCGGCGTCGCGCAGCGCGGCGGCCACGTCCGGGTGGCTCGTCGTCGCCTGGCTTGCCGCAGCGCGGAGTGCGGCGGCGCGCTGCTCGGCACTCGCCGCGTCCAGCTGATCCGCCTGGTCGCCGAGTTTCTCAAGGTCACGTGCCGCCTGCTCGGGGTCTCCTTCCCGGTTGGCCGCCTCGTTGTCGGTGGCTGCCCGCGACACCTGCTGCGCGAGCCGGCTCAGCGCCGCATCGCGCTGCGACGCCTGTGGATCGGTCATGCGTGAGAGCTGCTCCTGGACGGCGCCGATGCGTGCCAGCGTCTGCTGCCGATCCGCCCCATCGTTGCGGAGCCGCCGCGCCAGGCGTTCCAGCTCGTCGGTCAGCCTCCGCCGCTGCGGGTCGTTGGCATCGCCGCGCTCCTTTGCCGCGTCGGCGATCTCTTCGATGCGCTCGGCGACGCTGCGCGCGGCATCGCGTGCGGCCCGTCGCTCATCGAGGACCCCATCCTGAGGATTCGGCCACATGGTGAGCAGCACCACGAGCGCGAGCGCCGCGAGATCCAGGAGGACCGGGCGCCGCGCGAATGTCGGGCGGAAGGCGCTGCGCGCGTCGACGGCGTTGAGCCTCGTGCGAGCGTCGCGCAGCTGTCGATCGGCGAGCGTCGCCGCCATCCCGGCAGGCTCGGGCCGGGCGGCAAGCTCGATGGCGGTGCCGATGCGCTCGCGCAGCCCCAGCTCCGCGTCGACGCGGCGCGCGGCCTCGACCAGCGTCGGCCGGCGCCACCAGCTCCAGGCGGCCCAGGCGGCGGTCGCAAGCACGGCGATCGCCACCTGCAGGAGCGGGGCGATCTCGAGCGCCACGCTGCGGGCCGCCAGCTGGACGGCAGCCCCGGCCACGAGCGCGCCGCCCGCGAATGGCAGCAGGACATGGACGGCGCGTCGCAGCCAGAGTCGGCGTCGGAGGCCCGCGAGACGATGCGCGGCGTCCTCGCCCAGCCTCGCGGCGATCGCCCGCGTCACGTCCGCATCGCTGCTCATGGCTCGATGTCCGTGAGCACGGCATCGCCCTCGCCCCGGGCCGTGGCAAGAGCCCGCCGGCGCCGTACGAGGCCGCGCATGCCGGCTGGCACCACGAGCAGCATCGCGGCCACGGTGAGCGCGGCGCTGAGGAGGACGAACGAGATGACGAAGCGCCCCAGGAAGTGGGCGCTGATGAGCGAGGGCGCGACCGTCGGCGCAATGAGCTGCGGCGGAAGCGGTTGCGGAATCCCCGCGCAGCGCGCGTTCGGCGGACAGTCCGGGACGGCAATCGCGCCGCCCGGCAGCGGGACTCCGGTGGACCCGGCGCCGAAGCTGAACGCGTCCCCGCGAATCGACTGCATCACGCCGGTGAAATCGCCGTAGCTGAGCTCGGTGTTGGCGACGACCTCGATCATCGCGACCGCCGGGTTGAGCCACAGCACCTGCTCCGGCGCACGCCGGATCTCGCCGAAGCGGTTGTCCGGGCTGTTGGTGGCGACCTCGGTCCAGAAGCGCCAGACGAGCAGCGTGCCGATGACGAGCAGCAGCATCGTCGAGTAGGTGAGGACCGTCGCAGCCTGCGTGCGTCGCACGAGCGCGCTGTAGAAGACACCGATGACGCCGAAGCCGATGGCGGTGACGAAGAGGATCAGCTGCTGGCGCAGGATGTCGTCAATCGTCGCGCCGCCGTACATCAGCACCAGCGCGCTCACCGGGATGGCGGCCAGGATCATGAGGAAGACGAAGGCGAGCGCAGCGATGAGCTTGCCGATGACGATGGCGCCGGGGCGCATCGGTGTCGTCACCAGCAGGTCGAGCGTTTGCTTCTCGCGCTCGAGGCTGATGGCGCCGGCAGTGAAGGCCGGGGCGATGAACGCGACGAGCAGCAGCTGGAAGACGGAGAGCAGCGCGAAGATCGCCTGGCCGATGGAGGCCGATGCGTTCGCCAGGTTGGCGCCCACCACGACGCCGGTGTTCGGGTCGAGCGTCTGCTCGGCGGCGATCCTCGCGTTCGGCGCGGTCGTGACATACGCCCCGTAGGCGATGAGCGCCAGCACGCCGAGGTAGATGGTCAGCACCACGAACGCACGGCGTCCCCGGAAGCGACCGCGCAGCTCCTTCGACAGGATGGTGGCCACCGACGCGCCGAACTCGCCAACCGCGTCGAATGGGGCGCCGCGGGTGGCCATTGGGGGTGCCGTCATGCTGCCTCCTCGTCTGCCTGACCGGTCACCTGGAGGAAGAGCTCCTCGAGGCCGGTCGTCGCCTGCGTGAAGCCGCTCACCCGGTGGCCGGCCGCGATCATCGTCGCCAGCAGCGTGGCCTGCGCCGCACTGTCCCCGTCGAAGCCGACCTCGAGCCGCGCCGGCGCGACGGACGGGTCGGTGGTGCGCAGGACGCTGCCGACCCGCGGATTGGTTCCGAGCCACTCGATGGCCGCGTTCACCGCATCGGTCCCGGCCAGCAGCTCGATGCGCAGCAGCGCCGTGGCGCGCAGCGAGCGCTCGATCTCGGCCAGGCTCCCGCTGCGCAGCAGCCGCCCACGATCGATGATGCCGACGCTGGTGCACAGCTCGCCGAGCTCGGGGAGGATGTGGCTCGAGACGAGGATCGTCTTGCCCATGCCGCGCAGCTCGCGCAGGATCTCGCGCATCTCCACCCGCGCGCGCGGGTCGAGGCCGGAAGCGGGCTCGTCGAGGATCAGCAGCTGCGGGTCGTGGACGAGCGTATGCGCCAGGCAGAGGCGCTGCCGCATGCCGCGCGACAGCGCCTCGACGTACGCGTCGCGCTTCTCGACGAGGCCCACGATCTCGAGCAGCTCACCGATCATGGCGCTGCGGCGCGCCTCGGGGACGCGGTAGCAGCGCGCGAAGAAGTCGAGGTACTCCCAGACGCGCAGGTCGTCGTAGACGCCATAGAAATCGGGCATGTAGCCGATCCGCCGCCGGACCTCGATGGGGTCCTCGGCGATCGGGATGCCGCAGATGAGCGCCTCGCCGGCGGTGGGTGTGAGCAGCGTGGCGAGGATGCGCATGGTCGTCGTCTTGCCGGCGCCGTTCGGCCCCACCAGGCCGAAGATCTCGCCGGCGCCCACGACGAGGTCGACGCCCGCGACCGCGAGCTCGTCGTCGTAGCGCTTGACGAGGCCGCGGGTCTCGATGATCGGTATGGCATCGGTCATGGCAGGGTGCCCTGCACCGCTGCGGTCACGTAGATCGGGAACGTCCCGAACGCACCCGGGTTGTCGCCGCCGGCGGTCATGCGGACCGTGATGGACCCGTCGGGTGTGACCATGGTCGCGGGGTCCGGCACGGCGAAGCGGCTGCTGTTCTGGACGTTGCCGAGGTCGGTCCAGGCGTCCGTGGTCGGGTCGAGGATCTCGAGCGTGAAGCCCGGTGGCAGGGCGCCGCCGAAGTCCTGGTCGACGAGGGCGCTCGTCGGATCGGTGGCGACATGAATGGTCGCGTCGCTGGCCACGAGGCCGCGCACCTCCAGCGGCAGGGAGAGCGTCCATGTCGCCGTCCCGTCGAGGATCTGCGCCCCGCGACCGTCGATCACGTCGACCTGCCCTTGCGTGGCGGTGACGCGGCTGCCGATGTCGACCTGGCGCAGCTGCACCGAGCCCGGATCGATCGCCGGACGGCCCGAGACCACCTCGGCCGATTGTGCGTAGCGCTGCACCTCCTCCCCGTCCACCTCCACGTCGATGGGCCCCTCGTCGTGCCAGCCGATGACGTACGGGCCCTCGCCGCCGTTGGCCCCGAACGTGGCGAGCGGCATCCCGTTGCCGTAACCCACGAGGCCTACGATGACCTGGCGGCGGATCTCGCGCGTTCGTGCCTCGCCGGTCGAGATATCACCCCGCGCGAAGCCGTAGACCTGGTCCGCCGGCGAGGCGCCGGTGAAGTCACCGGCCGCCATCGCGAAGTCCTTCGATGCGCCCGCGGCGAGGTCGCCGACCAGCCGCCCGACAGAGCCGGTGACCACCGCGACATCCGCCAGGGGCCCGTCGCTGACGTTGGTCACCGTTCCCCGCAGCCGTCCGTCTTCCAGTCGCCAGGTCACGCCGATGGCGGACTCGCGAGCGACTAGCGTGTCGGCTCGCACGGCGCGCATCCCGAAGACGTTGACGGAGAGGCCGCGCAGGTGCGCCGGATCGCCCTGCTCGGTTGGGAGCGGCGTCCCGTCGGCACCGGTGGCCACCGCGGCGAGGAGCGCATCGCCCGGCACGGTGAGGTCGTACGTGGCGCGGGATGGGCTGAAGATGCCGGCCCAGGTGGTGACGTCGGCGGCCTGCCCGCCGACGGTCGAGCGGATGATGCTGATCTGGTTGACGATGATCTGGCTGCCCTTGAGCGATGTGCCGATGCCGTACGACCCGGCCGAGAAGAGGATGACGAGGGCGGGTGCCGTCACCCAGGCCAGCTCCCGCCGATCGAGCCGGCGCAGGACGAAGTAGCTGACCGGACCGATGAGCAGCACGTAGGCGGCGATGATGAGCAGCAGCAGCTCCGCTGGCGGCACCTCGAGCGCCGGCAGGTTGGCGAGCGCCTGGGTCATGGCACTCGCCTCGTCCACGGTCGTCTTGCCGCCGAAGAAGGCCGATGTGTCGATACCGATGAGGCGGCTCCACAGCGTGCCGCCGTCCTCCCAGCCGACGAATGCCCGGGATGCCAGGTCCGCTCCAATCCAGACCACCTGGCCGGCTCCGTGGGACACGCTGGCGAGCAGCGGTCGCGCATCGGTGGCGGCGAGCGGCACGAGGGTGCGTGCGTCGGCGGCGAGCGTGCCGGTGGCCACCGTCGCCGTCGTCACGCCATCCGGAAGCGGTCCGGTCACGGCGCCAAGGCCATCGAGCCCGGCGTCGTCCACCGCCGCGATCGCGGTCACCGGCAGGAGAGACCCGAGGCCGGCGGTGCGCGCCTGCCAGTCCGGACCGCCGATGACGATGAGCTGGCCGCCGCCGGCGACCCAACGCTCGAGCGTGCGCCGCTGGCCATCGGTCAGGAGGCCGCTATCGCCAGCCCAGACGATTACCGACAGCGCGCTGATCGGCTCGGGTCGCTCGGGCAGATCGCCCGGCGGCACGTCGAACGGAGCAGTGCCGGTGACACCGTCGCCGATCTGCGCTTTGATCGCCCCGTTCGCGTCGCCGACGAGCGCGATGCTGGTGCTCCCGATGTCGATGCCGGCGACCTGGACCGGCCGCGCCACCGTGGCGGCGGCCGAGGTGAAGGTCACGATCACCTGGCGGGTGAAGCCGGCGGGGCGGACGTAGAGGACCACCTCCTTCCGCGCGCCGGCGGGAAGGTCCACCGCGCGCAGCACGTCACCGGTCGCGGACGGGGCGCTCAGGGTGCCGGCGGTGGGTGCACCGTCGTTGGCGAGCGAGACGCTGATCGCCAGCCACGTGCCCACGGTGTAGCGGCCGCCGAGCAGGGCGCGTGCGGACATCGTGATGGGATCCGCAGCCGCGGCGGGCGATGGGGCGACGGCGCTCATGACGAGGCCGAGGGCCAGCGCGGCGGCGCTGGCCCAACGGAAGGCGATGGCTCGGGTGGTGGAACCCATCTCCCCTCGCTGTGCGGCTGATCGCAACGTATGACGCCCGGCCCGGGTGTCCGGTTGCAAGACGGCGCGCGTCAAGCGCGAGTGTACGGCCGCCCCACGGCCCGATGCTATAGTCGCAGGCCGATGGAACCCGAGGGCAGGCAACTGCCCGATCTCGATCGACACCTCGACCGCCAGCTCCGCGTCCAGGAGTGGCAGCTGATCTGGGTGCGGCTGGCGGTGGCCCTCATCGCCGCGGCCATGATCCTTGCCTTCCGGGACCAGCTGCGCGGCTTCCCGGTTCTGCTCGCCGTCCTGGGTCTCGTCGTCGTGTACGACGGCCTGCTCGCGCTCGCCATCTCGCGCTTCCCGGCCCGGGAGGTGGGCATCGTCGCCACCGCGCTGGACCTGGTGGCAGTCACCGTGGCGGTCTACGCCTCCGCCGAATCGATCGACGCGTACCTCTTCTACGTCCCGATCGTGCTGGGCGTCGCCTTCCGCTACGGTCTCGGCGCTTCCGTCTGGGCCTCGATCGTCTGCTCGGCCACGTATGCGGCGGTGACGCTCATCGCCGCGGGGCCGGAGGCGCAGACGCGCGACCTGCTCACCGTGCGGATCGCGTATCTCGTGGGGTCCGGATTGGCCGCCGGGCTCTTCGCTCGTGGCCTCCTGGCGCGCGCGGTGGAGAATGCCGAGCTGCGCGGCCAGATCGACGCCGACGAGCGCGAGCGCGAGCTGGCGCGCGAACGAGAGCTGCTCGCCGGGCTGTCGCGCGATTTCTCTGCGTCCATCGAGCCGGAGGCGACGGCGCGCGCCATCGTCGACGGGGCGGGGCCCCTGCTCGGCGACGTCGTCGCGCTGCTGCGCATCGAGGATCCCGACGTTGACGCGCCGCGGCTCGTGCCGGCGGCGGCGAGCAGCGCCGACCCCGAGGTCGCCAAGCGGCTGATGGAGCACCTCGCGACGCGTCGCCCGCGACTGGGGGAGGGGATCGCCGGCGGGGCGGCGGCGACGGTCACCTCGATCCTCGCCGGCGAGGGCGGCGCGACGCCGCCGGCGTTTCCCGGCGACCCGGATGGCGTCACCGCGCTCGGGATGAGTGGCGTGCTGGCGGTCCCCGTCGTGGAGCGCGGTCGCGTCGGCGGCGTGCTGCTGGTGGGCGCGACCGACGGGCGACAGCTCACCGAGGAGCAGCGCCGCCGGGCGGAGTCGATCGCCGAACGGGCCGGCCCCGCGCTCGAGAACGCAGCCCTCTGGTCGGATCTCCAGCGCCAGATGGCCCGCGAGCGGCAGGCGCAGCGCATCAAGGACGACTTCCTCTCCATCGTCAGCCACGAGCTGCGCACGCCGCTCACCAGCATCCAGGGCTACGCTCAGCTGCTCGAGGGGCGGCTGCGCGGTGCGCAGGGCGCGGCCAAGGAGCTGTCGCAGCTGGCCGTCATCCGTTCGCAGGTGGCGCGGATGCGGCGCCTGGTGGACGACCTGCTCGACGTCAGCCGCATCGACCGTCGCGGAGGGGTGAGCGTCGAGCCGGAGCGGATCGACCTGGTGGACGAGCTGAACGCCGTCGCCGAGCGCCTCCAGCGTGAGCACCCCGACCGCGAGATCGTCGTGGAGCTGCCCGACGCGCTGACGCTCTCCGCCGACCGCGACCGGGTGGGGCAGGTGCTCAACAACCTCGCCGACAACGCGGTGAAGTACTCGCCCGACGGCGGGCCGGTCACGCTCCGCGCCTGGCGCGACGCCGAGTCGGCGCATATCGCGGTGGCCGACACCGGCATCGGTATTCCGGCCGACCAGGCCGACCTCGTCTTCGAGCGCTTCTTCCAGGCCGATACCGAGGCGTCCAAGCGCCGCTTCGGGGGCCTTGGCCTGGGCCTCTACATCACCCGCGCCATCGTCGAGGCGCACGGCGGCCGCATCTGGGCGGAGCGCAACGAGTCTGCGGGGCGTGGGACGATCTTCCGGGTTCGGCTGCCGCTCGTCTCGCCGGTGGACAGCGGCGTGACGGTGGCCGCCATGAGCGGCGAGCCACCGGCCTTCGTGCTGCGCCGTGGAGGCGGGCCGCGGCAATGACGGACCGGCGCGCGCTCGTCGCGCGCCTCGCGGCGGCCCACGGGCTCGAGCTGGCGGGGATCGCGCCGGCGGAGCCGCTCACCGATGCGCGGGAGCGGATGACGGCCGCGCTGGACGACGGGCGCATGGGCACCATGGAGTGGATGGGCGGCGAGCGGCCGTACCTCGCCACCGACCCGCAGCGCCAGGATCCCGCGGCAGCGTCGGTGGCCATCGTGGCGGCGCCGTACGTCGGCCCGGAACGTGGTGCCTGGGACCCGGCGCCGGACCACCTCGCGACGGCGCTCGCGCACCTCGGCCCCCCCGCCGACGAAGCCCCGGTGGGGCTCGTCGCGCGCTACGCGCTCGGGACCGATTACCACCACTCCCTCCGCGAGCGGCTGGCCGCCCTGGCCGCGGACCTGCGCACGGCCGGCATCGGTGTCGCCGATACGGCCTACGTCGACGACCGGCCGCTGGCCGAGCGTGCCTTCGCCGCGCGGGCCGGGCTCGGCTGGATCGGCAAGAACACGAACCTGCTGACGCACCTGCGCGCCGGGTCGTGGGTCTTCCTCGGTGCGCTGCTGCTCCACGAGGCGCTGCCGGCCGACGAGCCGATCCGCTCGAGCTGCGGCGCCTGCATGCGCTGCCTCGACGGCTGCCCCACCGGCGCATTGATCGCACCCCAAGTCCTCGACGCGCGGCGCTGCATCAGCTACCTGACAATCGAACATCCCGGTGCCTTCGCCGGCTGGGAGGCGCGCGCTCTCGGGTCCTGGGTCTTCGGCTGTGACGTCTGCCAGGAGGTGTGCCCGGTCAACGGCGAGGCCGTGGACAGCGGACCGTTGCGAGTGCCGCTGCTGCCGCTCATTGGCTGGCTGCTGCCGCTCGGGGCGCGGGCGTTCGCGCGCGCGGTGGGTGAGTCGCCTTTGCGCCGGGCGGGGCGGCATAAGCTGCTGCGGAACGCGATCGCGGTGCTGGGCAACGGGGATGGGCCACTTTCCGGGGATGCGGCGGCGCTCCTGGCCGCTGCGCTGCGCGACTCGCGGCCGGAGGTGCGGGAGATGGCCACCGCGGTTCGTGCGCGCGCCTCGGCCCCGACTCCGCATGCGGCCCCCGACATCTAACGGCCAACCATCGCGCGCTCGGGGGCCGCGCCATGGCTGACAGCGCATGAACCGGGCATGGAGGGGGGCGTTGCACCGTCCGCGTGGCCGTTAGATGTCCTGGTGCGCATGGGCGCTCCGCCGACGCGGCCGCTGCCGGGCCTTAGCCGGGCCGCCGCCGATTCATCGGTGTGTCCAGCACCTGGGCCGTCGCGCAGGCGTCTGTTCCACCGATGTATCGGCGGAGACGAGCGTGGCGCGTCGCCGGAGGCGGGCGTCCGGCGCACAACTCGTTCATGAATCGGTGGCATGGCACGGCGCGGCGCGGCGCGGCACGTCACGGCACGGCACGGAGCCGCCCGGCCGCCGGGATGCAGCGACCGGGGTACGCTGGCACACTGGCGCGCATGCCCGTCGTCCGCCCCTTCCGTGGGCTCAGCTATGCCCTGGACCGATACGGCGATGTGACCGTCCCGCCACGGGTGCGCACCCGCGACGAGGCGTCCGACCACCCCGGCCGCGTGGCGGATATCACGGACCTCGTCGCGCCGCCGTACGACGTGATCGGGCCGGACGACGCGACACGACTACGGGAGCGTGACGCGCACAACGCCGTGCGGCTCGAGCTGGCGGACGGCGCCGACCCGCACCGAGCTGCGGCGGCAACGCTTGCCGCCTGGAAAGCGGACGGCACGCTGGCCCGCGAGCCCGAGCCGCGCTTCTACTACTACGGCCATGCCCGGAGCGACGACCCGGACGAGCCGGTGGTGCACGGCGTCCTGGCCCGCATCCTCCTCGAGCCGTGGGGCGCCGGCATCCGACCGCACGAGCACACGATGCCCGGCCCCAAGGCGGATCGGCTGGCGCTGCTGCGCGCGACACAGACCCAGCTGTCGCCGATCCTCGTCACGTACCTCGACCGCAGCGCGCGTTACCGGCACGTGATGAGCCGGGCATGGAGTGACGAGTGGCGGGCCCGCGACGGCGACGGCCTGCTCCACACCCTGGCCGCGGTGGAGCCGGATGACCGCATGGCGAGCTTCCTGTCGCGGCAGACGCTGTCCATCGCGGATGGGCACCATCGGTATGAGACGGCGCTGGCGTACCAGGCCGAGCTCCGCTCGGATCCGCCATGGACCGATGCGCCGGCGGGCGCGCTCGAGGCGGACTGGGTGATGGCGGTGCTCGTCAACGCCGAGCTGGAAGAGCTGGAGATCCGGGCCACGCATCGGCTCCTCCTGCAGACGCATGGCGATGCGCTGCGTGACATCGTTGCCGAGCCGGGACCGATCTTCTCCGCCATCCCGGTGCCCCCCGCACACCTGGCGGAGGCGCTGGCGAGCCGGGCGGACGGCGACGAGGCGGTCTTCGGGTTGGTGCTGCCCGGCGACGAGGGGTGGCTCCTGGTGGCCGATCCCGACACCGCGGACGACCGGATGCGGCGCGAGCCGACGAGCACGGCGGTCCGCGGCCTGGACCTCTCGCTCCTCCACGCTTCGCTGCTCGACGACCGGCTCGGGATCGGGCCGGCGGAGGTGGCCGCCGGGGAGCACCTCGCCTACACTAGGAGCGCGGCCGACGCCCTCGCCCGCGTCGCCAGCGGCGAGGCGCAGGCGGCGATCCTTGTCCGGCCCACCCGACTCGAGCAGCTTGCCGCGGTGGCGAGCGCCGGGGACGTCATGCCGCAGAAATCGACCTACTTCTACCCGAAGCTGCTGACCGGCATGGTGTTCCATCCGATCGGCGGCATCGAGCAGCATCCACCGACACCGACACCGATACCGATGGAGGACGTGTAGCAGCCGCATGGTGCAGGCGATCAAGCGTGACGAGGCGTTCATCGAGCCGGAGGGCATCCACGTCGAGACGACGCAGCCCGAGCGTCGCTCGCGGAAGCCCCCGATCCTCATGGTCCACGGCGCGCTCACCGGATCCTGGCTCTGGACAACCTTCGCCGGGTACCTCGCCGAGCGAGGCTGGGAGGCGCACGCGCTGAACCTGCGCGGCCACTTCACCTCCGCCCCCGCCGAGCTGGCCGACACCACGATGCGCGACTATGCGGACGACATCGCGACCGCGGTGCGCAACATGGGCCGGCCGCCGGTGATCATCGGGTGGGGGATCGGCTCGCTGGCGGCGATGCTCTACGCCGAGCGGAATCCCGTGCTGGGCCTCGTCCTGCTGGCCCCATCGCCGCCGGCCGCCGCACTGCCTCGACACCCGGACGAGCCGGAGCTGCAGGCCGTCCCCGATGTCTACGACGCGAGCTGGTGGGGCTGGGTCGCACCGATGCCACGGCTCCGCGAGTGGATGCCGGACATGGAGGAGGACGAGCTCTCGAAGATGCAGGAGCTGCTCGCCGGCGCCCGCGAGTCCGGCAGCGCGCGACGCGAGCGGATGCACGGTGTTCACGTCGATGCCAGCCGGATCGCGGTGCCGTCCCTGGTCATCGGTGCCGGGCTCGACGATGTCATCCATCCCGCCGAGGCGCGCCGCGTCGCCGACATCCTCAACGCGGACTACGAGTTCGTCCCGAGCGCGAGCCACTTCGGCCTGGTGATGGGCTCGGGGACGTGGCCGCAGGTCGCGCAGAGCGTCCATGCCTGGCTGGAAGACCGACGGACACCGATGCTCGCGCGGCTCGCCGAGCTGTCGGCCACGCCCGTGGGAGCCCGCTAGGCCCGTCGCTGACGGCGGCGTTGCCGCCCGCGCGGCGCGGCGCTCCGGCGCCCGGCTTGCGTTGTCGCCCACGCAACGAAGTGGCGGGATGTATCGGTCTGACGGAGCGCCATCGGTGAGATCCGGTCGGAACGTTGCCAGCGCGGCAACGGCCGGGCTGGCGCATCGGTTTGAGGGTGGAAAGGGGCCTTGGTATACTCGCCGCCGTTCGCCCTGCGCGGACCTCGGGGCCGCATTCGTCTAGAGGCCCAGGACACCGCCCTCTCAAGGCGGAGATCACCGGTTCGAATCCGGTATGCGGTACCAAACTCGCCCCAGAGCCTGATTCGTGCTCCGAATCGGGGCTTTGTAGCCCGCCGATGACGAGTTGACCCCCTGCCTGACCCCTAATCGCTCCGGCACGCTGCAGTGGGCGGCGGTCTCGCGGCAAGGACCCGAGACCGAAGGCCCTTCTAGAGACCCATGGCGGCGGCAGGCTTAACGCCGCGTTCGCGCGCGCCAGCGTCGCACCGTACTTGGTGCCTTCAATCTCGTTGGGTCGCTTCAGACGCTCGGGATCAGCCGTCCGCACGAGAGCGTCGCCATGCTAGCCGAAGGGGTTGCGGGGCAACAAGCATCCGAATGCTCGCCAACGCCGTGCGCGTTAGGTCAATTCTCTCGGCTGGATGGATGGAGTGTTGCCCTGTCGTTCTAGAATCTGTCTCACCAGCCAGGATTTGAGGACGTGAACGACTCAGCGCACGTGAACATCGAGGCACACACCTCCGAGGATGGGCCACTGACCTACTTCGACGCAGGGGAGATGGGCTGCGCCACGGGGCTGACCACCGAGTTCCGGCGCCGCATCCAGAGTGTTGAGGTGGGCGACTTGCTCGAGGTTGTCGTCCACGACCCATCCGCAAAGGCGGACCTCCCGTCGCTCGCGCGAATGATGGGCCACCGGGTGAGGTCAATGGGTACGCGGGACGACGGCGCGGGAGTCGTCGTGGTGGAGCGCGCCCGGTAGACGGAGGTTCTGACGTGAGCGAACGAATGATCTTTGTATGCAGTCACGGCAAGGAAGACTCGGAACGGGCGATCCTACCGTTCGTCGTGGCGAACATCGCTGCCGCGGTCGGGAAGCAGGCTGCGGTGCTGCTCACGATCGACGGAGTGTGGATCGGGGCGGAGGGGGGCACCGAAGGCATCACCTACGAGGGCATGCCGGCACTTTCGGATCTGTACGCCGAGTTCGTGGAGAACGGTGGCGAGGTGTGGGTGTGCGGTGCGTGCGCCAAGCCTCGCGGAATAGGGGAAGATCGGGTGGGAAAGGGCGCCAAGATCGTCGGCGCAGGAATGGTCGTCGAGGAGGTTGCGGCCGGCGCCAAGCTGATGACCTACGCGTGACGGGCGTGGCTGGATATCAGCCAGTCGCCAGCTTGGCCACCAGAGCTCCGAAGCTTGCCGCCGAAGCGTGGTTCAGACCATCTGCCATCTGCCGCACGAGTTCTGACATCTTCTCGTCGTAGTCGCTCGCCTCTTGCCGACGACCTGCCTCCCCCGCCGCGCGGCTCAACGTCGCGTAGAGGCGCCAGATCAGCTGTAGATTGGATTCCGATCTCGCGAGGGCTTCGGTGGCGAGCGTCGTGGCGAGCGTGGTGTCGCCACTGAGAAGCGCCGCTCGCGCAAGAGCATGACGAGCCCAGCCGGCGAAGAGGCCGTTTTCGCCCACGCTCGCGGCGAGGTGTCGTCCCGCGTCTTGCAGCGCATCGGCTGTACCGACCCGCTCCCAGCACAGGATCTCGATCCAAAGCGATACGGCGCGATCGTGGAGCCGCCCCGCGCTCATCCGGGAAGCCTCCCTAAAGCTTCCCAGAGCAGCCTCGCTTGCACCCCTCGTCGCTTCGGCAACCCCATCCAACGCCGTCACGATCGGACGGTAGAGGTCCATTTCGGCCGTGTCGCTCGCGGCCGCCTTGAAGCTTGTCACCGCCACCTCGTCATGGCCCATCTCGAGCGCTATCAGCAACTGGGACACTCGAGCAACCGCCTCGACGCGCGAAGCGGCCGCCCGTTCGGCGAGGGACAACGCCTGCTTCGCGCTTTCGAGTGCGAGCCGAAGCTTCCCCCGAGACAGCGCGATCAGGGCGAGGATCGCGAGGGCCGACGCCTGGTCGCCGCGACTGCCCAACTCCGCGCATCCATCGACTGACGCGCACGCCACCCTCTCAGCCTCATCAAGCTCTCCCAGCATCCAAAGGATCCGCGCCGAGGTATGCTCGTTGTGGTGCAGCATCAGCCGCTGCCCGAGCTTCTGCAGCAGGCTGTCGGCAAGCCGAGCATGCATGAGTCCTTCGCCGAGCGGGCCGAGGTACAGATGGCACTCGGCGAGACCCCCGTGTGCCAATGCCTGACCCTCCATGTCCCCGATCTGTTCCGCCACTTGGAGAGCGCTCGCGTGCAGGTCCCGTGATTCCTCCAATCGGTTCAAGCTGAAGGCAGTCGTCCCGTCGGTGTAGAGCAGTCTCACCTCGACATCGGGTTGTCCGGCCGATCGCGCCAGTTCAAGCGCGCTCGGCATGAGCCGCTTGCTCTCCTCGAATCGGCCTTCCAGACGCAGCACGTGGACGATGGCGGCGAGCGCGCGCGCCTCGAGCCACCCGCGGTCTCCGGGGGCTTCTCGCGCGACCTGGAGGGCCTGCTCGTAGTCGGCGCGGGCGTCGGCGTAGTAACCGAGTTGCTCGCGTGCCTCGCCGCGACTCAGTGCAGTCTCGCCGATCAGGAGAGCTGCCGTATCGGGCGAGAGCCGCTTCGCGGCCGAGAGCGCGGTGTCATACCAATCGATCGCATCTTGAGCGGCGAACACGCGCCGGTGTCGATGGCCGGCCAACATCGCGTAACGCGCCGTGCGCGCGTCGTCTCCCGCCTGCTCGCTGTGGTGCGCGAGCAGCTCGGCGAACTCCTCGTCGCGGCCCTGTGTCATCTGTTCGATCCACCCCGCGACCGCACCGTGGGCAGTCGCTCGCCGGATGCGCGGGATGGTTCGGTACGCCACCTCGCGAGTCAGGCCATGGCTGAACGCCAGCTCTCGGTCCCCCGCGATGACTGACAAGTCGCGCTGCCGCACCAGTCCGCGCTCGATCAGCTCGTCAACAGTGGCAGGCTGGTGGTCGCCGAGCTGCGTGAGTGCGCCTTCCCAGAACACCCGACCAACCACCGCCGCATCCTGGAGGGCGCGCTTCTGGCGTGGGGTGAGAAGATCGATCCGCGACAGGATCACGGCCTGGATCGTGTCGGGCAGTGACGTCGGCAGGTCGCGCGCCAACATCCACCCGCCCGCACGACGCTCCAGGGTGCCGTCCTCACTCACCATCCGTATCAGCTCCTCCGCGAAGAACGGGTTTCCCTCGGCGCGATCGAGGATCAAGCGCAGGAGGTCGGGCGGTGCAGTTTCTCCCAGCAGCTCGGTGACGAGCGATTCCGATTCGCGTTGCGTCAGTGGAGAGAGGCCGAATCGCACCCCATTTGGCACGCTCGCTCCCCACTCGGTCCGGTGCTCGAGCAGATCCGGGCGGGCCAGGCAAAGCAAGAGCACGGGCGCCTCGACGCGAATGGCGAGCGCCTCCACGAGGTTGAGGAGGCTCGCGTCGGCCCAGTGGATATCCTCGAAGATCGCCAGAAGCGGCGCGTCGGAGGAGCGAGCCTCGAGGTAGCGACGCCAAGCGGTGATCACCGCCTGCTGGGCAGCGCTGGAGTCCGTACCGACGAGCGGATCGGTGCTGGTGGAAACGCCGATCGACGCCAGCAGAACATCACTGAGGCCGGCTGTCTGATGCTCGACCGCCAGGGTTCCGTCGAGGTGCGTGCGTGCCTTCGTTTGCACGACGTTCGGCGGGTCGCTGTCCAGGATCCCAGCGTCGCTCTTGAGCATCTCGGCGAGCGGCCAGTAGGTGAGTCCGTTCCCGTAGGGATGGCACCGGCCGCGTAGGACCACCGCGGGGGTCGCCCCGGCATCGACAGCCTCCGTCCGCACGATGGTCGCGAACTCATCGGCCAACCTGCTCTTGCCGATCCCCGCAGCGCCCAGCAAGGTAACCAGGTTCGGCCTGCCTTCGGCGACCGTTCGGCGGAACACCAGCCTCAGCAGCCCGACCTCCTCGCTTCGCCCGACCAGCGGCGAGGCATGCGATCTGCGCCCCGCGCTCGGCGCCTGGTCCGGCGCAACACGCCAGGCAGCGACGGGTGCGCTGAACCCCTTCAGGCTCGCCGGTGGAAGTGGCGCGAAGCCAAAGGCGTGTCGGGTGTCGCGATATGTACGTTCGCCGACGACAACCGTTCCGGAGGGCGCGGCTGCCTGGAGCCGCGCCGCGAGGTTGACCACCTCACCGGTCACCAGTCCCTCGTTGTCGCCTGCGCGCGATGCCGCCAAGACCTCACCGGTATTGACGCCGATCCGCATGGCGAGGTTGGCGCCGGCGGTTCGCGCGAGCGTCACATTCAGCGTGTCGAGGCGGGCGAGCATCGCGAGAGCGGCGCGAACTGCGCGCTCTGGATCATCCTCGTGCGCGATCGGGGCGCCGAAGATTCCCACGACGGCGTCACCGATGAACTTCTCGACGCTCCCGCCGTGACGCTCGATCTCTTCTCGCATCGCGTCGAAGAACGGCCGGAGCACGCTGCGCAGATCCTCCGGGTCGAGCCGTGTCGCGAGCTCGGTGGATGCCTCGATGTCCGCGAACAGCACGCTGACCGGCTTCCGCTCCTCGAGGGATACGGACTCGGGACTCCGAGCGGCAGCGCTTGCCTCGCCGGACAGTTCCAGTTCGGCTCCGCACGCGCCACAGAAGCGAGAGCCGTCCATATCGCTCGCACCGCAGGATGGACAGACGCGTACTAGGGACTTGCCGCACGAACCACAGAACCGAAACCCAGGAGGATTCGTGCCGCCGCAACTTGCGCACCCGGTCCGGAACATCTTTCCCGTCAATCTGGAAGGTTCACTGCTCGGCGTTCGAGCCTCCGAGCAATGTTAGCCCGGCGACTCAAGGCCGAGCGGCGCGGCCCCACCTCGTCCTCAATCGCCTTCGCGCCCGCGTCGCGTCGCCTGAGACCCTCAACATCGCTCGCGTCGGCGAGGATGGTGCACAGACCGGTGCGGTGACGCTGCGGCGTGTTGAGGCGATCGCGCCACGCGATACCCCGTCCGACTAGCCGTCCTGGCCCCCGGCGACCGACGCGAATCGGTACTGTGGCGGCTGGTCCCGAGAGCGCACCAAGCCGAGGGATGTTGAGTTGAGGGGAACACTCACCATCCGTGCCGATTCACGCTCAGAATCGAGCTCGTCCTGTGTGCGGTGGGGCGGTTTGACCCACTCACTAAGCCCCGATCTCGCGCCGGGGGCCGGCAGGCCGATCAGCACGCGAAACGTATCGCGCCCGACCCGACCGAAACCACGATGTGCACGGTGGTGCCATCGAGATAGCCGCCCTCTACCACGCCGTGTGGAGGAGGCGTCGTGCTGAAGGTGGTCGATCCGTCTCCACCCGCGTCGCGATCTTCGACCTGCCAGCGGACCGCGTAGCCCTTGGCGACGATCGCGGCGTGCGCCGCGGAGGGCGTCATGCACTCGAGCCGCACGCCGAAGAACGGCTGCCCAAAATTCTCCAAGTCAGGCGCGCCATGGCCTCGTTTGGAGCGCGGAAGCTGCCGAGGCTCACCCCAGCCAGGACAATGACCAGCGCGATGGCAGCTGCCAGCGCGAGTGCGCCGCGCCACCGCGTCGTGCGAGCGCGCGGTGCGGATCGCCTGGGGTAGGTGACGACATTCTGGCCGAGGACGCCTACAGGTAGCGCGCGACCGCCATCGTCAGCCCTGCCAGGATGAGCAGCGGCAGGTCGATGCGATTCGCCAGCTTGAGCCGTCCATCGGCCCGGTCCAGGCGTTCACGTTGCGCAGCGGTGGGCACACCGTTCCCGCTGGCCAGTTCGCCTCGGACGGCGGTCTGCTCGGCGACGCCCGGCCCGATGAGGACCGCGCCTCCCACGAAGGCAACAATCGCCGCGAGCCCGCCGATTGTGAACGCGAGGCCCGTGGGCGAGGTGATCCACGTCAGCTGCAGTCCGCCCGAGTCGCGCCAGTAGAGCACCGCACCGCCCAGAATGGTCAGCGCCGCGACGATCGGAAACATGATTCCCAGCTTGCGTCGGTTCATGAGGTGTTCCATGAACGGCTGCCCCGCGGCACCGAGCGCCGTGACGGTGGGTTGCAGGAAGAAGGAGGACACGATTGCACCGCCAAACCAGATCATCGCCGACCCGACGTGAAGGATCCGGAAGAAGATGAGTAGAGCGTCCATCAGTGTCCTTTCGCCTGTGGCCTCTTGTTGTCCGTCATCGGCGTGATCGCGCTGACGATCGGCCCAGGGCATCCTGGTGCTCCGCCAACCGGGCGACGCCCAGCAGCGCCTTGAGATCCGCTTGAATCCCAGCGAACGAGCCGGCGAGATCGTCGACCAGTTCCTCCATCGCCTGCGGGGTGATGTTGCAGTCGCCGCGAGTGTGGTCAGCCGGAAGGATCAGCCTGCCGTCCATGTCAGTCGGCTGCGCCGCTGGCAGGCCGCCTCGCGCCGCCGCTTACCGCTCTCCCTTGGGCGCCGAAGAAGCGTGGAGCGCTGACGAGCAGGATGGCCGCCGAGATAGCGGCGAAGATTGGCCCGGAGATCATGGGTGGCGGTGGAGCCTGGCCCGGCGCTACCCCGAAGGCGATGTAGAGCATGAAGACCGACAGCGCCCAGCCAGGGAGGACCCACATCGCCCACCACGCCCAGCGCTCACCGCGTCGAAATGGGACCAGCAGGACGATGGTCAGCAGCGTGCCGATCACAGTCAGGTTTGCTCCGCCAATCCGAACGCCGAAGTCCAGCAGCCGATAGGCCGGTGCGCTCTCGTTGGCCACTTGGGCAGGCGTCAACCCCGCCAGTCCCAGCGGGATGCCGGGGTCCGACTCGACGCCGATGATGACGTCGCCGATGCCGAAAAACAGGATCAGCAGCGTGAACGCCAGCAGTCCCCACCACGCGTGCCGTTGCAGCCAGGCCATCAGGACCACCTCGAAGCGAGCGGCCAAGGGACACGACCGCGTCGCAGCGGCACACCCTGCATTCGACGTCCGCCTCGGCCCAGTGCAGGCTGGGCCCGGACGGTTACGGTGACACTCATCGACATACCAGAGCCTGCCCTTTCGCGTGAAGGCTCGATCACCCTCGTGCCTCCAGGATGGCCACCGGGATCTCGCGTGCCGCCTTCGTCTGATACCCAGCGAAGAAGGGATAGGCCGTGAGAAGCAGTTGCCAGAGGGCATCGCGTTGCGCGCCCTTGGTGACCGTGACCGCGACATCCCGTCTCACGTTTCCGATCTCGGCGATGGCCTGGTCCGTTTTCCGGAGATTCTGGAACCACTGGGGCTCATCACGCATCCCGCCGGCGGACCCGGCCACGATCCATGCCCCGTCTTGGTTGAGGAACCCGACCGGGGTCGTCCGTGGCTTGTCCGTCCTGCGACCGCGAACGGTCAGGAGCAGGATTGGCATGCCTTTCGCCGTTCCCGCCAGTCGTCCCCGGGAACCGCGGTAGATCCACACATGCATTGCGTTTGCTGCGCGCATGGCGCGGCGCAGAGCTGGACTCATGGCCGTTCGTCTTCCTGCCCGCTCGTCCCTGGGATACGTCCAGCGTCCGGTCCAAGGCCGAGCGATGGCCGCGAATGATGGACCAGTACGCGATCGGCTGTCGATCCGGCATCCAGCGATCGCACCCCCCGCGCCCGTTCTTCGAAAGCCACGTGAGTCCTTCTCCTCGGGTCGATGAGCCGAGCATGATGCCGAGGCGCCTGCCCGCCATCCGTTGGACTACTCAGAGGACTACGCAGGCTCTATTGTCCATGGCATGGACGCGAACGCGGCAGCTCACGGGCTGATCGGGGCGCTATCTGTCCTTGGCGATCGGTTCGACCTTAGGCTCGCTGTCGAGATCAGCGGCCTGCCCGCCGGTGATGCCCTGCAGGCGCTGGAGATCGCCCAACGCGACGGCCTTGTAGCGGTCGACAACGGCTCCGTCGAAATCCGTCCCGAACGACGCGAGCAGGCGTACCACGACCTCGGCCCTCATGGTCAGGCGATGGCACATGCGCATGCCGCCGAGGTGCTTGCGCGTGTACGACCCCGCGACCTGGACACTATCGCCGAGCAACGAGCGGGAGCGACCGCGGTTCTGGGGCTCGAGCCGGCGCTTCACGCCTTCGATCAGGCAGCGACCGCCGCCGAGCGTGCGCTCGAGTGGGAGCGTGCGGCTCGCCTCTGGGGACAAGCGGCAGGATTGGCGGCGCGCGAGCAGCACGTACAGGCCGGCAATCTGACGATCCGGAAGTCGCGATGCCTCTTCCGAGCCGGGTTGTTCGGCGAGGCGATGGCGGTCTGCCGTCGACTCGCGAGCGACGCCCGGGCGGCCGGGGACTGGCGCCTTCTCGCAGATGCATCGCTCGTCGTGCGCGGCATCGGCGATCACGACACCTGTGCCGTGTTGCTCGACCTTTGTCGAGATGCCTTGCTTGGCGTCGGCGACGACATCGTGCTCAGATCGCGCCTCCGAAGCCAGGTGATCATGCTGTCATGTGAGCTCGCACAGGTCACGCACGACAGTGCCGAGGCGAAGACGAACGTCGATGAGGCCAACGCGTCTGGCGACGCGCTGGCGCTGGTAGAGGCGCTTCACGCCCTTCAGATGGTGTGCGCCGGCCCGCTCAACACCGCGCGTCGACTCGAGATCGCCGACCGGGTCGAGCGCCTCGCCATCGAGAACGGCCTCGTCGACTATGTACCCTGGCCGCTCCGATGGCGCATGGATGCCTGCTTCCAGCTCGGCCAGCGGCCCGCACTCGATAACGCCGTCACGCGCCTGGAGGAATACGCCGATCAGCGCAATGACGCTCTGGCGGCGTGGAGCGCCAGGATGACGCGTGCCATGCTCGCCCAGCACGAGGGTCGGTTCGAGGAGGCGATCCAGCTCGCGGATGAGGCCCTCGACCTCGCCGCCCGTGGCGATCACCATGGAGGCGACTTCGCGTATCGGATCCTCGTCAGCCAATGTCGCCTGAAGATGCACGGAGGTCCGGTCGACGACGGCCTCCTTGGCATCAACGTCGGCCCGGATGCCTTCCACGCCTACGTCGCGATGGAATGGGCGAACCTGGGCGACCTCGAATCGGCCGCTGCACACTTCGACCTCGCGCTTCCCGCCATGGGCGAAGTAGATGGCACTGATCTGCAGGTTCCGACGTACGCCGCGTTGGCCACCGTCGCCTGGATCCTCAGCCGTGCCGATGCCGCACCAGCAATCTACGCCGCGCTCGAGCCGTTCGCGGAGGAGCTGGCCAATTCGGCTTCCGGGCAGGCGGCGTCGCTGGGCAGCGTGAGTCGCTATCTCGGCCAGATGGCCGGGCTCTTGGGCGACTGGGACCGGGTGGAGATCGACTTCGGCCGTGCAATCCGGCGTAACTTGGAGACAGGCGCTCGCGCCGAGGTGGCCGAGACGCGCTTCGATTGGGCGATGGCCCTGCTGCGCCGTGGCCTGGCACGCGATCGGGAACGCGCCGGTGCGCTGCTGGGGGCTGCTGAACAAGCGGGGGCCGAGCTCGGGATGCAGCCGCTCAGGCGACAGGCGGTGGACGCCCTGGCGGCGCTCAAGTCGCGGCGCAGCCCGCTCACAGCTCGCGAGCTGGAGGTCGCGGCCCTGGTGGCCGAGGGTCTCACCAACAGGGAGGTGGCGGCGCGGCTCCGCCTCTCGGTTCGGACCGCCGAGAACCACCTGCTCAACGTGATGAACAAGTTGGGCTTCAACAACCGTGCGCAGGTCGCGGGCTGGTTCGCCCGAACCCAACCGACCAACGAGGGCCTCAGATCCTGAGGCGCAGCGAATTCCGAGGCGCCTGTTTGCCGGCCGCTCCTCACCGGCCCTCTGGCGTGACCAGGATGCTTCGCAAGCCCGCAAGCCTCCAGGTGGAGGTCCGCATCCCGGCCAAGGGGGTCTCCGCATCCCGGCCAAGGGGGAGATGGTGCTCGACGAGAGCGCGCTACTGGGGGAGACGCGGACGAGGACTGAATCGATCGTTGCTGAGTGCCAGGAGCCCATATTGGAGTTTTTATGAGGGCTGTCTCATCCCTCTCATCCGTCTCTTGGATGCGCTGAGTGAACGCGGCTGAGACGCCTGAGACGTTTCACCAGGAATCCGCTACCAGGGAGGAGAGTTGACCCCCATCTTTGACCTCGACTCGAGTCCGCGCTCCACGCTGACTCGCGCCTCAGCCCAAGCGCATGCGCCACACCGCATAGACGAGGACGGCGAGGACGAGGATCGCGAGCAGGACGCTCGCGCCGACGAGTGTCCAGTTCGTCGAGCAGCATGCGGTGGGCCCTACGGAATGGGGTAGGGCAGTGAGGGT
>JBBRWZ010000035.1:0-23738 GCA_038248895.1 Candidatus Limnocylindria bacterium | reverse complement strand
GCTTCCAGCAGCAGCACCGATGCGCCGGGCCGCCGGGCCTGTGGCTGCGCGGCCCACCGCCTGGGGCGTTCGATGGATCGAACGAATCGCGCATGAGAGCCGGCACCCGTGCGGTTTGTTCGAAATATCGCTCGACCGCGAGCGTGAACTGCGCGGATCCGTGGACCTCACGCATGCGCCCGACCGAAATATCGAACGAACTGCGCCGGCCGCGAGGTTCCGGTGCAACCTGTTCGATGTATCGAACAGTCCGAGAGCCGGACGCCGGCGCGGCCGCCATCACGGCCCCTGTCTCAGCTGCGCTTGCGGTTCGAGGCCGGGAGGACGCGCTTGCGCAGACGGATCGCGGTGGGCGTCACCTCCACCAGCTCGTCGGCGGCGATGAACTCGATGGCCGACTCGAGCGTCAGCGCGCGCGGCGGGGTGAGGCGCAGCGAGTCGTCGTGGGTGTGGGTGCGCATGTTGGTGAGCTGCTTCGCCTTCGTGGCGTTCACGTTCATGTCGCCCGGACGGGCGTTCTCGCCCACGATCATCCCCTCGTAGACCTCGACGCCGGCACCGATGAGCAGCTCTCCGCGCTCCTCCAGGCCGATGAGCCCGTACGCGTTGGAGATGCCCGGCCGGTCGGCGACCATGACCCCGCTGGTGCGGTGCGTCACCTCGCCGGCCCACGGGCCATAGCCCTCGCCGATCTGGTGCATCAGCGCCGTCCCCCGGGTGTCGGTCAGCAGCTGGCCGCGGTAGCCGATGAGGCCGCGGACCGGGATGATGAACTCCATCCGGACGCGGCCGTCAGCATCGGTCGACATCTGCTCCAGACGTCCACGGCGACCCGCGAGCGCGGTCTGCACCGCCCCGATGTGGTCGGGCGGGATGTCGATCGTCACCCGCTCGTAGGGCTCCCGGACATCGCCGTCGTCGGTATGCAGGATCACCTCCGGGCGGGAGATGGTCAGCTCGTAGCCCTCCCGTCGCATCTGCTCGATGAGCACTGCCAGCTGCAGCTCGCCGCGGCCGCGCACCTCGAACGTGTCGGCGGACTCGGTGGCCGCGACCTCGATCGAGACGTTGCCGAGCACCTCCCGGTCGAGCCGCGCCTTGACCTGGCGGCTGGTGACGTACTGGCCGTCGCGCCCGGCGAGCGGCGAGGTGTTGACGCCGAACGTCATGCGCAGCGTGGGTGCGTCGACGTCGAGCCGCGGCAACGGCCGTGGATCGGCTGGATCGGTGATGGTGTCGCCAATGGTGATCTCCGGCAGCCCGGCCACCGACACGATATCGCCGGGTCCCGCCTCGGCGACATCGACCCGGTCTATGCCGTGAGCCGTCTGGAGGCTGGTGACGACGCCGCTGAGCGCGATCGTTCGCCCCGGCTCGATGGAGCCGTCGGTGGCTTCCGCCTCCTCGCGCATGACCGCCACGCGCTGACCGATGCGGATGCTGCCATTGCGGATGCGGCCGACCGCCATGCGACCCACGTACTCGTTGGCGCTGAGGCTCGTGACGAGCAGCTGGAGTGGATGCCCCGGCTCGTGGACCGGTGGCGGCGTCACGGTCACGAGCAGGTCGAGCAGCGGGCGCAGGTCGGTGCCCGGCAGCGACAGGTCGCGCGTGGCGGTGCCCGCCTTGGCGTTGGTATAGACGACCGGAAACTCGATCTGCTGCTCGTCCGCACCGAGGTCGATGAACAGCTCGTAGACGTCGTCGAGGACCTCTGCCGGGCGGGCATCGGAGCGGTCGATCTTGTTGAGCGCCACGATCACCGGCAGCCGCCGCTCCATCGCCTTGCCGAGGACGTACCGCGTCTGCGGCAGCGGGCCCTCGGAGGCGTCGACGAGGAGCAGCACCGCGTCGACCATGAGCAGGCCGCGCTCGACCTCGCCGCCGAAGTCGGCGTGGCCGGGAGTGTCGACGATGTTGAGGCGGATCCCCTCGTGGTCGACGGTCGTCTGCTTGGCGAGGATGGTGATCCCCTTCTCGCGCTCCAGGTCGCCGGAGTCGAGGACACGGTCGATCACCGCCTCGTTCTGGCGGAAGGTGCCGGTCTGACGCAGCAGCCCGTCGACGAGCGTCGTCTTGCCGTGGTCGACGTGGGCGATGATCGCCACGTTGCGCAGGTCGGCGCGAACGGCAGCGCTGGGTTGGGTCTGGGTGGTCATGGGATCCATCGGTCGGATGGTGGCGTCCGCCACTCGGCGCGACGTGCGCACGCTGCGCGCCGCGGGAGGATGAGGATACCCGATCGGCTCAGCCGAGGCGGACGCGCGCCCGGAGCTGGGCGACCGGGTCTGCCTCTTCGTGGGTCCCGATCTCGAGCGACACCCGGTCACCCGACGCCGCCAGCTCGCGCTGCAGGCGCCGGAGCTCATCGGCGGGAACGTTGGTCACCAACACCGCGTCGGGCAGGATCGCCCACTCGCCAAGCGACCGCAGGACCAGCCCCATCCGCGAGAGCGGGACCGTGACTTCGATGCCGCGCTCGGTTTCGTCTGCCGCCAGCGTGATCCCAAGCTCCCACATGCGGTCGTACGCGCGCCGCGCGCGCAGCGCCACCTCGCCGGGCGGGGCCCCGTCGCCGCGGCACCACAGCAGCACTGCCTTGTGGCGCACGGCGGTGAAGCTTCCCACTTGCCGCCACTGGGCCGGGTCGAGGCCCCAGGCTGTCATGGAGAGCTGTTCGGCGGTGGTCGTCGTGGCCTCCGCCCCTCCCTCGTCGCCGATGGCGGGACGGCGCCCCAGGCGTCGCGGCATGATCGAGGGAGTATCCGCTGGCTTCCGGCGCGCGCCTACCCTTCGGACGTACCAGCGGGTCCCGGTACGCTCCGTGCCATGGGCACCTTCGTGAACGACGCGAAACGAGCCGGCCCGAAGGCCGGCTCGTCGCAGCGCGGTGGGATTCGCCGAGCTACTTGATCTCGACGGCGGCGCCGGCTTCGGCCAGCTTCTCCTTGACCTGCTCCGCCTCTTCCTTGGCGACGCCCTCCTTGACCGCCTTGGGGGCGGCGTCGACGAGGTCCTTTGCCTCCTTGAGGCCGAGGCCGGTCAGCTCGCGGACGGCCTTGATGACGAGGATCTTGTTCGCGCCGACATCGGTCAGGACCGCGTCGAACTCCGTCTGCTCCTCGACGACGGCGGCGGTGGCGCCATCGCCTGCCGCGGGTGCGGCAGCCGCCGCGACCGGCGCGGCGGCGGTCACGCCGTAGCGCTCCTCGAATGCCTTCACCAGCTCGGAGAGCTCGAGGACGGTCATCGTGTCGATCGCCTCGAGGATCGTGTCCTTGTCCAGGGTCTTGGTAGCCATCGTGTGCGTCGTCTCCTGTGTCGTGGTGCGTCAGGCGGCGGTGCCGCTCTCCGCCTCTCGCTTCTTGTCGGCCACGGCGCTCAGCACCCCGACCAGGTTGCGCAGGTTGCCGGCGAGCACGCCGGCCATCCCGCTGATGGGTGCCGCCATGCCACCTGCCAGCTTGGCCAGGAGCACCTCGCGCGGGGGCAGCGACGCGAGCCGCGTCAGCTGCGCCGCATCGATGGCGCGGCTGCCGAGCATGCCACCACGCATGGTGACCACCCGGCTGTAGGGCCGAAATGCCTCTTGGAGCGCCTTCGCCAGGGCCACCTCGTCGCCGACGATCGTGGCCAGCGCGGTGGGTCCGTTGAGCATCGGCTTGAGCTCATCGGTCCCGGCCTCGTCGGCGGCGATCTTCAGCAGGCGGTTCTTGGCGACGTGCAGCTGCACGCCGGCGTCTCGCAGCGACTTTCGCACCGACTGCATGTCGGAGACCTTGAGTCCCCGGTAGTCCGCCACGGCCATGGCGGAACTGCTGCGGAGCAGGTCCGCCAGCTCGGCCACGGCCTGGCGCTTCTCGTCGGTCGGCATCGGTTCGGTTGCTTCCACCTCCATGGAAATGCGAAACGGTCCTCACGCACCAGGCGCGAAGACCGTCATGCGGCGCACGGTGCGCCCGAGGTGGTCGTTCGTGCCTGCGCGTGCCCCGTGACTCGTGTCCGGAATTGTGCCCGGGCTTTTCACCCGGGCGCATCGCGGTCTCTGGCTTCGTTCTTCGATTCGGTGGCGAGCGCGCGGACCCGCCGGACGACAGATTCTAGGCGTTCGCCGCCTGGAGCGCAGAGCTGATGTCGACGCGGATTCCCGGCCCCATCGACGGCGCCAGCGTCAGCGTCCGCATGTAGGTGCCCTTGGCCCCGGTGGGCTTGGCGCGGTTCACCGCATCCACGAGTGCTGCCACGTTGGCGGTGAGCTGCGCCGGCGTGAAGGACGCGCGGCCCACCGGGGCGTGCACGATGCCGGCGCGGTCGACCTTGAACTCGATGCGACCGGACTTCACCTCGCCCACGGCGCGCTCGATGTCGAAGGTGACGGTGCCCGACTTCGGGTTCGGCATCAGGCCGCGTGGCCCGAGCTTCTTACCAAGGCGTCCCACGGTGCCCATCATGTCCGGCGTCGCGATCGCGACGTCGAACTCGAACCAGCCGGCATCGACCTTCTTCATCAGGTCGTCACCCCCGACCTCGTCGGCGCCGGCGCGAAGCGCCTCCTGTGCCTTCTCGCCCTGGGCGAAGACGATGACGCGTGTCGAGCGGCCGGTGCCGTGCGGCAGGACCACCGTGCCACGGACGAGCTGGTCCGCGTGGCGCGGATCGATACCGAGGCGCAGGTGCGCCTCGATGGTCGAGTCGAACTTCGTGAACGAGAGGCGCGGCAGGAGCTCCGCCGCATCTGCGATCTCGTAGCGGCGGTCCGCCTCCACGAGCTTGGCCGCGTCGGTGTACTTCCGTCCGTGACTCATGACTGGCTGACCTCGATGCCCATGCTGCGGGCGGTACCGGCGATGATGCGCATCGCCTGGTCGATGGTGTTCGCGTTCAGGTCGGCCATCTTGAGCTCGGCGATCTCGCGCAGCTGCTGCTGGGAGACGCGACCGACCTTGTCGCGGTTCGGTACCGCGCTGCCCGACTCGACGCCGGCGGCGCGCTTCAGGAGCGCCGCCGCGAGCGGCGCCTTGGTGATGAACGTGAAGCTCCGGTCCTCGAAGACCGTGATCTCGGCCGGGACGACGTAGCCACGGAGGTCCGCGGTGCGCTCGTTGAAGGCCTTGATGAACTCCATGATGTTGATGCCATGCTGGCCCAGGGCCGGCCCGATGGGCGGGGCGGCGGTCGCCTGGCCGGCGGGCGCCTGCACCTTGAGCGTGGCGCGGATCTTCTTTGCCAAGTGTCGTTCCTCCGAGGTGCCAGCGGGGCAGTCGCCCCTCCCTCTCGTGCTGCCGATCGGCCGCCGGCGGCGGCCGCATCGGTCCCTGGTTCGTGCTTAGAGCTTCTCGATCTGCAGGAAGTCGAGCTCGACCGGCGTCTCGCGGCCGAAGATGCTGACCAGCACCTTGACCTTGTTCTTCTCCGGGTTGACCTCGTCGACCGTGCCGATGAACTCGGCGAACGGGCCGTCCTTGACGCGGACGCTCTGGCCCCGGGCGAACTGGACCTTGAACTTCGGCGTCTCGACCCCCATGTGCTTGAGGATCTTCTTGACCTCGTGCTCCTCGAGCGGCATGGGCCGGTTGCCGGAGCCCACGAAGCTCGTGACGCCAGGCGTGTTGCGCACCACGTACCAGCTCTCGTCCGACATCGCCATCTCGACCAGCACGTACCCGGGGAAGACCTTCTTGTTGACGGTCATCCGCTGGCCGTTCTTGATCTCGATCTCCTCCTCCATCGGGACGAGGACCTGGAAGATCTGGTCTTCGACGCCCATCGACTCGATGCGGTGCTCGAGGTTGGCCTTCACCTTGTTCTCGTAGCCGGAGTACGTGTGGATGACGTACCACTGCTTGGCTGCGGTCACCGCCAGCTCATCGGCACGCGGCGCCTCCCGTGAGAGGCGTGCCGCTTCGCGCGCTTCGCTGACGCCGGTCTCGTCGGCCATGGCTAGAGCACCGTGTGATCGAGGATGGTGTGGAGCACCAGGTCGATGACCGAGATGTACGCGCCCACGGCCACCGAGACACCGATGACGATCAGCGTCAGGCGCACGACCATCTCTCGGGTCGGCCAGGCGACCTTCTTCAGCTCGGACCAGCTCTCGGTGAGATACCGGCGGAGGCCAGTTACCACGATCTGTGTGTGCTCCTCATGGGTGTCGGTGGGATCGGTCGAGAGTGGCAGGGGCGACAGGACTCGAACCTGCAACCGCTGGTTTTGGAGACCAGTGCTCTACCAATTGAGCTACACCCCTCCGCGGACCGCTCCTACTTTGTCTCCCGGTGCGGCGTGTGCTGCCGGCAGCGCGGGCAGTACTTGTTCAGCTCCAACCGACCGGGGTCGTTTCGCTTGCTCTTCCGGGTGCTGTAGGTGCGCTCTTTGCAGGTGGTGCACGCCAGCGCGATCACCGGGCGATTTTCGGCCTTGGCCACGTGATGTCCTTCACTCGAATCATCCCCTCCGCAGACCGATGAATGGACCGATGCGTGACGGATAGCCGCTCACGCGCCAGTACGGCCGGGCGCCGGGGGGAAAGCCGCCTGATTCTAGGCCGGTCGGCCTCGACTGTCAACGACGTCGCCATCGCGGGCGACGCGCTCGCGGCGCGCCAGGACGATGCGCGTGAACGGCAGGCGCACGTCGCTGAAGACTTCGATGCTGACCAGGAAGCCCAGGAAGATGAAGACCACCCCGGCCAGCTCGCCGATGAAGAACGACCAGGTGATGCCGAAGCGATTCAGGCCGCTGGTCCAGCCGGGGATGAAGCCGCCGAGCGCGATGAGCAGGGTGGCCGGGACTCGCGAGTTGAGCGTTCCGGCCCGCAGCGCGCGCCAGGCGCCGGGCAGGGAGGCACCGAAGTTCACCACCACCGCCACCGCGCGGCCAATGGCGCCGATCACCGGGATGGGACTCGTCACGCGCATGACGCGCGCCTTGGGCATGAAGATGAACGCCGAGTACACCGCCCCGAAGACGAGCGCGAAGGCGCCGACGATGTTGAACGGTGGGGTGAAGATGCGCAGATCGGCCGGCATCGCCGTCCCGACCGGGATGCCGATGCGGTCCACCGAGAAGCCGGGTGCGGCAATTGGGGCGGTGAGCGTGGCCATGGCCACCCCGATGGAGGCCAGCACCAGGATGACGGCTGTCACGTTGGCGACCCAGCGGCGCCGGTATCGCGTGACGATGGCGACCACCACGGCCGCGGCCAGCGATGCCCCCACCACGAGCAGCACGCTGCCCGCCGATGCCGGGGTGCCCTCCCGCGCGTACTTGACGCTGGTCAGGTAGCTGAACAGCCCGGCCAGCGCGAACGACGCGGCCACGAAGTAGCCGAAGCGGGTCCGGTTGAGCAGGTAGGCGGTGCCGAGGCCCAGGTAGGCGGCGACACCGAAGGCGCCGATCAGGTACCAGATCCGGTAGATCCCCTCGTTCCACCCGAAGGCGCTGCCCAGGAACTCGGTGCCGGCACTGATGCCATACCAGAGCAGACCGATCGTCCACACCAGCTGATACGGCTGACGACGACGAAGCCATTGGTCCGCGACAAAGGCGGCGAAGACGAAGGAGAGGGCCGACGAGAGGAGCGGCAGGAGGACGTTGAGATCCACGGACGCAGGCGACCTCGGATGAGAAGGCTGCCGGCCCAGTGGCGGGAGCCGGTCGTGACATCGTGCCGCCGAGACGCGAAAACCGCAACCATGCGCCAATCTGGGTAAATCTTGGTCCAGATTCGCGTGACTACCGAATGGTGAGATGGAGCCCACGTCCGGGTTCGAACCGGAGACCTCGTCCTTACCAAGGACGTGCTCTGCCTACTGAGCTACGTGGGCCTGCGCGTGCCCCGGCCGATCGCCGGCGTGATGAATGGTGGGCAGGGAGGGAATCGAACCCCCACAGTCGAAGACGGCTGATCTACAGTCAGCGGAGCTCACCACCTGCTCAACCTACCCACGGGGTCTCGCCGGCACGTAGTGGAGTACCGGCGATGGCGGAGTATAGCCAACGGACCGCCTCGGCTCAACCTGCGCCACCGGCAAGCTCGATGGTCCGCACGTCGCGGCCCTCGCGCAGCACCTTCTCGTAGTTGCGATTCTCGCGCATGACCCGCATCCCAACCCGCTCATAGAGCCGCGTCGCGCCGGTGAGGTTGGATGCGTCGACCCCCAGCCCCACATGCCGCGTCCCTCGCGCGTGGAAGAGGGCGAACGCGTCGCGCAGCAGCGCCTCGCCCAGTCCGCGCCGCCGCCACGGCCGGCGGACGCCCAGCGTGCCGACCCAGCCCACGTCGGGGGCGCCGGGCCGGAACGACATGTTCAGGCTGATCGCCACCAGCTCCTCCCCCTCCATGACCAGCCGCCACAGCGATGGATCGAAGGGCGTCATGCGCGTGCCGTAGTGCACGAAGTCCCTGAACGACATCGGGACGAAGCCATAGTGGTCGGCGAACGCGTCGTTCTGCACGACGAGGATGGCGTGGTACTCGGCTTCGGTCGGTTCGGCGCTGCGGACGCTGATGCCATCCGGCCAGGTTGCCGGCGGCGGTGGCGTCTCGCCGAGGTCGATCTGCATCTGCCAGCTCGACCGCGCGTACCGGAATCCCGCGCCCTCGAGGATGCGCTGCGCCGGCTCGTTGGCGGCGGATGCAACAGAGCTGAGGACGACCTTCAGCTCTGGCGCGGCGAGCTGCAGGGTCAGCGCCGCCCGCGCATCACCCCAGGCCGCCATCGCGGCCCCGATGTGCGCGCCGTCATCGGTCCCGACCAGCGCGTGGCCGACGCGCAGGTAGAGGAACGGCGTCGCGTGCTCCTCCTCGTTGTCCCAGTACTCGGCGGTGGCGACGATTCGGCCCGTGCCATCCAGGACGACGAGCGCATCCCGCTGCGGGTCGAAGCCCGGAGCGCGGTAGCTCTCTTCCTGGACCTTCTCGTCCAGCTCGTTCGCCCCGCCCTCCACGAGCGCGGCTGCGTTGCAGAGCTCGGTCACCAGCGCGACGTCCCGGGTCGGGTCGACGCCGCGCGAGGTGTAACCAGCGGGCAGCCCCGGGATCGGATGGCGGGCGGTGATCATGGGGCGCCATTCTACGGATCCGGGCCTCGGCCATAATCGCGCGATGCTCCGCATCCTCCGTCAGCCCAATTTCGCGCGCCTCTGGCTCGGTGGCCTGATCTCGATGATCGGAGACTGGATCCTCGTGGTGGGGCTGCCATTCGAGGTCTACCGCCGCACCGGCTCGACGCTGGCGACCGCCGGCATCCTGCTCGCCTTCCTCGTGCCGTCGATCCTGCTCGGCTCGATCGGGGGCGTGTTCGTGGACCGATGGGATCGACGGCGCCTGATGGTGGTCATCAATCTCCTCCTTGCCGTCGTCATCCTCCCGCTGCTGGCGATCGATGCGCTGGGGCTGTGGGTCATCTATTTCGTGCTGTTTCTCTCGAGCAGCCTCGAGCAGCTGTTCGAGCCGGCGGAGGGTGCCCTGCTGCCCAATCTGCTCGAGAACGCCGACGACGACCTCGTGACGGCGAACGCGCTCAACGGGATGAACAACCACCTGGCGCGGCTCATCGGTCCGGCGATCGGCGGCGTGATCGTCGCGGTCGGCGGGCTGACCGCGGTGGCGGTCATCGATGCCGTCTCGTTCCTCCTCTCGGCGTGGCTTATCTGGTCGATCCGCGCGCCACGGACGCGGGCGGAGCACCAGGACTCCATCGAGCACGAGGCCGCGACCGCCTGGCGCCGTCTCGTGGGCGAGTGGCGCGACGGGCTGCAGGTCGTGTGGCATCAGCCGGTCCTGCGCGCCCTCCTCGCCTTCTTCATCATCACCCGTGTCGGCGAAGGCCTCACGGCGACGCTGTTCGTGCCGTGGGCGACGGACGCTGTCCATGGCGGCAGCACGGGGTACGGATTGCTCCTCTCCACGCAGGCGATCGGGGGCCTGGCCGGGGCCGTCGTCATCGGTCGCATGGGGTCGCGTGCGAATCCGCTCCGCCTGGTCATCGTCGGGGCGCTCATCTTCGGCCTCATCGACCTCGGGCTGTTTACCTACCCAGCAATCTACCCGTACATCGGTCCGGCACTGGTGGTGATGGTCATCGTCGGCGTGCCGGGAGCGGCCATGATGGCGGGCATCGCCACCCTGCAGCAGACGCTCGCCAGCGACCGGCATCGCGGTCGTGTCATCGGCGCCATGGGCGCGGTGGGTGCCGCCGGCTCGCTTGTCGGCGCCATCGGTGCCGGCATCCTCGGCGAGTCGGTGCCGATCATCCCCCTCCTCATCGTCCAGGGCAGTGGCTACGTGATCGCAAGTCTCGTCGTGGCGTGGTTGACGGGTGCGCGGCGCACCAACCCGGAGCCATCGACGATATGACACGACGGGGCGGCATGACTGCGGTCGCCGCCGCCGCGCTGCTGTTCGTCTTGGCGTCATGGCGGTTGCGGGGTGCCGACTGAGCCGGGCGGTATGATACGAGCGGCCGGCGCCGCGGCCGCTCTAGGAGCACGATGATCAGCACTCCGCAGCCGGCCACCTTCCTGATCGCCGACATCTCCGGCTACACCGGCTACCTCGTGGACGTCGAGCTCGACCACGCCCAGGACATCCTCGCCGACCTGATCGGCGCCGTCGTGAGCTCGCTCCGACCGGCGTTCCGCCTTGCGAAGCTCGAGGGTGACGCCGCGTTCACGTGGATGCCGGGCGAGCGGATCGATGGCTCGACGCTGCTCGACGCGATCGAGCGCTGCTACTTCGGCTTCCGGCGCCGCCGGCGCGACGTTCGGCAGGCGACCTCGTGCGACTGCAGGGCCTGCGTCCAGATCCCCAACCTCGACCTGAAGTTCGTGGCGCACCACGGCGCGGCGATCGTCCAGAAGGTCGCCGGGCGGCAGGAGCTGCTGGGGTCAGACGTCATCGTCGTGCATCGGCTGCTGAAGAACGAGATCGTCGACCGGACCAGCACCGACGCCTACGCGTTCCTGAGTCAGGCGTGCATCGACGCCACCGCCCTTCAGCCGGAAGCCCTGGGGATGGCGCCGTACGCCGAAACCTACGAACGCATCGGTGAGGTGGCCGGCTGGGTGCATGACCTCGAACGCCGCTGGCAGGAAGAGGAGGCCCGGGGGCGCGTCCGCGTCTCGGAGACCGAGGCGCTCCTCTCGATCTCGATCCCGACCCCTGTCCCGCCACAGGTCGCTTGGAACTTCCTTACCGCGCCCGGGCAGCGGATGAGCTGGCAGCCGTGGGTCACCGAGGTCGACGAGCAACTGCCGGCCGGAGGACGACGAGGCGCGGGCGCGGCGAATCACTGCATGCATGGCAAGGACGCCGTGATCGAGGAGATCCTCGACTGGCGACCCTACGACTACGTAACCGACCGCACCACGCTCGTGACGCCGGTGGGACCGGTGAAGCTGCTCCACACGATCGAGTTCGAGCCGCGGACCGATGGGACGACGATCCACGTCCGCTTCGGCGATGCGCGCTCGAAGCGCGAGCGAGCGGTGACGCCGGCCATCGCGGAGGGGTACGGCGCCGCCTTCCGGGCGGCCATCCCCGAGCTCCTCGCGCAGCTCGGGGATACGTCCCGGGAGTCACGCGCCGGCGTCTGAGAGGGGCGCGCGAGCGCGGGCAGGCGCGGCGCCGTAGCTGGAGCCGACGGCGGGCCTCGAACCCACAACCTGCGGTTTACAAAACCGCTGCTCTGCCAATTGAGCTACGTCGGCGTCGACCTGGACCGATTCTAGCGAGCCGCGTGCCGCTGGCGAACGACCTCGAACAGCAGCAGCGCGCCGGCGGTGGCGGCGTTCAGGCTCGCCACCCGGCCGGCCATGGGGAAGCTGACGAGGACGTCGCAGCGTCGCCTCGTTGCTCCTGACAGGCCACTCCCCTCCGAGCCGACGACAATGGCGATTGGTCCGCTGAGGTCCGTCTCCCAGGCCAGCGTCGGCGCGTCCTGATCGGCGGCAACAAGCCGCAGGCCCGCCTGCTTGAGGTCGTGGATCGCGGCGCCGACGCTGCCGACCCGCGCCAGGGCAAGGTGTTCGCTCGCACCGGCCGATGCCTTCACCGCAGCCGCCGAGAGCGGTGCCGCGCCACGCTCCGGGAATGCCACCGCGTCGACGCCGGCCGCCTCCGCCGAGCGGAGCAGCGTCCCGAAGTTCGTCGGGTCCTGGAGATGCTCGAGCAACAGGACGAAGGGTGGTGGCTCACCCGCCGACGCCGGCTCGATCAGCACCGCGAGGGACCGATACGCTCGCTCCCCCACCTCGATCAGCACCCCCTGGTGGCCGTCGAATCCTGCCTCGCGAGCGATGTGCTGCGGGTCGACCCAGTCCGGCTCGATGGCGCGCTCGCGTGCCGCGGCAAGGAGCTCCTTGAGCTCGGCAGAGGGGCGGGCGCTGCTCGCGATCCACAGCCGCCGCACATCGCGACCGGCGCGCAGCGCCTCGATGACCGGGCGCCGTCCGCCGATGCGGTCGCTCACCCCGGCGCCGGCTCCACTACCACCGTGGCCCAGGCGGCGATCCCCTCACGACCGGCGAAGCCGAGGCCGTCGGAGGTCGTGCCCCGCACGCCGACGTCCTCCGGCGGAATGCCGAGCAACAGGGCGATCCGTTCCTGCATCTCCGCGCGGCGCGGGGCGATCGCCGGTCGCGCCGCCACGATGACGATGTCGGCGCGCGTCGGCCGCCAGCCGACGTCGTGCGCGCGGGCCACCGCGTCACGCACCATCTCGGTCGAGTCGATGCCGCGGTTCTCGTCGCTCGCCGGGAACATGACGCCGATGTCCCCGGCCCGCGCCGCGCCGAGCAGCGCATCGATCACCGCGTGGAGCGCCGCGTCGCCGTCGGAATGTCCCTCCAGCCCGCGCGGCTCATCCGGCCAATCCACGCCACCGAGCCGCAGTGGCCGCCCCTCCACCAGGCGGTGCGCGTCGAATCCGATGCCGATGCCGCCGCTGGCCGGCGTGAGCGTTGCGTCGGCGAGCGTGGCCATCGCGTCGGCGAGCGGCGCAACGAGGCGGTCGCGCAGCATCGCCCGCACCACCTCCTCGTCACCCGGATCGGTCAGCTTGCGGTTCGCCTGGTCGCCGGGAACGGTGACGACGGTCACGCCGTGCGAATGCAGGGCAGCCGCTTCATCCGTGGGCCGCTCGTCACGCGCGACCGCGGCGAGGATGGCGTCGCGGAGCGTCTCGAGCGTGGCCGCCTGGGGGGTCTGGGCGCCAGCCAGTCCGGTGCGATCGACGACGCCGAGCCCGCGCCCGTCGTGCAGGCGCCACAGCGTGTCCGCGACCGGCACCACGGGAAGCGCCGCGCCGGCGCCACGGGCCGCGATGGCGACGTTGCTCGCGAGGTCGGCGGTGATCCCGGGCCGGGCAGCGTCATGCACGAGTGCCATCGTGTCGGCGTCGACGCCGGCCTCGATGAGAGCGGCGACGCCGGCGAGGACCGATTGCGGTCGCTCGTCACCGCCCACCACCAGCCGGCATCGGTCCGCCAGTTCGCCTGTGAGGCCGGCGCGGAAGCGCTCGATGCCGTCCTCGGGAACGACGAGGGCCAGGAGCCCCATGCCGGGCAGTGAGGCGAGGACGTCGAGCGACCAGCGCCATGCCGGTCGTCCGTACAGGTCGATCCACAGCTTGTCGTGGCCCATCCGCAGGCTGCGGCCGGCGGCGACGACGATCCCGGTGAGGGGCAGCGCCACGATCAGGTCAACGCGCGCGGCTGGGCGAAGATCATGCGGCCGGCAACCGTCTGCAGGACGCGGGTGACGGTGATCGGGATCTCGCGCTCCATGAACCGACTCCCCCCCTCGACGACGATCATGGTCCCGTCGTCCAGGTAGCCGACTCCCTGCCCGGGCTCCTTGCCGTCCTGGATGATCCGCACGCTCATCTCCTCGCCGGGGTGCACCACCGACTTCACCGCGTTCGCGAGCTCGTTCACGTTGAGAACGCGGATGCCCTGGATCTCCGCCACGCGGTTGAGGTTGAAGTCGTTGGTCAGAATGGCAGCGTCGTGGTCACGGCCGAAGGCGATGAGCTTCGCGTCGACTTCGGCGATCTCCGGGTATGTCTCCTCGTCGACGATCACCGGCGTCACCGCGTCACGCTGCAGCGCGGTCAGGATCTCGAGCCCACGGCGCCCGCGGTTGCGCCGCATTGCGTCCGGCGAGTCGGCGATGCGCTGCAGCTCGTCGAGCACGAAGCGCGGCACCACCAGCGAGCCCATGATGAAACCGGTCTTGGCGATGTCAGCGATGCGTCCGTCGATGATGGCGCTCGTGTCGATGACGACCAGCGCAGCGGTGCCACGCCGGCGGCCGCCCGGAAGCAGCGCGACCAGCGCGGGGTTGAGCACGTCTCGTTTCAGCATCGTGGCCCACAGCATCCCGCCGGCAAGGACGACGGCGGCGGCGGGCGGGAGAACCGATCCCGCGGTCCCGCCGAGCGCGGCCAGTGGGACGCCCAGCAGCAGTCCCATGATCAGCCCCACCACGACCGCCGCGACGCCGAGCGCGAAGTCGCCCGCGCCGGCGGCGCTGATGCGTTCCACTGCCCAGCGCGTCGGGTAGACGGTGATGTACGGGATCGCGAGGTAGCCGAACAGCAGGCTCGCCGCGACGACCGCCATGAGGAATGCGGGGCGGTTCGGGACACCGATGGCATCAGGTACGCGATCGAGGATGAGCAGTCCCAGTCCGAAGCCGAACAGGGTCCCGAGCAGCGCGCCCACCAGCTGGATGATTCTGGTCATGGTCGGAAGAGGATGATTCCGTTGGCGATGAAACCGATGCGTCCCGCGCCGGAAGATGAAGATGAAGATGAAGGTGAACCGATATGCGGGCGGGACCGCAGACGCACGCGCGCCGGCGGGCGGTCACGGTAGCACCTGCCCCTCCCGCGGGCAATGCGGGGTGGAGGAGGAATCCGATCAGCCTCCGACGCGTTCCTCGGCGAGCACCAATCCGATCGCCTCGCGGATGTCCCGCGCCAGAACGAGACCGTCACTGGCGCCGGGCGCATGGCCGGCGCCGGTGACGAGCCGCTCGAAGCCCAGGCGACGCGCCTCGGCGAGGCGTCGATCGGCCCTGACGCTGGCGCGCAGCCGCCCTGAAAGCGCCACCTCGCCGGCGAGCGCGGTCGCGGCGCGCACCGGACGCTCGCGAAGGCTCGACGCGAGGGCCGTGGCGATGGCAAGGTCGGCGGCCGGCTCGTCGATGCGCAGTCCTCCGGCGACGTTGACATACACGTCGTGGCCGGTCAGGTTCAGCCCAGCGTGGCGCGCCAGCACCGCCACGAGCATGAGGATGCGGTTCACGTCGACGCCGGTGGCCGCCCGGCGCGGCGACCCGTAACCAGACGGCGCCACCAGCGCCTGGATCTCCACGGCGAGCGGTCGGGTGCCTTCCAGCGCGATGGTCACCGCGCTGCCGGCCACCGGCGGCTGCTCTGATTCGAGGAAGAATCGCGAGGCGTCCGCCACCTCGGTGAGGCCGTCGCCGCGCATCTCGAGCACGCCGACCTCCTCCGTGGAGCCGAAGCGGTTCTTCGCCGCGCGCAGGAGCCGCGTGGCACCGAGCCGCTCTCCCTCCAGGTAGAGGACGGCGTCGACGAGGTGTTCGAGCGTGCGCGGTCCGGCGACGGTCCCCTCCTTGGTGACGTGGCCGACGAGCGCGACGCACGTCCGGCCGCGCTTCGCGACATCGGCGAGGCGAGCAGCAACCTCGCGCACCTGCCCGACGCTGCCGGCGGGACCGCTCAGCTCATCGGACGCAAGGGTCTGCACGCTGTCGACCACTGCGAGCGACGGCTGGGTGCCGTCGATTGCCGCCACGGCGTCGGCCAGGTCGGTGGTCGCCAAGATCGAGAGGTCCCCCACCACCGCCCCGACACGCTCCGCTCGGCCGCGAACCTGCGCCGCGGACTCCTCGCCGGTGACATAGAGGGCGGGCGACCCGGCTGCCGCCAGGCGCGCGGCGAGCTGCAGCAGCAGGGTGCTCTTGCCGATCCCCGGATCGCCGCCGACGAGGATGATCGAGCCGGGGACGATCCCTCCCCCGAGCACGCGGTCGAGCTCGCCGATGCCGGAGCTCAGTCGCGATGCCTCGGCGCTCGAGACCTGGCCGATCGGCTCGATGCCCGCCACGGCGGTGCCCCGCGCGCCTGAGCTCGACCGCCGGGATCCGCCGCGGGCCGGCGCGGGCCGGCTCACCAGTGTCTCGACGAGGGTGTTCCACGCACCGCAGGAGGGGCACTGGCCCGCCCAGCGGGGACTCGTGGCGCCGCACTGCTGGCAGACGTGGACGGATCGGCTGGCGGGCATGGGTCTGGCGGTCTCCGGAGGTGACGATGACCCGCGACGGGCCCGGTGTCATCTTGCCACGCGGACGGTGCGCGGCCACTTAGCGCCGCGTTAGCGGTGCCGTCGGTCCCGACGACGGGTCAGTCCGGGGACGCTGCCTTCTCGCGGGAACGCCCCGCACCGGCGGCGGCCGGCTTCTTCTCCGGTGGTGCCTTGGTGATCACGAGGTTGCCACCATCAGGATCAGCGTCGACCTGGATCCGGTCACCGGGCTCGAACGTGGCCATGAGCATGTGCTCGGCGAGCGGGTCCTCGATCTGCGCCTGGATCTCGCGACGCAACGGCCGTGCGCCGTAGGCCGCGTCGAAGCCCTTGACGATGATCGCGTCCTTGGCCGCATCGGTCACGATCAGCTCCATCTGCTGGCCGGCGATCTGGCCCTTCACGCGCGCCAGCATGAGGTCGACGATCTCGCGCAGCTCCTCGCGGGTCAGGCTGCGGAAGACGACGGTCGCGTCGATGCGGTTGAGGAACTCCGGGCGGAAGGTAGTCTTCAGCTCGGCGAGCACCTTCTCGCGCATGCGGTCGTAGTCGGCCGCCTGCTTCGCGGTTTCGGTCGCGCTGCCGACACGGAAGCCGATCGACGAGTCCTTCTGCAGCTGCTGCGCGCCGACGTTGCTGGTCATGATGATGATCGTGTTCCGGAAGTCCACCCGGCGGCCCTTGGCATCGGTCAGGTGACCGTCCTCAAGGATCTGGAGGAGGATGTTGAACACCTCCGGATGCGCCTTCTCGATCTCGTCGAGCAGCACCACGCTGTAGCTCTTGCGTCGAACCGCCTCCGTCAGCTGGCCACCCTCGTCGAAACCGACGTAGCCGGGAGGCGCCCCGACCAGGCGCGACACGTTGTGGCGCTCCATGAACTCGCTCATGTCGATCTTGATGAGCGCGTCCTCGCTGCCGAACATGAACTCGGCGAGCGCTCGCCCGAGCTCGGTCTTGCCGACGCCGGTGGGACCCATGAAGATGAACGACCCGATCGGCCGCTTCGGGTCCTTGAGGCCGGCGCGCGCGCGGCGCACCGCCTTGCTGATGGTGTCAATGGCCTCCTGCTGACCGATGATCCGGCCGTGCAGGGCCTCCTCCATGTGCAGCAGGCGTTCCTTCTCCTCCTGGGAGATGCGCACCACCGGAATGCCGGTCCACATGCTGACGACCTGGGCGATGTCCTCCTCGGTGACGACCGGCGTCTCCTTGGCGGTCTCCTCGTGCCATGCCGCGCGCAGCTGGTCGATGCGCTCCTTGGCCTGGGCCTCCTCGTCGCGCAGCCGCGCCGCACCCTCGTAATCCTGTCCAGCGATCGCCTCGTCCTTCTGCCGCGTCACCTCCTCGAGGTCGCGCTGCGCCTCCTTGATGTTCGGCGGTGCCGAGCTGGCGCGGAGCCGGACACGGCTGCCCGCCTCGTCGATGAGGTCGATGGCCTTGTCGGGCAGGGAGCGGTCCGCGACGTAGCGGACCGAAAGATCGACGGCGGCGTGCACCGCCTCGTCGCTGATGATGACCTTGTGATGCTCCGCATACCGATCACGGATACCGAAGAGGATCGCCACCGCCTCGTCCACGGTCGGCTCTTCCACCATCACCGGCTGGAAGCGCCGCTCGAGCGCGGCGTCCTTCTCGATGTACTTGCGGAACTCGTCGAGCGTCGTGGCGCCGATGCACTGGAGCTCGCCGCGTGCCAGCGGCGGCTTCAGGATATTGGCCGCGTCGATGGCCCCTTCCGCCGCGCCCGCGCCGACCAGGGTGTGGAGCTCGTCGATGAAGAGGACGCTGTCTTTCGAGCTGCGGAGCTCCTCGATGATCTTCTTGAGCCGCTCCTCGAACTCGCCGCGGTACTTCGTTCCCGCCACCAGCGAACCGATGTCGAGCGTCAGGACGCGCTTGTCCATGAGCGTCTCGGGCACGTCGCCGGTGACGATGCGGTGCGCGAGGCCCTCGGCGATGGCCGTCTTGCCGACGCCCGGCTCGCCGATGAGGGCGGGGTTGTTCTTCGTGCGACGCGAGAGGATCTGGATGACCCGCTCGATCTCCTTCTCACGACCGATCACCGGGTCGAGCTTCCCCGCACGAGCGGCATCGGTCAGGTTGATGCCGAGCTGGTCGAGCGTCGGCGTCTTCGACGGCCGCTTCGACTCCTGCGCCGGCGACGCGGTCGTGCTCTGGCTGAGAACGTGGATGACCTGGTGCCGCACCTTGTCGAGGTTGACGCCCAGGCTCTCGAGCACGCCGGCCGCGATGCCCTCGCCTTCACGGACGAGGCCGAGGAGCAGGTGCTCCGTACCGATGTAGTTGTGGCCCAGCCGCCGCGCCTCGTCGATCGCGAGCTCGATGACGCGCTTCGCGCGCGGGGTGAGCCCGACCTCGCCGACGACGGGCCGATCGCCCCGCCCGATGATGAACTCGACCGCGGTCCGCACCTTGGAGAGCTCGACATTCATGTTCTCGAGCACGCGCGCGGCGACGCCCTCGCCCTCGCGGACGAGGCCGAGGAGGAGGTGCTCGGTACCGATGTAGTTGTGGTTGAAGCGCTGGGCCTCATCCTGCGCGAGGGTGAGGACCTTTCGCGCTCGATCGGTGAACTTGTCGAATCGGTCCATGGGGTTGGTCTCGCTGGCTCGAGTTATCCACATCCTACGATCACGCGGGACCGTCGGTATGAGTGTACGGCACCACTTCGGTGAGGTTCCTTCAATAGGCAATACGGCAGCGGTGGCACCGCGGCTCATTTCAGCGGCGCGATCCGGTGCCGGCTCGCGCCGCGAAACGCGACTGAGGCGGGCCGTGTGGCCCGCCTCGATGTGGTCGCTGAGCTGGCCGGCCGTCGCGCCGGCCCGCGGTCAGGCTTCGGGCTTGTCCTCCGCGTCGTTGCCCGTCGGCGCGTCGTCGTCCGCACCCTGGCCGTCGACGTCGGCAGTCGGGGGCACGGCCTCGCCGGCCGGCGCGTCATCGGTCGGGTCCGGCGCGTCATCTGTCGGGTCCGGCGCGTCATCGACGGCCGGTGCCTCGGCGTCGGCCGTCGCGGATCCCTCTGGCGCGACCTCCGCCACTGCCTCCGCTTCGGGGGCCGGAGCCTCCTCGTCGGTGGGAGGCGCGTCCGGAGCCTCGGCTTCGGCGGACGGCGTTTCCGCGACTGCCTCAGCGTCCTCTACCGGTGCCTCAATCTCGGCGACCTCGGCCTCAGCCTGGCGGGCCTCAGCGTCAGCTGCCGGTGCCTCAGCCTCGGCTGCGTCACTCTCAGCTGCAGGTACATCTGCCGGCGCGGAAGCGGCTTCGGCGGCGGGCTCCTTCTCGTCGCGGAACTGGTCAAGCAGACCGGATGAGGCGAACGCTGCCGCCATGGTGCTGTCGATGCCGCCCTCGGGCTCGGCGATCGCATCCTCGGGACGGTAATCGAACCGATCTCTGCGATCGCGCCCACCGCCCCGGCGCGGCCGGTCGTCGCCGGTCCGCGGCTGCGGGGCCGGTCGGTCCTCCGCCTGCTTGAGGCTGAGACCCAGGCGATGGCGCTCGGAATCGAGGCTGATGATCCGCAGCTTGACCGTCTCGCCCTCCTTGACGACGTCGCCCGGATGGGCGACGCGCTGGTGGGAGAGCTCGCTGATATGGATGAGACCCTCGAGGCCCTCCTCCACGCGAACGAAGGCGCCGAAGTTGACGAGCTTCGTCACGGTGCCGTCGATGACGTCGCCGATCTTGTACTTCGCGACGGACTCCTGCCACGGATCCGGCTGCAGGCGCCTGATCGAGAGGCTGATGCGTCCGCGCTCGTGATTGATGTCGATGACCTCGGCCTCGACTTCGTCGCCAATCTGGTACGCGGTCTCCGGGTTGTTGACCTTGTTCCAGGAGAGCTCGCTCTTGTGCACCAGGCCGTCGATCCCCCCGAGGTCGATGAAGACACCGAACGGCGCGATGCTGCGCACCTGCCCGGTGACACGCTGACTGACCTGCAGGCTGCTGAACAACTCGTCCCGCTTCTCGCGTCGCTCCTCGTAGAGGGCGACCTTCTCCGACAGGATCAGGCGGTTCGCCTTGCGGTTGACTTCGAGGATCTTCAACCGCAGGGTGCGATTGATATACGGCTGCAGCTTCTCCGCGATCTCCTGCGCCGCATCCCGCGGCTGCTCGTCGCGCGGCCGGCGCGGGAAATCGACGATCTGGCTGATCGGCACGAAGCCGCGCACGCCCAGATCCACGATGAGACCGCCCTTGTTGTGGTCGATGACACGGGCCTCGACGATCTCGCCGGCGTCGAAGCGCTCCTGCATCGCGCGCCACTTCCGCTCGAGTCCGGCACGACGCAGCGACAGGACCGCGTGCCCCTCCGGTGACTCGGGCTGGAGGACGTAAACCAGGACCTCGTCGCCAATCTTGATCTCAGGGCGCTGGTCGTCTCCCTCCCGGCCGCGACGGTTGAGCAGCTCACGGTTGCTGACCACGCCCTCGCTCTTGCCGCCGAAGTCGACGAGGATCTCGTCCGGGTCGATTCGGACCACGGTGCCCTCGACGACATCGCCGTGCTTGAGGCTCTTGACCTCGTTCTCCTCCGCCTCGAGCAGCTCGGCCATGGTGGTCGGCTCTCTGGCGGGAGGGGCGGGCGGCGCGTCGGGCGCCTCGGGGGTGACTGTGGGCTCGCCAGCAGCATCCTCGGCCGGCGCCTCTGCCGCGGCCGGCGCCTCCGGCTCGCTGCCTGCCTCCACCTCGCTGCCTGCCTCCACCTCGGCCGGCGCTTCCGGTTCGGCCGGCGCCTCTGCCGCGGCCGGCGATTCGATGTCTGGCGCAGACACATCCGCGGGGGCGGCGTCACTGGCCGCATCCATCACGGGAGCCACCTCCGGCTCGCTCGCCACCCTCTGGGCCTCGGGCGCGGCGGCGGCGCCAGTCGGGGCCTCCGATTCACCCTCGGCGGCGGTGGGGGCCTCGGCATCGGGAGCGGCTTGCTCCTCGGTCGTGGCCTCGGCAGCCACCGGCTCGGCGGCTGGCGACGCCGGCTCGCTCACCGGTGTCTCCTCCACCGCCGTCGCCGCGCTCGTCTGCGCCTCGGCCGTGGTCGCCTCGTCTGGCTGCTGTGTCTCGTCGGTCAAGTGTTGGTACGCTCCTGTCGAAATTGTCCCTGACACCACAAACGCCCTCCGCACGCGGGGGCGTCAACGTTGGCTGGCGATAGAGAACAGCTTCGGCTTCCGATCCGGTGGGCTCCTCCTTGGGCCGTAGGCGAACGCGACGCGCGCACGCGCGCGGTTATGCGATTGTGGTCTGCAGAGCCGACGCAGCATAGCACCACACCTCACGGAGCACCACCCTTTGCCTGAGCTTCCGGATCTCACCGTCGTAGCCGAGGAGCTCGACCAACGCGCGCGAGGCCGAACGGTACTCGAGGCGACTGCTCCGGCGCCGATCCTGGTGCGTGCCACGCCGGCGGAGCTATCGGCCCTCGACGGCCTCGACATCGGTGCGGTCCGACGGCGCGGGAAGTTCCTGCTCGTCGACTTCGAACGTGACGGCACGCCCGTCCGGGTGCTCGCCGCCAATCCCATGCTTGCGGGCCGATTCTGGCTTCTGGACGACGGGCGCGCGCGCGTGCGCGCGCGAACAGGCCTCCGGCTGCGCCTGACCGATGGCGGCGAACTGCGCTATGTCGACCGGGAGATGCTCGGCAAGCTGTACCTCGTTGCTCCGGACGGCCTCGACACGGTCGCCGGCTGGACCGATATGGGCCCCGACGCGGATGATCCGGAGCTCACCCTCGACACCTTCCGCCAGCGCATCCGGCGCCACCCCGGCGAGCTCAAGCCGCTCCTGCGCAACCCGAAGTTCGTCGTGGGTATCGGGAACGCGTACAGCGACGAGATCCTATGGACGGCGGGCCTGGCGCCGTTCCGCCGGCGAGCCACGCTCTCCGCCGACCAGGTGGACGCGCTCTACCACGCGATGCGGTCCGTGCTCGCCGACGCCATCGTGCGGCTCCGCAACCTCGTCCCGCCCGATATCCACGAGCAGCACCGGGAGTTCCTGCAGATCCACCTCCGCGGCGGGCAGCCGTGCCCCCGCTGCGGACGTGAGCTGCGCCAGGTCGGCGGCTCGGAGGCGACCACGTTCTGCCGGACCTGCCAGCCGCCATTCTGAGCTCGCGGCGCTCGGATCAGGGAATGACGAGGCGCTGACCGATGACGATCTCGTCCGCGCTCGCGAGGCTGTTGGCCGCCACGATGGCCCCGACGCTCGACCCGAACTGGGCGGCAATCGACGACAGGGTGTCGCCCTGCGCCACGACGTACATGCGCACGGGCACGGGCGTGGACGGTTCCGGCGTGGTCGGCGCCGAGGTTGGGGACGGCGGTGGGGTCTCCAGCGGAGCCAGTGTGGGCGACATCGTCGGCATCCCAGCTGGCGACTCCCTCGCTGGATCCGTGGCGACACCACCCGCCGTGGGCGGACCGACGGTCGGCTCAGCTGACGGTGTCGCGGACGTGGCCTGCGATGGTGAGGCACCGAGGCCCCCGAGCACCCCCGCGCCACCGATGGCACTCGCCGTCCCAACCGATACCCCCAGGACCGTGATCATCCCGGCGAGGGCTGCCACGCGCCGCGATCCGGAACGCCCCCGCGCGGCCGCCGCAGCAAGTCCCGTCCGCGGCTCTACGATCGGCCGAGTCCGCACCCAGGTGGCCGGCGCGCTGCGTCGCGCCCACGCCGGCCCTGCGCGGAATCGCTCGCAACTCGCATGCGCCTCGGTCAGGCACACCTGGAGCTGTTGCGCACGACCCAGCGTGATGCGCGGCTCGGTCGCGCCACATCGATGGTCGGCGTCAAAGCCGTCGCACGCCGTTCGGCCGTCGGCCAGCGCCAGCAACGGACAGATGCGCTCCACGCCACGGAGGATACGCCGCGCATCCGCCACGCGAACGCGCGGACACGCAACAGCGCCGCAGTGCGAACCACCGCGGCGCTGGCTGACGAAGTAAAGAATCCCGGCGACGACCTATTTTCCCAGGGAGTTGCCCCCCAAGTATCTTCGGCGCTGGAGAGCTTAACTTCCGTGTTCGGGATGGGAACGGGTGGATCCTCTCCGCTAGCGTCACCGGGATTCGATTCAATTGTTGAGCATTGCTCGAACGAAGACTGGAAGTCTCGATTTCGTCGCGGAGATCTCCGCGCACCCAGCGTCGTGCTAGACGCGTGAAATAGGTCAAGCCCTCGACCATTAGTACCGCTTCGCTAAATGCATTGCTGCGACGTACACGTGCGGCCTATCAAACAGGTGGTCTACCTGCGGTCTTACCCGGTTAACCCGGTGGGGAAGCTCATCTTGAGGCGAGCTTCGCACTTAGATGCTTTCAGTGCTTATCCCAACCGAACATACCTACCCAGCGATGCCACTG
>JBBRWZ010000034.1:0-23829 GCA_038248895.1 Candidatus Limnocylindria bacterium | reverse complement strand
CAGGTCTTCATGGAGCTGACGCCGCTCTACCACGCCATCAACCTGATGCGCGGCCTCACCACCGGCGCCATGAGCTGGGCCCAGCTGCTCGACTTCGCCTATCTCGTCGCCTTCTTCGCCGGGGCGATGTGGTTCGCGATGTCGCGCATGGAGCGCAAGCTCATCAAGTGAGCCGGGGGCTCAGCGCCGGGTGCCGCGCAGCAGCGGCAGGGCTCCGCGGAGGTACTCCCAGCCGGAGATGAGGGTGAGGACGGTGGCGAGCACCATCACCCAGAAGCCGACCGCGAGGAGAACGCCTTCCCCGCCGGTGGCGGCCAATGGACCGCCGGTCACCGCATCCCGGGCCAGGAGCAGGACCGCCATCCCGCCCATGGTGGCGGCGGTCTTCGCCTTGCCGAGCGTCCGCGCCGCGATGACGACATCGGCCGAAGCGGCCACCTGACGAATCCCCGACACGACGAGCTCGCGGACGATGATCGTCGCCGCGATCCACGTCGGCAGCAGGTCGACCTCGACCATCGCAACCAGCACGCCGGCGACGAGCACCTTGTCCGCGGTCAGGTCCATGAACACACCGAGCGGTGAGACCTGGTCGCGGCGGCGGGCGAGCCAGCCGTCCGCCCAGTCGGTGAGGCCGGCGATCCCGAAGATCACGAACGCGGCGATGCCGGTGCCCGGGCCGCCGGCGAGCAGCAACCCGGCCACGATGGGCGTGGCGAGGATCCGCGCCAGCCCCAGCAGGTTCGGGGCGGAGCTGATGCTGGCCGGACGACGACGTTCAGCCACCGGCAGCTGCCTCGTTCTGCCCAATGCGCCGCTCGGTCCCGTTGCGCAGACGGCGCAGGTTGTCGGCATGTGCCCAGGTGACGAGCAACCCGGCGGCGAGCGCATACCCCACCGCGGCCCACGACGCCAGGCCGGCGAGCGCCAGGCCTGCGGACAGCAGCGGTGCGGCGAGCGCCCCGGCCACCGAGCCGGCGGACACGTAGCGCCAGCGCGCGGTGACGAGCACCACGATGAGCACGACCAGCAGCAGCGCCGGCGGCGCCATCGCGCCGAGCGCTCCACCGGAAGTCGCCACCCCGCGGCCGCCGGTGAAGCGGATGAACACCGACCAGATATGCCCCACCACGGCCGCGAATCCGGCCGCGGCGCCGACCCACGCAGCGCTGCCCGCCGGACCGGCGGAAACGATCGTCGTCGCCAGCAGGACGGCGGCAACGCCTTTGGCGATGTCGAGCGCGAGGACGAACGCGGCGGCGCGCCCGCCGAGCGTGCGCAGGGCATTCGTGGCGCCCGTCCGGCGCGAGCCGTGCTCGCGGATGTCGACCCCCCGCGTGAGACGGCCGAGGATGAGGCCGAACGGCAGGGCGCCGAGCAGGTACCCGGCCACGATCGCGACGGTGGCACCGAGCGGGAACGTCACTGGTACGCCGTCAGCGAACCGCGCGCGCGATGGGGCATGGTCTCGAGAGCTCCTCGTTGCGGATGACATGGCGCGATGGCCACGCGATCGGTTCGATCCTAGTGATCTTCCCAGTCGAGCGCGCGCTGGACCGCCTTCTTCCAGCCGTTGAACAGCCGTGCGCGCGGCTCGACGGCCATCTGCGGCTCGAATCGTCGCTCGAGTGCCCAGTTGCGGCCGAGCTCCGTGGTGTCGGCCCAGAAGCCGACCGCCAGGCCCGCCAGGTAGGCCGCTCCGAGCGCGGTCGTCTCGCGCACCACGGGCCGCTCGACCGGGGTGCCGAGGATGTCGGCCTGGAACTGCATCAGCGCGTCGTTGGCGACCGCACCGCCGTCGACGCGCAGCTGTGGCAGCGTGATGCCGGCATCGGCCTCCATCGCCTCGAGGACCTCGCGGGTCTGGTACGCCATCGCGTCCACGGTGGCGCGTGCGATGTGCTCGATCGTCGATCCGCGCGTCAATCCCACGATGGCACCCCGGGCGTAGGGATCCCAGTACGGGGCGCCGAGACCCACGAACGCGGGGACGAGGTAGACGCCGCCACTGTCCTCGACGGCGCCCGCGAGCGCCTCGATATCGGCCGCGTCGCGAATGGCGCGCAGGCCGTCGCGAACCCATTGCACCGCCGCCCCGCCCGCGAAGATGGCCCCCTCGAGCGCATACGTGACGGTCTCGCCGAGCCCCCAGGCGACGGTGGTCAACAGCCCGTGCGCGGACGGCACTGGCTGGTTCCCGGTGTTCATCAGCATGAAGCAGCCAGTCCCGTAGGTCTGCTTCGCCATCCCCGGCTCGAAGCAGGCCTGGCCGAACGTCGCCGCCTGCTGGTCGCCGGCAATGCCAGCGATCGCGATGCGCCCGCCGAGCAGCGCGGGCTCGGTCGAGCCGTAGACCTCCGACGACGCGCGCGGTGTCGGCAGCATCGCGCGCGGGATCTCCATCTCCGCGAGGAGCTCGTCGTCCCAGTCGAGGCGGTGGATGTCGAACAGCATCGTCCGGCTCGCGTTGCCGAGATCTGTGACATGCAGGCGCCCACCGCTCAACCGCCAGGCAAGGAACGTGTCGACCGTGCCGAAGAGGAGCTCCCCCGCCGCGGCGCGCTCGCGGGCACCCGGATTGGCCTCGAGAATGTGCCGGATCTTCGGCCCGGAGAAGTAGGCGTCGATGGGGAGCCCGGTCCGGGCGCGGATGATGGGCTCGAGGCCACGCGCCTTCAGCTCATCGCAGTAGGCGGCGGTGACACGACTCTGCCAGACGATGGCATTTCCCACCGTCCGGCCCGTCGCCCTGTCCCAGACCAGTGTCGTCTCACGCTGGTTGGCGATGCCGACCGCGGCCACGTCGGCGGCCGTGGCCGCACCGCGCGCGAGGACCTCCCGCGCCACGCCCAGCTGTGACTCCCAGATCGCCTCGGGGTCGTGCTCGACGTGGCCCGGCGCCGGGTAGAGCTGTGGCAGCTCGCGCGCTGCCGCGGCGTGGATGCGCCCGTCGTGGGAGAAGAGGATGGCGCGCGACGAGGTGGTGCCCTGGTCGAGGGCGAGGACGTAGCGCGGTGCACGCATTACTTTGCCGCCGCCACCGCGCTGCTGCGCATCTTCAGGTGGGCCACTCGTGGGCGTCGGCAGCGCGTCAGCGGCGGCCGGCGTCCTCCCGACGCGCGCCGGCGCGGGAGGCGAGCGCTCGGCCGCCGAACGCCAGGCCGGCCACCGCGAGCGCGGCCGCGATCCCGACGTAGAGCGCGTTCGGCATCCCGCCCGGCCACGTGATGGAGAAGGCCAGCAGCGCGGCCACGACCGCAGCGATGAGCGTCACGCGCCAGAATCGGCCGCCGAGGCCGGTGCTGGGCGGCGTGGTGCTGCGCCGCGTGGCGCGCTTCTGCTTCGCCCGCTCCACGCGTTGTGCCGCCTGCCGGGAGACGGGCGGCGCCAGCGGGTCGCGGCCCTTGTTCATGCGCTCGTAGGCGCGGCGTTCCTCGCGTGACATCGGTCCGAGGATAGCGCGTCAGGCGCGCGGGTCGACGGAGCGACGCCGCGGCCGTCGCGTCCCGGACGAGCCCATCGCGCTCGACGGGTCGTCCACCCGCAGCTGCACGACGTCGATGCCGAAGAGGCCGGTGAGCAGCCAGTCGATCCCGACCCGCACCTTGCGACCGATCCCCGGCAGCCGGCTCCAGTAGTAGCCACGCCACATGAACCACGCGAGCCAGCCACGCACACCGATGCCAAAGACGACCCCGACGCCGGTGTGGCTGCCGATGCTGGCCAGCGTCCCGATGGTGCGGTAGCGGAACGGGCGCTGGGTGCCGCCGTCGATCCGAGCCATGATGTTGGCGGCGAGGACCTTGGCCTCGCGGATCGCATTCTGTGCGGTCGGGCCATGGCTGCGGCCCTCGGGGTCGTCCACGTTCGGGATGCTGGCGCAGTCGCCGATGGCGTAGACGCCCGCGCGGCTGGTCTCCATGGTCGGAAGCGTGACGGCCCGCCCGCCACGGTCGACCTCGACGCCGGACTCCGCCACGAGGTGCGCCGGCCGGACGCCGCCGGTCCAGACGACGGTGCGGGTCGGGATGACGCGACGGTCCTCGCCGACGATGACCGCGTCCTCGCGCACCTCCCTGATCGCCGTCGAGAGCAGGATCTGGTAGCCGCGCTTCGTCAACCGGCGTGCCGCATAGTCGGCCATCACGGCGGGCATCTCGGGGAGGATCCGCTCCTTGAGCTCGACGAGGTAACCGCGCACCTCTTGGTCCACCACGCTCGGGTAGTAGCGCTGACGCGCGTGGCGCACGAAATCCTCGATCTCGCCTGCCGTCTCGACCCCGCTGAACCCGGCCCCGCCGACCACGAATGTCAGGAGCGCCGCGCGTTCGGCCGGGTCCGGCTCCAGCTCGGCGCGCTCGAGCATCTCGATGAGCCGATTGCGGAGGCTGAACGCGTCGGCGAGCGTCTTCATCCCCACCGCGTGCTCGGCGAGGCCGGGGATGCCGAACGTGGCCGTCTCGCCGCCCATGGCCAGCACGAGCGTGTCGTAGCGCAGCCGATGCGGGTCGCCGTCGCCGCCGACCACGGTGACGACGCGCTCCTCGGTGTCGATCGCCTCGACGACGGCGGTGATCGCCCAGGTCGACGGCCGCTTCACCATCCCGCGCAGCGGGTTCACGACGTGACGCGGCTCGAGGACGCCCGAGCACACCTCGGGCAGGAGGGGCGTGAACAGCGTGAAGTTCTCGTCGTTCACGATCCAGATCTCGACGTCCTTGCGCCGGCCGAGCCTGCGCTCGAGCCACTGCGCGGTCGAGACGCCGGCGAAGCCGCCGCCCAGGATCAGGACACGGTGCGCCGGTGGCGGCTCGGCGTAGATCGTGCGTGACATCGCAACGATGATGCCACGCGGCCGGCATCGGGCCGCTCCGCGCGCCAGCGCGCATCGGTCTGTACCATGGGCTGCAATGGCCCAGATGCACGATGTGTTCGACCAGTTCAAGCAGCAGCTCCCGGACATAGATCCGGTCGAGACGCAGGAGTGGGTCGACTCGCTCGATGCCGTCGTGCAGCAGGCCGGAACCGATCGGGCGCGCTTCCTCCTCTTCCGTCTGCTGAAGCGCGCGCGCCAGCTCCAGGTGGGGCTGCCGAACCTGGTGCAGACGCGCTACATCAACACGATCAGCCCCGAGCAGGAGCCGTACTTCCCCGGCGACGAGCAGATGGAGCTGAAGATCCGGCGTCTCATCCGCTGGAATGCACTCGCGATGGTGCTCCGCGCCAACACGCGCTTCGAGGGCATCGGCGGGCATCTGTCGACGTACGCCAGCGCGGCGAGCCTCTACGAGGTCGGATTCAACCACTTCTTCCGTGGCGGCGACGCTGGACCGGCGGACCAGGTCTTCTTCCAGGGCCACGCCGCGCCCGGAATCTATGCCCGGGCCTTCCTCGAGGGGCGCCTCAGCGACGAGCAGCTCGACCATTTCCGCCGCGAGGCACTATGGCCGGGCGGCCTCTCCTCGTACCCGCATCCGCGGCTGATGCCCGAGTTCTGGCAGTTCCCCACGGTGAGCATGGGCCTGGGACCGATGAATGCCATCTACCAGGCCCGCTTCAACCGCTACCTTGCCGCGAGCGACATCGCCGACACGAGCACGAGACGGGTCTGGGCGTTCCTCGGCGATGGCGAGATGGACGAGCCGGAGGCGGTCGGCGCGCTCAGCCTCGCCGCGCGCGAAGGGCTCTACAACCTCACCTTCGTCGTCAACTGCAACCTGCAGCGCCTCGACGGACCGGTGCGCGGCAATGGCAAGGTCATCCAGGAGCTGGAGGCGATCTTCCGCGGCGCTGGGTGGCACGTGATCAAGGTCATCTGGGCGCGCGAGTGGGACGATCTCCTGGCGCGCGATACGGACGGCGTGCTCGTCAACCGGATGAACGAGACGCTCGATGGCGACTACCAGCGCCTCTCGATCGCGGACGGCGCCTATATCCGCGAGCAGTTCTTCGGCCCTGACCCGCGCCTGCGCGCGCTCGTGGAGCACCTCTCCGACGACGACCTGACGAAGCTGCGCCGCGGCGGCCACGACTACCGCAAGGTGCACGCCGCCTACCAGGCGGCGGTGACGCACTCCGGCGCCCCGACGGTGATCCTGGCCAAGACGGTGAAGGGCTGGACGCTTGGCCCGGGGATCGAGGGGCGAAACGTGACGCACCAGGCGAAGAAGCTGACCGCGGACGAGCTCAAGGTCTTCCGCGACCGGCTCGAGCTCGACATCCCCGACGAGCGCCTCAAGGAAGCGCCCTATTTCCATCCCGGCCCCGACGCGCCCGAGATCCAGTACATGCTCGAGCGGCGCCGCCAGCTGGGCGGCTCGCTGCCGAAGCGCGTCGTCCGTCCAACGCCGGTATCGGTGCCTCGTGATAGCGCATTCAACGAGCTGTTCGAGGGCTCGCAGCGGCCGGCAAGTACGACCATGGCCTTCAGCCGCCTCGTCCGCAACCTCGTCCGCGACAAGGAGATCGGGCGCCGCGTGGTCCCGATCATTCCCGATGAGGCACGCACCTTCGGCATGGACCCACTGTTCAAGGAGGTGGGGATCTATAACCCGCTCGGCCAGCGCTATACCCCGGTCGACAAGGAGCTCCTGCTCAGCTACCTCGAGAAGACCGACGGGCAGGTGCTGGAGGAGGGCATCACCGAGGCCGGTGCGATGGCCGACTTCACCGCCGCCGCCACGGCGTATGCCACCTGGGGCGAGCCGATGGTGCCGTTTTACATCTTCTACTCGATGTTCGGCTTCCAGCGCACCGGCGACCAGGCGTGGGCCTTCGGCGACGCACGCGGTCGCGGCTTCATGATGGGCGCGACCGCCGGCCGCACCACGCTCACCGGTGAGGGGCTGCAGCACGACGACGGGCAGTCGCACCTGCTCGCGTCCACGATCCCCAACATGCACGCCTACGACCCCGCGGTCGCCTACGAGCTGGCGATCATCGTCCGCGACGGGATCCGTCGCATGATCGAGGCGAACGAGGATGTCCTCTACTACATCACCCTCTACAACGAGAACTGGCCGATGCCGGCAAAGCCGGACGGCGTCGAGGACGGGGTGATCAGCGGGATCTATCGATATCGGTCCGCGGAGGGCGGATCGCGCCGCGCGCAGCTGCTCGGGTCAGGACCGATCCTGCACCAGGCGGTGGAGGCGCAGCGGATCCTGCGCGAGCAGTTCGACGTCGCCGCCGACGTCTGGAGCGTCACCAGCTACCAGCTGCTGCGCCGCGATGCGCTCGAGGCCGAGCGATGGAACCGGCTCCATCCTGATGCCGAGCCGCGCGTGCCGTACGTGACGAGTGCGCTGCGCGATGCGGAGGGCCCGATCGTGGCCGCCACCGACTACATGAAGGCGGTACCCGAGATGGTGAGCCGCTGGATCGACCGGCCGCTCACCGTCCTCGGGACCGATGGCTACGGTCGCTCCGACACGCGCGAGGCGCTGCGCATCCATTTCGAGGTGAGCCCGCAGCAGATCACGTACGCGGCGCTCCACGGGCTGTGCCTCAGCGGCCAGGGGTCGCCCGAGGAGCTGCGCGGCGCGCTCGCCTCGCTCGAGATCGACCCGGAGCGCGACAACCCCGTCAACGCCTGATCGGTTGCGCCAGGGCGCACCACCGCCGCCCGGTCGCCGGGCTCAGCCGCCGGTGAGCAGGAGGCGGCCACACGCCAGGCAGTAGCGGTCCTCGCTGCCGATCACCGTGCGGCAGGTGGCACACCGCGGCGGGCCGAGCGCGCTCAGCGCCGCACGGACACCAACCAGCGCGGCGCGCAGCTGGACGAGGAGCCGTGCGCCGGCACCAGGGTCGTCGGAGGTCGCATGCTGCGCTGCCGAACCTCGGAGCGCGTGTGCGCCAGCCGCATCGCGGTCGTTCCAGAACCGCCAGCGCGCGATGTCGTACTCGGCCCGCGCGGCCGGGTCGGTGAGCAGGCCGCGGATGGCGTTGACGACCTGCATCTCCTCGTTTGCGCGCCACGACTCGTTGCGATCGGGGTGGAAGGTGCGCGCCAGCCGCCGGCAGGCGGCGACGACTTCATCGGTATTCGAGCGCGGGTCGACCTGGAGCAGCCGGTAGACGTCGCGATCGGGGGAGTACGGCAGCAAGCTGAGATCCATGGGAATCCGAGCATGGTAGCGCGGTGACCGGGTCGCGTCTTTCCGCCTTGCCGACCGACAGCGGCACGACGCCCGGCGCCGGTACGCGCGAGTGTGTGCCGTGATTCGGACACCGGCCGGGCCCTCGGGAGCATCCATCGGGACGTGAGGTGCGCACCGCGGCGCGGACCGACGAGCGTGCCGAATGGAGCAGCCGCACACCGCGGCGACGCGCGCCTGCGGGCCCTTTTTGGCAATCCGGTATGCGAAATACGAAACCAGGGTTGACACTTCGGGCAGTTGGCAGCATAGTGATGGCCGCACTTACGAATCACGCAGCCGCGATTACCAAATCGCAAGTAGGAGATAGCAATGTTGGACTATCGCATCCATTACGCCATCATGGTCACCGAGGATCGCATCCGCGATGCCTCACGGGAGCGCGTCGCGCGACCGGCCCGCGGCAAGCGCGTCGTCAACGCCTCGGAGCCGCGACGCGCCGACCGACCGGCGCGGCCCTGACCAATGGCTCACGACGTCATCTCCACCTGCCCGGTCTGCCAGGGCGAGCTCATGATCAGCCGGCTCCACTGCCGCAGCTGCGGCACCGCGCTCGAGGGCGAGTTCGGCGTGGGTCGGTTCGGGCGACTTTCCCGCGAGCAGCTCGCGATCCTCGAGAGCTTCCTCCGCGCGCGCGGAAACCTCAAGGAGATGGAGCGCGAGCTCGGCATCTCTTACCCCACCGTTCGTTCTCGCGTCGACGCCCTGGTGCGCGCACTCGGTCTCGGCGACGGCGAGGCAGATGAGGCCGATGTCGAGCCGATGCGTGCCGAACCGGAGGCACCCGCCGCGCCACGGGCCGACACATCCGCGAACGAGCGGCGCGCCATCCTCGAGCGCCTCGCGCGGCGCGAGCTGAGCGCCGCCGACGCTGCGACGCAGCTCCGCGCGCTCGGCGGCGAGTGATCGATGGCCACGTTCGTACGCACCCAGACGATCGAGCACCCGATCGGCGCCGCCGGAGAACTATCCGTCTCGGTGACCTCCGCCGATGTCAGCGCCGCGGCCGCCGGCGAAGATCTCGCTCGCGTCACTGCCACGTTCGAGATCCGGGCGTCGAGTGACGCGGAAGCCGACGAGCTGTTCGGGCAGCTTCGGCTGCGAGTCAGCCAGGGCGCCACGTCGCTCGACGTGAAGCAGCCCGACGACAGGCACGCCTTCCGTCGCGACGGCGTCGGTGCGCTGCCGCGACTCTTCGGCGGCGTGGCCGACACCGGGCTCAGCATCCGGGTCGAGACGCCGCCGGGCACCGAGCTGCGGCTCACCACGGTGAGCGGCGACGTCGAAGCCCGCGGCCTCGTCGGGACGCAGCGCTACGAGACGGTCTCCGGGGACCTCTCGCTCGACGCCGCCGGGGGCACGCTCCGCATCAACACCGTGTCGGGTGACACCCGCGTCCGGAGCGATGCGTCGGTTGCGGTGCGGGCCGAATCGGTCAGTGGCGACCTCGCGCTCCTCGCGCCGCACCTCGTCGCGGTGCGTGCCACCACGGTGAGCGGCGATGTCGAGATCGAGGGCCAGCTCGAGCCGAGCGGCGAGTTCTGCAGCGAGACGGTGAGCGGCGACCTCGTGGTGGGCCTCATCGGCCCAGCCTCGTTTACCGTCCGCGGCATCTCCACCGACATCAGCAGCGACATCGACCATCGCCTCGAGGGCCGGCACGACCGGCGCCGGCTCGTCATCGGCGGCGGCGGACCCGAGTTCCTCTTCTCGTCGATGTCCGGCGACCTGCTCGTGCGGCGCCCGCGACGGGTCGGGACCGATGCCACGGCACCGACGCCACCGGCGCCGCCAGCCCCGCCGGCTCCCTCCGCTCCGCCGCACCCGCCGCTCGCTCCCGATGCCGAGCTGGCCGTGCTGCGTGCCCTCGAACGCGGGGAGATCGACGTGGACGAGGCGGCGCGGCGCCTCAGCGGCGGGTCGGACTGATGCCTGACGAGCTGGCCACAATCCTCCGTCTCGTGGCCGAGGGCACCCTCAGCCCCGAGGAGGCGGCGCCGATCATCGACGCGCTGACCCGCGCTGACCGGCAGCCCCACGGCGCAGCCCCGCCCGCGCCGGCCCCGGAGGGCGGCCGCGCTCGCCGGGTCCGCATCCGCGTGAGCGAGAACGGGCGCCGCGTGGTCGATGTCCGCGTGCCGCTCACGCTCGCTTCAATGGCGGCGCGCATGGTCCCCGGCATCCCGGAGAGCTACGCCAACCTCATCACCGAGGCAGTCGAGTCGCACACCATCGGGACCATCGTCGATGCCGAGGACGAGCAGGGCGACGGCGTCCTGATCACGGTGGAATGAACCGATGACGACGACCTCCTCCACCCTCGAGCAGCCGGCCGAGCAGCGCGGCCCCGCCCTGTTGCGGCCGCTGCGTCTGCGCGACTTCCGCCTCCTCTTTGCCGGCGAAAGCATCTCCATGCTCGGCGACCAGTTCCATTTTGTGGCGCTCGCCTGGCTGACGCTGCAGCTCACCGGTTCGGGCCTGGCGCTCGGCGGCGTGCTGACCGTGGCGGCGGTGCCGCGCGCCATCTTCATGCTGCTCGGCGGTGCGCTGTCGGACCGCCTCTCCCCCCGCACGCTCATGTTCGCGTCGAACGGTCTCCGCGCCGTGGTGGTGGGAATCGTGGCCGCCCTTGTCCTCAGCGGCCGTGCTGAGCTTTGGCAGCTCTACATCCTGGCTGCGGTCTTCGGCGTGGTCGACGCCTTCTTCTATCCGACGATGAACACCATGCTGCCGATGCTCGTCGGCGACGGGCAGCTACCGCCGGCCAACGCACTCGTGCAGGGGACGCAGCAGCTCACCGGGCTCATCGGGCCGGCCGTCGCCGGCGTCGTGATCGCCGCCTTCAGCACGGGCCCCGCCTTCGCGTTCGACGCGATCTCATTCGCCATCGCCGCCACCGCTCTGCTCCTCATCCGCGGCGGTCGCCGCGCGGCGCCGGCGGCCGCACCCGACGGCGCATCGCCGCCGGCGGACGATGGCGGCGTACTGCGCAGTATCGGCCCCGGCCTGCGCTACGCCTGGTCCGATCCGGCGGTCCGTACGCTCGTCCTCCTCACCGCCGCCATCAACTTCGCGATCACCGGGCCGACCACGGTCGGGATTCCGGTGCTCGTCGACACGCGGCTCGGTGGCGGGTCGGCGGCGTTCGGCATCATCCTCTCCGGCTTCGGAGCCGGAGCGCTGGTCGGCGCCATCGCCGCCGGAGCCATCTCCCGACTGCCGCGGCTCGGCCTCGTGACGCTCCTCTCGGCCGTCGGGATCGGCATCGGCCTGGGCATACTGGGGAGTGCGCCGAACGTCCCGGTCGCGGCGGCGATCACCGCCTTCATCGGTCTCCTGATCGGCTTCATCAACGTGCGCGTGATCGCCTGGCTGCAGGCACGAACGCCCGAAGCGCTGCGCGGTCGGGTGATGAGCCTCGTCATGCTCGGCTCGGTGGGCCTCGGGCCGATCAGCCTGGCACTGGCAGGCGTCGTGGTGGACCTCGGGGCGGTGCCGTTGCTGTTCGGCATCGCCGGCGCCATCGTGGTCGCGACCGCGCTCGTGGGGATCGCCTCCGGCGTTCCGGCCCAGATGACCGAGGAGGCTGCCGCATGACGTCGCCCGCGATCGGGACCATGGGCCCCGTCCAGCAGGGCTCGTCGCGGGCTCGCGGCGCAGTCGTCGCACCGCCGGCATGGCGTTCGATTCATCGAACAAATCGTGCGTGAGACCGCCGGCGCGCGCTGTTCAGCCGATATTTCGAACACCGGTGAGCGTGAGCCACGCCGCCCCGCGCCCGTCACGCGTACCAGCGTTCGATATATCGACCATACCGCGCGGAACGGGCGGCATCGGGGCAAATGGGTCGATATATCGAACGGGCGGCGCGGCTGACGGAGCGGACCGCCGCGGCACGCCGGACCGCCGAGCGCCCGCCGAGGCGGCACGCCCGCAGGCCCGCAGCCCTACAATCCCATCGCGTGAGCACCGAACCGACATCAGCGTCGGCGCCCTGGTGGCAGGGCGCCGTCATCTACCAGATCTACCCGCGCTCCTTCGCCGATGCGAACGGCGACGGGATCGGTGACCTCGCCGGCATCATCGATCGCCTCGACCACGTGGTCGACCTCGGGGCCGACGCCATCTGGCTCTCCCCCATCTACCCCAGCCCGCAGCACGACTTCGGCTACGACATCAGCGACTACACCGATGTCGCGCCCGAGTTCGGGACGCTCGACGACCTGGATCGGCTGGTGGCGGCGGCCCACGAGCGCGGCCTGCGGCTGCTCCTCGACTTCGTCCCGTGCCACACCTCGGTGGACCATCCGTGGTTCGTGGATGCTCGCTCGGGTCGCGGCGCCGCCCACCGTGACTGGTATCTCTGGGCCGATCCGGCGCCCGAGGGTGGGCCGCCGAACAACTGGGTCGCGGCGTTCGGCAACTCGGCGTGGGAGCTCGATGCGCCGAGCGGCCAGTACTTCCTCCACTCGTTCTACCCCGAGCAGCCGGACCTCAACTGGCGCCACCCCGACGTCGCAGCCGCGATGCTCGACGCCATGCGCTTCTGGCTCGACCGCGGCGTGGATGGGTTTCGGGTCGATGCCATCGCGCACGCCATCAAGGATGATCGGCTGCGCGACAACCCGCCGGCGGCGTTCGGCCGTTCCGTCTTCGGCATCGACAGGTCCGGCCACGAGCGGCTCTGGAACGTCGAGCGCCCCGAGGTGCACGAGGTGATCCGGGGCATGCGCCGCGTGGCCGACGAGTACGGCACCGACCGCCTCCTCATCGGTGAGGTCTACACCCCCGCCGAGCTGCTCGCCGGCTTCCTCGGGCACGGCCGCGACGACCAGTTCCAGCTCGCCTTCAACTTCGAGCTGCTCCGGACGCCGTGGGAAGCGGATGCGCTGCGGCTTGCGGTGGAGCGCTCGGAGGCGTACACCCCGGAGACCACGAACCCGACCTATGCCCTCAGCAACCACGACCAGCCACGCCACGCGACGCGCCTCGGCGCCGATGCAGTGCCGCTGGCCGCGCTGCTGCTCCTGACGCTGCGCGGCACGATCACGCTCTATGCGGGCGAGGAGATCGGCCAGACCGATGCGACCGACCTGCCACCGCAGGGCTTCGACCGCGCCGGCCGCGACGCGCAGCGCACCCCGATGCAGTGGGACGCCGGCGGCGGCTTCAGCGACGGCACCCCGTGGCTGCCGCTGACCGATGCGGCGACGCGCAACGTGGCCGACCAGCGCGCCGACCCGGGGTCGACGCTGGCCCGCTACCGGAACCTCATCGCGCTGCGACGCACGACGCCGGCGCTCCGACGCGGTGAGCAGCGCGGCATCCTCGACCTGCCGGATGGCGTGATCGGTTGGCGACGCGAGGCGGACGGCGAGCGGCTCGTGGTGCTCGGCAACGTCGGAGCCACCGAGGCCGCGGTCACACGGGCCGAACTCGATGGCGCCGCCATCCTCGTCGCGCTCGACCCGCACCGCCACGCCCACCTGCGCGGCGACACCATCGCGCTGGCGCCGAATGACGGTGTCGTGCTGCGTCTCGGGGCCGCGACGTGACCCGCCGCCCGCTCCGGCCACCGCAGCCACCGCGCGACCCGGTCGACCCGCACCTCGAGGTCCGCGAGAAGCGGCGCGGGAAGCGGCCGGGTGACGCCTATGTCCGCATCGTCCGCCCGTTCGAGGATGAGTTCGAGCGCGGCGAGGAGGGGACGCTGGTCGCCAGCGAGCGGACGCTGCTGGCACGGACCGGCTGGCGCTCGGCGCTGCGGCGGGTGCGGACGACGCTCATCGGCCGCCCCATCAGCACCGAGGAGGAGGGGCACGAGCGGCTGACCAAGAAGAAGGCGCTCGCCATCTTCAGCAGCGACAACATCAGCTCGTCCGCCTACGGCCCCGAGGAGATGATGCGCGTCCTCGCCGCGGCCGGCGTGCTCGCCATCTCGTGGACGCTGCCACTGGCGGCGCTGATTATCGTCATGCTCGCCATTGTCGTCGGCTCATACCGCCAGACGATCAAGGCCTACCCCAACGGCGCGTCGAGCTATCTCGTGGCGAGCGACAACCTCGGACCCACGGTCGGCGTGGTGGCGGCGGCGGCGCTTCTCATCGGCTACGTCGTGACCGTGGCGGTGTCGATCTCGGCCGGCGTCGCGGCGCTGACCTCGATCTACCCGGTGCTGTACGACTCGCGCGTCTACATTGCCGTCGTCGCCGTCGTGCTCCTCATGCTCGGCAACCTGCGCGGCATCCGCGAGTCCGGCACCATCTTCATGGCACCCACCTATGTCTACGTCCTTGCCATCGGCGGCCTCATCGCGTGGGGGATCGGTGAGCAGCTGTTCGGTGTGCTCGACCATTACGTCGCCCCGGTGGTCAACGACGTCACCGTCGAGGGCCCGCTGCAGGCGCTGTCGATCCTCCTCCTGCTGCGCGCCTTCAGCTCCGGCGCCGTGGCGCTCACCGGTGTCGAGGCGATCAGCGACGGCGTGCCCGCCTTCGAGCCGCCGGAGTGGCGCAACGCGCGCACCACGCTGACGTGGGCGGCGCTCATCTTCGCCGGCCTCTTCATCGGTATAGCGTACCTCGCGGTGGTGACGGGCATCGTGCCCGACGTCAACGAGCAGGAGACGGTGCTCTCGCAGCTCACCCGCCTCATCACCGGCGACGGTCCCTACCTCTACCTCGTCCAGATCTCGACCGCTCTGCTCCTGGTCCTCGCCGCCAACACCAGCTTCGCGGATTTCCCTCGCCTCTCGAGCTTCCTCGCCCGCGACGGCTACCTGCCGCGCCAGTTCGCGTTCCGCGGCGAGCGTCTCGCGTTCACCACCGGGATCGTGGCGCTGTCCGCCATGGCGGTGGCGCTCATCGTCGGCTTCAAGGCCCAGGTCAGCGCGCTCATCCCGCTCTACACGCTCGGCGTCTTCGTGGCCTTCACCCTCTCGCAGGGGGGCATGCTGGTGCGCTGGTGGCGGCGCCGCGAGGACGGCTGGCGGCGCGGGATCGTCATCACCGGCAGCGGCACGCTGACGACCTTCGCGGTCATGATGGTGGTCGGCGTGAGCAACTTCACGCGTGGCGCCTGGCTGGTGATCGTGCTGGTACCGATCCTGATGTGGCTGCTCCTCAGCATCAACCGGCACTACAGCAACCTCGCGGACGCGCTGGAGCTGCCGCAGATGCTGAACGAGACGGCGTCAACGCCCATCGTGATCGTCCCCATCGCGCGCCTCGACCGCCCGGCGCGACAGGCGATCGCCTTCGCCAACAGCATCAGCCCGCACGCGCTGGCGGTGCATATCACCAACGATCCCGAGACCGCGGAGACGCTGCGCGAGCGGTGGCACGACTGGGCCGGCACCACCGAGCTGGTGGTGGTGGAGTCACCCTATCGCGCGTTGATCGGTCCGCTGCTGGCCTACATGGACGCGTTGCAGAAGCAGGCGCCGGACCGGCCGATCGTCGTCGTGCTCAACGAGGTGGTGCCGCGCCACTGGTGGGAGAACCTGCTCCACAACCAGACCGCGCTGCGGCTCAAGCTGCGCCTCTTCAGCCGCAAGAACACCATCGTCGCCGACGTGCCCTACCACCTCCGCTGAGACCGATACATCCACCGATGCGTCACTGGATTCGCGCGTGGCTGCTGTCCGACGCGCGGTTCCGCACCTGTATCAGCGCGTCCCGCGCACGAAGTCCGCGCCGGCGCGCTGATCACGCGTCGCGGACCGCGATTGATCACCGGAACGCCACGCGTCAACCCGCCCGCGGTGAATCGCGCCGACTCATCACCATGCCGTGCGGTGCTGTGCCGTGTCGGCGCGCCGCGACGCGCCGTGGCGCGCCGTGCCTGGTGGCCACTCGTCGCTTCAGCCGACCTCGAGCCGGAAGTAGTCCCCCACTTCCTCGATGTGGCGCCAGGCCGCGGTGTAGAGCCAGTTCGCCGGCCACGGCTGCTGACGGCCCGCCGCGTCGATCGCAGCGGAGCGCTGCGGATCGCCGACCGCGAGCCGCGTCACGCGGGCCACGAACGGCGCCTGGCCCGGCAGGCGGACGCTGATCTCCCTCGTCGCTGCCAGGTTGCGCGTCCACTGCGCCGGTCCGTTGGGATGGCCCACGAAGTGCTTGCCATCGGTGAAGAGCAGGCCCGCCAGGACGGTCCGGCGACGGCCGCTGCGCCGGCCCCTGACGCCGAGCTCGGCGGTGATCCCCATGCCACCCTGGCGCCACGTCCAGCGCAGGAGCGGATCGACGACGCGCAGCCAGGCGTAGCCGGCGCGGAACACCGCGCTCCAGATGCGGGATCGGCGGCCGAGGTGCGTCGCAGTCATCGTGTGGAATACGTTGTGCGCGGCGTGCCGCATGACCCGCGCCTGGCCAAAGACGGAGCGACTACCATGCTGCTCGTCCAGGCGTCGAGCCACCGACATGGCGCACCGGGCACGGTGGCGGTCCGTTTCGCTCGGGATGCGGACGGCCGCACCGCGTCAGCTCACCGCGAGGAGATGGCCCTGGCTCCCGATACCGAGCTCCTTCGCCTCCCGATCACGTTCGTCGCGGCCGACGGATCCGTGCAGCACTCGCCCTTCATCACCGCCCGCTTCGGCGAGACCGAGACGCTGCTCGTCCTCGACACGGGCTCCGAGGTGCACCTGCTGACGAAGGAGCTGAGCGACATCATCGGTCTGATGCTGGCGGAAGGCGAGGAGGGGGTCGACCATTCGGGGGCCACCATGCCGAGCTGGACGGCCGGATCGGTACCTATGTCGGCCGGCGGCGCCACGCTGTCCCTCGACGATGTCGTCGTCATTCCGGCGCCGGGTCCCTTTCCCGGCTGGGGCGTCGGCGGCATCCTGAGCCCGCAGCACCTGCGGACCGATGCGACCGCGGTGCTCGACCTCGTCGACGACGAGCTGCTCCTCGTTGCCGGCGCGGCGCGCGAGGCCGCCGAGCGGATTGCGGCGCGGCACCCCGGCGGCACGCTGGTGACGCTGCCGCGCGACGGACGCAGTGCCACGCCGGTGATCTCGGCCGCGCTGGACGGCTTTCCACCGACCCCGACGCTCGTCAACAGCGGCGGCCGGCACACAGAGTTCGATGTCGATGTCGTACCCGGGTTGGTCCACGCGACCCTCGAGCGTCTCGGCGGCGGCGTGAGCGGCAGCGACGTGATGGGATCGGTGGTCGGCCCGCGCACCGTCCTCGTCGGCGATGCCCGGCTGGCGGTCCCCGACCTCGCGCTGCGATCCGGGATGGGCTATCCCGGCGCGATGCTCGGAATGGACGTCCTGCGCGGCACGGTGGTCGCCTGCGACGCGCGCCCGGACGGGGATGTGCTCATCTGGCTGCCGGGCGGGGTCGCGGTCGCCACGCACTGACTCGCGCCGCTCACCTGCAAACAGAGCCAGGTATTCAGCGGGTGGAACAAAGGCCGATTGCGCGGCATCGAAGCTACGACGCCGAGCACGGCCAAGGAACGAGCGCCGACCTGTAACCAGGTGAACGCGTGCGGCAGTTCACACCGATCGACGGCGGCAGCATTCCATCAGCCGAAATGCTGGCCATGTCCGATGGCGATGCGTCCGTGAGGATGGCGCGCCCGGAGGGATTCGAACCCCCGACCTGCTGATCCGAAGTCCGATGCCCGCGAAAGCGGCCTCGCTCCCCTACTTCGTGCTCAATCGAGCCATCCGAACGGCCCGGTCTAGGCTGAAATCCGGGTGAATATGGTGCTCGCTTCCCGGAGGAGTCTGGTGCCCACTCTCGGCCGGCGAAGGATCAGATGCCCGCGTACTTCTCGCGAGTCTGAGGCTCGCCGCCGATTCGTCGGCATCGGCAGTGTACCGCCAGGATGAAGCTCGCATCCGGGCGACAGACTGAGCACCGCGGTCCCGATTGTCGTCCACGAAACGGAGCCCCACGAGCGAGTGCCACCCCTGCACCACGCTTCAGAACCTCCTTGCTGTCGACAGGAGGCCAAGTACGACCGCCGTTCAGCTGTGGAACTTGCCGCAGCCCCCCAAACGTAGCGATCAGCACCGACGCGCCTGGGTTCAAGCCGCGCTGACGGCGCTCGTGCCCAGCTGGGCGCGCTCAAGGATGAGGTCGACCAGGTTGGCGTAGGGATGGAAGCCGATGACATTGGGCGCATCGGCCAACCCCGCCCCGCCCGCACACGGAGTGGCTCAGAGTCGCGCCGAGGTGTTCCCGCTAACGACGCGTGGCACGCACACGCTCGCGGTCTGCCACTTGGTTGGCGCCTGATCGCTGTTTCAATGGTGACCTGTGTGCCCTGAGGGCAGGGGAGCAGGTGCCTCGGCAGCCCGTGGAGCGGCGGTCAGGGCCGGGCCCACGACCAGGGCACTGACCAGGTACACGCCGGTGAAGATGGCGCTCGCCACGGCCGGCGCCGCCCAGGTTCCGAAGCGACGGCGGAGGCGCAATAGCATCGGGATCGACAGCGCGAAGCCGGCGACACCGAAGAGCAGCGTGCCGCCGGCTCCGGCGAGCAGGGCCGTGCCCGCCAGCGGACCAACGTGATGCAGGACGTGGGGCGCGATCCCGGAGATGGCCGCCACCGCGCCGCTGGCGAGCGTCGCCAGGCTGCGGGCGGCTCGCATCCCCACGCTGACGCGCCGCGGCTCGACAGGCTGCGCCGAGACCGCGAGGGCTGCGCTGGCGCCTGCCGAGTGTGCACGCCGGGTCATTCGGTGACCGCCACGACCGCGCGCATGCCGGCCTCGTAGTGGCCCGGGTAGTGACAGCCGATGACGTACTCGGTGTCCGCCGCGAAGACCGCCACCAGCTCGCCGTTGCCGAACGGCGGGATGTGCACCGCGTACCCCATGTGGGTCGTGGTCGACTGCTTGTCGGCCGGTACGGCGGCGTGCACGGTCGCGTGGAGGCGCTGCTCTTCCTCGGTCCCGATGTAGGCCTCGTGGGCTTCATTCGAGACGTTTCGCACCACAAAGCGGATCGTCTCGCCGGGACGGACCTCGATGCGAGCCGGCTCGAAGGTCATCTGGTCGGTCATCGTCAGGTCGACCTCGCGGGGGCTGGCCGTGGCACCCGCCGGTGACCCGCTTGCGGAGCAGGCACCGAGGAAGAGCGCGGCTCCGCCGGCCACGAGGGCGAGCCGTCCGATTGCGATCATTGACGACCTCCATCTCGTCCGCAGGCTCTTGGCGCCTGATCGGCAACCGCAGGCTGCTTGCGCCGTATGAACGCAACATGAGCGACGGCTGAGACTCGCGGGCCCCGGGTCCCGGTCAGCTCCGCAGGCTGAGGTCCACCTCCGGGACGGCGGTGTCGGCCTCGGCGATCGCAAAGTAATCGCGGTCGGCGAAGCCCATCAGTCCCGCCATCAGCACCGCCGGGAAGCGCTGGATGGCCGTGTTGAATTGGCGCACGGTGGAGTTGTAACGCTCTCGGGTGCTTGCGATCTGGTTCTCGGTGGTTGCCAGCTGCGCCTGCAGCTGCAGGACATTCTGGTTGGCCTTCAGATCCGGGTAGTTCTCGACCAGGGCGAAGAGCTGGCGGAGCATGCCGGTCAGCAGGTTCTCCGCCTGCGCCGCCTGCGCGGCACCGCTCGGCCCTGCCGCCTGCGCGGCGACTGCGGCGGTGCGCGCCTCGACGACCCGCGTCAGCGTCTCCTGCTCGAAGTCCATGTAGCCCTTCACCGCGTTGACCAGGTTCGGGACGAGGTCGTGGCGTCGCTTGAGCTGGACGCTGATCTGGTTCCAGGCCTCGTCGACGACGTTCCGCAGCCGGACCAGGCCGTTGTACATGAAGATCGCGTAGACGGCCAGCAACGCGACCGCGATCAGGACGACCCATCCCCAGAGTGGCATCGGCGATATCCTCCATTTCGGCGTCAGTTGCGAGCATACGCGCCCAGCGGATACCAATCAGTACCAACGCCACTCGCTGGCCGGCGAGGCTTCGGACTCGTGCCCGCAGCAGCCGGCCGCCTCGCGTGCCAGGTACCGCTCCGGATCGGCCGCGAAGCGGGCGGCGCAGCCCGGGCACTTGAATTGCAGGATTCGCTCGCCATAGCGGGCGGTGACGCCCTCCCCAGTCGGGATGTGGTTGCCGCACACCAGGCACGGGGCGGCGGGCGCCTCCCGCGAATCAATGATGGTCAGCGTCGTCATCACGCGGCCTCCACCAGGATCCGCCCACGCAGCAATGCTCATCTGACAGGTGAACTCGTAGCTGCCGGGCTCGCCCGGCAGGAACTCGACCGGCACCATCTGCCCGGTGGGCAGCATGGCGGCCTCGCCGAAGTCGGGCAGGAGGACCTGCTCGGAGCGGGCCGACGTCTCCTCGCGCCGGAACAGGAGCCGGACCGGGCTGCCGGCGGCGACCCGGATGGTGTCGGGCGTGTAGCCGCCCTTGACCAGGACCATCTGCTCCTGGTAGCCGTCGCCGACGACCGCTGCCCGTACGCCGGGGCTACGCCTGAGCCAGAAGAACCAGACGATGAAGCCGATGGCCGCCAGGGCACCGAGGGTTGCGAGAAGCTGATCGAGAGTCATGCCGCCACCTCCTTAAGCTCGAAGCGCTTGAGCCGATTGGCATTGGTGATGACCGTGACCGAGCTGAAGCTCATGGCCAGCGCGGCCAGGATCGGACTGAGCAGCAGCCCGATGAACGGATACAGGATCCCCAGCGCCACCGGCAGACCCAGGCTGTTGTCGGCGAAGGCGCCGACCAGATTCTGGTGTGACGTTGCGCGCCGTGGCTTGGCCCGGCTGATCCCAGCGCGCCTCGAGGTCGGCCAGGCGGACAGCGACCGGATCGACGTCAATGACGAACGGCACGGCGGGCGCCCTAGGTTGCCGATGCGGATCTGCGGAAGACCCACAGGCAGCCGATCGCCCAGGCCAACACGGCCAGTCCGACGACGAGCTGCGCGGGGCGCAGGTCGAGGAGCAGCGCCGTAGCGGCGGCGATCAGGAGCAGTCCACCGGCGAGCACGAGAGCGGTTCCGACTAGCGTTCCGCCGCCCACCAGCAGGTCACGCAGGCCCGCCACGAGGCGGGGCAGACCGGGCTCGACAAGGTCGATGCGGCCCCGGTAGCGCCCCATGCCGCAGGTGAATCGAATCTGCCCCGCCGGCTGGGCCGGGAGGTCGACGGTCGTCGTCCCGACCGGGAGCAGGCGGCGATCGAGACGAGGCGCGGAGAAGATGACGCGCTCGGTGCAGGCATCGTGGTCGTCCCGCCGGAAGACGACCCGCAGCGGCACGCCGGCGCGGGCCACGATGGCCGCCGGGCGGTAGCCTCCCCGGACGGTGATCTCCACGAGCTGCCGCCGGCCGCCGCGGTCGAGCCGGGCGCGGGCCTCGGGCCACAGCACGGCTATCCCCCGCCGCCGATGAGCAGAATGAGCACCACCAGCAGCAGGACGATCAGGACTCCGGCCCCGACCGGGTTGGCGACGGCACCCATCATCGCCCCCATGCCCGCCATGGTCATCCCGCCCCCGGCGAGCAGAAGGTCGGCAACGAGCAGGATGACAACGACAATGAGCACGATGGCGAGCAGATCAGACATGCGATCAGTTCAGCATCTCAACCTGAGGACCCCATGAGTGACGGCTAACGCGTCGCTGAGAATCGCGGCGCGCCTACACCGTCAGCAGGATCGCAAAGCCGAGCGCAAGCACCACCAACGCCAGGACGAGCTTGGCGCCCCCGGCGTGCTCGAGATGCCAGCGGTTGATGACCCGGATGAGGCCCGGCCGGCTGGCGAGCACCAGCAGCCCGACCAGCGGCGCGATATAGGCCAGGTTGTAGAGGGCCAGCCCCCCGATGCCGGCGGCGACCGTACCGCTGGATGCCAGGAGGGCCACGACGCCGATGTAGACCGCACCGCTGCAGGGCACGGTGCACAGCCCGATCAGGACGCCACCACCGAGGAGCGCGATCGGCGAGCCGGCACGCGCCCAGGCACGCATCCGGCCGTGAAGCGCGTGCGGCGCCTCCAGCTTCCAGGGCGCGTCGGGCAGCAAGACGTCGCGCAGCATCCACAGCCCGAGGCCGATGGCCACCAGTGCGGCGATCCGGCTTGGCAGGTGATTGCCTCCGAAGTCCGTCAGCGACGCGACCACCGTCAGCAGGCCAAGCCCGAGCAGGAAGTACGTGACCAGTACGCCCACCACGAAGAAGGCACCCAGGCCGAGCACCGTGCGACTGGCGCCGCGGACGTCGGGGGCAGCCCCGCCAGTCGCGAGCGACTGCCGGGCGGCCAGGCCCAATGCGAAGGTCGCGAACAGGATGAGCACGCCGAAGGCGCACGGATTAAACCCGTCGAGGAATCCGGCAGAGATGATGACCGGCAGGCTGAGATCGGCGAGCGCCGGGTGGCCCATCGCTCCCGGTCCCCCCGCGAGGACGGCGGCGATAGCCGCCACCGCCAGGGCACCGACCACGAGGATGACCAGCCGCACCCGGGCGACGGGTGCGCCAGGCACGGCGTGCATCAGGCGCCCACGGTCAGGGTGCCGCGCATCGTCGGATTCTCCTTGCCGCCGCAGCAGATGTCGCAGTACCAGCTGTAGCTGCCCGGCTCGGCTGGCGCGGTCAGTTCGAACACTTCGCCGCTCTGCGGGCCTACCTTCCAGTCGATGCCGAACTCGTCGATGGCGAACTGATGCCAACCGCCGCCATCGCTGTGGAACGACGTGTCCAGACTGGCGAACTCAATCCGCACCGTCTCGCCGGCCCGCACCGTCAGCGCAGCGGGGTCGAAGCCGCCCATGTCGGCCCGCACGGAGATCGCGGTTGCATCGGTCTGCGTCGGCCCCGCCAGCCGCCCGACGACCAGCGAAACGGCCAGGATGCCGACCACGGCGGCGATACCGGCGAAGGCAACGATCCGGACCGGGCGCGGCAGGCTCGATGCCACGGCCCCAGGCCGAACGGAGGCTGACGAGTGCCGCTGAACGCGGCCGGTCTGGGCTCGACGACTCATGGGGATGTCCTCTCCTTCAGGGCAGAGCGTGCAGTAGTTCGCGTCCGGTGGAATCCCGCCCCGCTCCGTCCCAGCGCAGCGCACAGCAACGCGTTGACCTCACCGCGCCGCGAGGCGCTCGGCAGGCAGTGGGCGAGCTCGAGCTCAACCAGCCGCAGGAGCAGGGAATCGAGCGAGCCGCGGGTGGCCAGCACCTGCTGTGCCACGTCGGCGAACGGCCGGCCGCCGGCGATCATCGCCGCCACCGCCGATGCTTGGCCGCTGGCGCGCTGGGCGTGCCGGACGGCGGCCCCGCGATCCCCAGCCATGGATGGCATACGGAATGGACCTCCTTGCTCCCGGGATGGTTGGCATCGGAGGTGAGTTGCCGCTGAGCCGTACCTGAGCGCTCGATAAGAAGTCAGTCCGGCGTGCTGGGATCCCGTGGCCGCGTGGCGTCGCCAGGCGCGCACGGGTCATCTCGGACTCCACCTCTCCGTCTCTTGTGACCTTTGGCACTTTCCCCGGAACGGGCACGGCACAATGCTCAGTGCTGAATGTGAGCGCCCGTTGTGGGTCGGCAGTCAGCAGCGCACGGCAACGGTGCGAGCCGGAAGTTGCCTCCGACCGAACGCTACAGTCGGCGGCAGGGCATCGCCGCTGCCCTGCCTTGGGAATCGACCTGGGGCGGCTGCGTGCCATTGCACAGAGCCTGGGCATGGTTGT
>JBBRWZ010000033.1:0-24147 GCA_038248895.1 Candidatus Limnocylindria bacterium | reverse complement strand
TCCAGACATAACACGCGTACGCGGTGACCGTGTTTGCAACCGGAGTTCCGGCCGACTCGGACATGCTGCTTGCCTCGTCTGTCGTAGGCATGCCTGAGATACAGCCGATCTGGCTCGACTCTAGCAACGGGTCGTGCCCGTCAATCTGACATGGCACAAACACGCTGTAGATTGTGCCGAGCGTCGGATAGGTCCCCGGGGGCGGCGCATCGATGGGACCGAACTGTGAGTCCTTCCGATAGCCCGACCAGCAGGCCGAGACCATAACGCCACTCCCATTGATCCCTGAAACGGAGCCCCGGGCCGCGGCGGTCATCTTTGGCCATCCGGCCGCTTTGCGGTCGCACCCGCCGGGATTGCCCGCGCTGCCTAGCGGATAACTAAGAGGAGGACTCGCAGGGTCAAAACTACCCGTGACCGGACACGGTGCCGTTGCGCTGTGGATGGAGGCGAAGCGAGCTGCTTCGCGCGCGGCGTTTGTGAGCTGCTGCTGATAAAAGACCGTGATCCCCAGCAATACGATTCCGAACAGAAAAATGATGAAGAGGGGCAACACGAGGGCCAACTCGACCATCGTTTGTCCCTTCTTGGAGTGAATTCGATATCGATTGAGCATTAGTAGTCAGCCACGGTAAAGATTCGTTGTCGCTGCAGCCACGTCTCTCCGACAGGTTGCGACCAATTCAGGGGCAGAGTGATTGAAATCATCGGCTTGAACTGGTAGCACGCATTGACGCGCACGTAGGGGAGTCCGCCCGGCTGGTCACTCAATACCGTCGGCCACCCAGCTAATTGCGAGCATTCGGCCGGAACGCTCGGCGTGCTCGTGGCGCCGCAGTGGTCGCCCCATTCATCGTGCACGCATGCTCCGATCACAGGCATCTGACAACTGCCGGTGAAAGCGTCTTCCTTGTGCCCGGGCAAAGTCCGCGCTTCCCGGCAGCCTACTTTCTGCGCACGATCTAAGACGAGGGAATATGCGCCGGCATCGGGCTCGGAGCCGGACGTGCCGCGCCTCAACTGAAGGTATTCCTGGGCCGCTGCTTCCGCTGCATTTCTAGATAGAGCTTCCAGCGTGATTCCAGCCGCGAATACACGGCCCAGGTCGGCGACACCGAGGAGGAGGACCAAGAGCATCGGGAGGACGAGGGCGAACTCCACCAGCGACTGGCCACGCGGCGCTGCCGAATGACTACCGATCTCCCCGAGTCGGCCGCGCCTGCGGCGACGATCAAGCAATGCTGACTCCCATCAGAGGACCGACGCCGAGGGCAGCAATGCGTCGATCCGCCGTGCGGGTCGGAGGCGGGACACCGGTGCGCGGTCGCTGCCGCACCGCGCACCGGGCCCGGTACCTGAGTACTAACGCAGGCCCGGGACCATCGTTTGGCGTTCACTCCGCCCGTCAGGCAGCGTGCCGAGGGGAGCCGACTACGCCAAACGGCGGCGTCGTGTGCAGTCAGGTTGACTCGTGAACCTTGCGGTGCACCTTGCGAGACCGATGAGCGGGCATTCGGTTGCGGTTCTGATGTGCACCGGGCGGGCCGGGCTAGACTGGCCACCGATGGCCGAACGCGTCCTGGTACTGCCCCGCCGTGTCGTGCCGGGTGGGTGCGACTTCACCGGCGTGCGCCGGGCCGATGCCTCCGCGCTGGCCGCGCTCAGCGCGGCGGTCGGGGAGCACGGACGCTATGTCGACCGGCAGCTCGCCGAGGAGGATGCCGCGCTGAAGCAGCTCATCCCGTATGTCGTGGTGCGCGACGGGGACGCGATCTTCCTCATGGAACGTACCGCCGCGGGCGGCGATGCGCGGCTGCATCGCAGGGCCAGCATCGGCGTCGGTGGTCACCTCAACCCGGTCGACGCCGGCGACGACGTCCTCGACGCGGGGCTGCGTCGGGAATGGGCGGAGGAGCTCGACGCACCGTGGGACCCGGACTTCGAGCTCGTGGGGCTGCTCAACGACGACACGAACCCGGTGGGCGCCGTCCATCTCGGGGTCGTCTTCCGCGTGGATGCGCAGGATCGGGCGGTGGCCGTGCGCGAGACGGAGAAGCTCACCGGCCGCTGGGCCACGCGGGACGAGCTGGCGGACGCCTGGGATCGGATGGAGACGTGGTCACGCCTCGTCGCGCACGACCTGCTGGGGGTGCGAGCCTGAGCTCCACTCCGGCAATGCGGCGGGTGCCCGCTATACTGGAGCCGTCATGCGGCCGCGACAACCCGAGCGTCGTGCAGGTCGGAGGCAAGCGATTCGTCGGCTAGCCGCCGTGCTGGCGTTCGCCGTGGGCATCCTCGTCAGTGCCAATCCCGCCGCCGCCGATGGCGACCACATCACGCGCTTCCGGGTCACCGGCACCATCGACCAGGTCAATGCCGCCTTCGTCGAGGAGGCGATCGCATCAGCCGCCGAAGGCGGTGCCGCGGCGGTCATCATCGAGGTCGACACCCCCGGCGGTGAGCTGCGCTCGACCGATGTGATCGTCGCGGCGATCCTCAACAGCCCGATTCCGGTCATCACCTACGTGGCGCCGGACGGGGCGCGGGCGGGCTCCGCGGGCACGTTCATCGTGCTGGCCGGCGACGTGGCGGCGATGGCACCGTCGACGAACATCGGTGCCGCATCGGTCGTCGGCAGCGGCGGCGAGGAGCTCCAGCCGACGCTCGCCTCGAAGGTGACGAACGACGCCGTTGCCAAGATCCGCGCGCTCGCCGAGCGAACGAACCGGAACGCGGACTGGGCGGAATCCGCCGTCCGCGAGGCGGCCAGCGTCAATGCCAGCGCCGCGATCGCGATGGACCCGCCGGTCGTCGACATCGTCGCGGCCACGGTGCCGGACCTCCTCCAGCAGATCGATACGGGAACGCGCGCCGACGGCACGGCGCTCACGTTCGACGGGGCGGCACTGCCGCAGCTGGCCGACGTGCCGGTGACCGACGTGCGGATGAACATCGGTCAATCCGGCCTGCACCTGCTGTCGGATCCGAACATCGTGTTCATCCTCTTCACCATCGGCTTCTACGGCCTCCTCGCCGAGGTCTGGCATCCGAACTTCGTCTCCGGCATCGCGGGGGCGATCGCGATCCTCCTCGCCTTCATCGGCTCCAACAGCCTTCCGCTCAACGTCGGTGGCCTGCTCCTCATCCTGCTGGCGATCGCGCTCTTCGTGCTGGAGCTCAACGTCACCAGCTTCGGGCTGCTCACCATCGGCGGGATCGTCTGCTTCGTGCTCGGCGCCTTCGCCCTCTACACGCGGGTTGACGGGACCGATTCGGTGCAGGTCAGTGTCTCGCCGGTGCTCATCGCCATCGTCGTCGCGTTCACGCTCGTCTACTTCTTCGTCATCGTCCGCGCCCTGCTCCAGATGCGCGCCGGCAAGGCCGGCACGGATCCGATGGCCGCGCTCACCGGCGTGCTGGGGACCGCCCAGACGCTCCTCGCTCCGACGGGGATCGCCTATGCTGGCGGCGAGACGTGGTCCGCCCGCACGCCGGGCGTCACGATCGCCGCTGGCGCGCCCATCCGCGTGGTCGGCGTCCGGGGGTTGGAGCTCATCGTCGAACCCGCCGACGAACCCGAGCGCGGGCAGGAGGAGAGGCAATGACCTTCGACAACCCGGTTGGGCTGATTATCGTGATCGTCGTCCTGGCGGTCATCCTGTGGATCCTGAGCGCGACTGTCCACATCATCCGCGAGTACGAGCGGCTGGTCGTGTTCTTCTTCGGCCGTCTCCAGGGCTCGCGTGGCCCGGGCATCGTGCTGCTCATCCCGTTCGTGCAGCAGGCGGTCAAGGTCGACCTCCGCGAGCGATTCCTCGAGGTGCCGCAGCAGACCTGCATCACCAAGGACAACGCCCCCATCAGCATCGATTTCCTCGTCTACTCCAAGGTCTTCCAGCCCGACGTGACGGTGACGGCGGTGGTCGATTTCACCGGTGCCTCACAGGCGTTGGCCGCAACGACCCTGCGCGCCGTCATCGGTGACATCCCGCTCGATGACGTGCTGGCCAAGCGCGAGGAGATCAACCACATCCTGCGCGCCAAGCTGGACGAGGTGACCGAGCGCTGGGGCGTGAAGATCACCAGCGTCGAGATTCGCGAGATCTTGCCGCCGCGCGACATCCAGGACGCCATGAACCGGCAGATGAGCGCCGAGCGCAACCGGCGCGCCAACATCACCGAGTCCGAGGGGACACGGCAGGCGACGATCAACGTGGCCGAGGGCGACAAGCAGTCGAATATCCTCCGTGCCGAGGGTGAGCGCCAGTCGCAGATCCTCCGAGCCGAGGGCTATGCCAACGCGCTCCAGACGATCTTCGGGGCGGCGCGCGGCATCGACGAGAAGACGATGGCGCTGCAGTACCTCGACGCGCTCAAGGCGCTCGCCGACGGCTCGAGCACGAAGTGGATCGTGCCGATGGAGCTCTCGGAGCTGACGCGTCCCATCACCGCGGCGATGCGTCAGACGCGGATCGCGACCGATGGTGGCGCGGCGCCGCCGGCTGGAGACGGCGCCGCCGGATGAGCGGCCCCGGCCGGCGTGGGCTGGCCGCATGGATCGGCAGAGTGGTGGGCGGCATCGTCGCCGCCTACCTCGGCTATCTCGGCATGGTCGGGTCGAAGCGGCTGGTGCGGCCCACCACGCGGCCGTTCATCCCGCCCAACGAGGGCTGGCCGACCTCGCCCGCCGACCTCGACCTGCCGTGGGAGGACGTGCGTTTCACGACCGATGACGGCGTGACGCTGTCCGGCTGGCTCGTGCCAGCGGCGGTCGACACGCGCGCGGCGGTGATCGTCATGCATGGCTTCACCGGGCACCGCCTCGGCGAGCTGGCCGCGTATGTTCCGTGGCTCCGCCGCCAGTACCACGTCCTGCAATTCGACTTCCGCGGGCATGGTGTCAGCGATCCAGGCTCGATCACGCTCGGGTCGCTCGAGCGCCGCGACGTCGCGGCCGCCGTGCGACTGCTCGAGGGACGCGGCATGGGACCGATTGCGCTGCTCGGCCTCTCGATGGGTGCCGCCGTGGCGATCGTCGCAGCCCCCGAGCTGCCGGTTGCGGCGGTCGTCGCCGACGCCGCCTTTGCGGAGCTGCATCACCCCATCGCGAACCAGTTGCGCGCCGCGCGGTACCCGTTCGCGGAGCTCGGCGCGCGCATCATCGTGTGGGCGGCGTGGCTGCGGGCGGGCACGCGCCTCATCTCGCCGATCGATTGCGTGGCGCGCATCGCCCCGCGCGGGCTGCTTCTCATCGCGCCGCGTGACGACGCCCTCATCAGCTGGCGCCAGTCGCGGAAGCTCTTCGAGGCGGCGGGGGAGCCGAAGGAGCTGTGGATCGTGGATGGCGCGGAGCACGCGACGGCACGCTGGGTCGCCGGCGCCGCGTACGAGGCACGCGTGCTGGCATTCCTGGATCGGTACCTGTCCGCTGCGCCGGCCGGCGCCCGATCCGAGGCGCCGGCGACCCCATCGGTCCAGTCCGTGCAGGGGGAGCCCGTATAATCCGCCCCCATCCCTCCATCGCATCCGCCTAGGGAGCTTGCATGGCTGCCACCAAGGTCCTGGTCGTCGACGACGACCTGAACATCCAGCGCGTCCTGGTCTTCACCCTCAAGCAGGAGGGGTACGAGGTGATCGTCGCCTCCGACGGGGCCGCCGGACTCGAGATGGCCCGCGACGAGGCGCCGGATCTCATCCTCATGGACGTCTCGATGCCGAAGCTGGACGGGTACGCAGCGATCCAGCAGATCCGGGGTGCGGAGCAGGATGGGCGGCGCGTGCCGATCATCATGCTCACCTCGGAGGCCGAGGTGGAGCAGCGCGTCCGTGGGCTGCGGGCCGGCGCCGACGACGACATCGTCAAGCCGTTCCATCCCCTCGAGCTCATGGCCAAGATCAAGGCGCTCCTCGCCCGATCGGGCGGCGGACCGGTTCAGAGGGCCAGCCGCGGCGAGCAACCGGCCCTCGGCCGGCTCGCCGTCTTCTACGGCGCCAAGGGCGGCGTGGGCACCACCACGATCGCCATCAACACGGCGATCAGCCTCGCCCGCGAGCTGCATCGCAAGCCCGCCCTTCTCGACGCGAACCTCCAGTTCGGCGACCTGCGCGTCTTCATGGACCTGGCGCTCGACACGGGCTCGATCGTCAACGCGATCGCCGAGCCGGACCTGGATGCGGACCTGCTGCGCAAGCTGATGGTGCATCACCACACCGGCGTCGACCTCATGCTGGCGCCACCCTCGCCCGAGGCCGCGGACATCGTGATGGAGCGTCAGCGGCAGGAGCCTGCATCGCTGTCGAACATCCTCGCGCTCTGCCGTGGTGCCTACGACTACACGCTGGTCGACATGGTCAAGACGATCGACGACTTCAACCTCCAGCTCTTCGATGAGGCCGATGTGATCTTCGTGGTCATGACCGCCGACCTTTCCTGCCTGAAGAACGTGCGGCTGGTGCTGGAGACGATGGACTCGCTCGGCTACGAGCGGAGCAAGGTGCAGCTCGTCCTGAACCGATCCAACGCGTACACCGGGATCAACGTCAACAACGCCGAGTCCGCCCTCGGCCGCTCGATCGACTACCAGGTGATCAACGAGTACCGCGGCGCGATCAGCGCCCTGAACTCGGGGGAGCCGATCATGTCGTCGCGCCCCGATGCACCCCTTGCCAAGTCGATCACCGACTTCGCGCGGGCGATGGACACAGCCCTCGCCGACGAGGTGCCGGCGGCGCCGCGCCGTTGAAGCGATCCTCTGTTGCCTGCCGGTGAACCGATAACGATCGGGTAACGGGCCGCTAACGTTCCGCCGCCTAGCCTTCGTGTGCCGGTCGCCGCCGATGTACGGAGGCGAGCAGGCGGGCGACCGGCACTCAACCAGCCCCGTCCCGCCGCCTCCAATGTGCTGGAGGCGCGCGTGCTCGCTCAGGTCAACACCGCGACACTGGTCGGCGTCGACGCCGTCCCCGTGTGCGTCGAGGTGGATGTGGCGTTCGGGCTGCCCGGCCTCACGATCGTGGGGCTCGCCGGCGGCGCCGTCCTCGAGGCCCGCGAGCGCGTCCGATCGGCACTGCGCAACAGCGGCTTCGAAGTGCCGTCGCGGCGAATCACCGTCAACCTCGCCCCGGCGGACCTGCCCAAGGAAGGGACCGCGTATGACCTGGCCATCGCGGTCGGCATCCTCGTCGCTTCCGGTCAGCTGCCGCGTGTCGGGCGCCTGGACGGGACGGCGCTGTTCGGCGAGCTGGCGCTCGACGGCGGCCTGCGCCGCATCCCCGGCGCCCTCGCGCTCGTCGACGCGGCGTGTCGGGCGGGCATGCACGAGGCGATCGTCGCCAGCGAGGCGGCCACCGAGGCGGCCGCGGTGCGAGCGATGCGGGTCATCGGCGCGCCGACCCTCGGCGCCGCGGTCGGCCACCTGAGCGGCACCGCGGAGCTGCCGGCGGCGACCCCGCCGCCCGTCGCGGATCCGCTTCCCGTCGACGCGCCGGATCTCGCGGAGGTGATCGGCCAGTCCGTCGCCCGGCGTGCCCTCGAGATCGCGCTCGCCGGCCGGCACCACTGCCTCTTCGAGGGGCCGCCGGGCACGGGCAAGACCCTGCTGCTGCGCGCCGCGCGTCGCCTTCTCCCGCCACTGAGCGATGGCGAGGCGAGCGAGGTGAGCCGCATCCATTCCGTCGCGGGGCTCGTCGATCGGCGACAGCCGGTGCGGCGCGAGCGTCCAGTTCGCGAGCCGCACCACACGCTCTCGACGCAGGCGCTCGTCGGAGGTGGTCCGCGCGTGCGCCCCGGAGAAGCTTCGCTCGCCCACCGCGGCCTGCTCATCCTCGACGAGATGCGTCACCTGCGCAGGGACGCGCTTGATGCGTTGCGACAGCCGCTCGAGTCGGGTTCGGTGACCGTCGCACGGGTCGACGGGGCGGTGACACTGCCCGCCGCGTTCCAGCTCCTCGCCGCGACGAACGCCTGCCCGTGCGGATGGCGGGGCAGCCAGCGACGTGTCTGCTCGTGCGACGAGGCGACGGCACATCGCTATGCGCAGCGTCTCTCCGGGCCGATCCGAGACCGGATCGACCTCTGGGTGCAGATGGACGAGCGCACCTCGTTTCGTCGCCGCGGCAGCCCGCCGGAGGCCAGCGCTGCGGTGGCGTCTCGGATTGCAGCCGCGCGCGAGGTGCAGCAGCGGCGGCAGGGCTGCCTGAACGCCGAGATCGAGGGGCCGGATGTGTTGAGCGCGGCCTGGCTCGGCCGCTCGGGCGCGACCACGCTCATCCGCGAGGCGGATCGGCTGGGTCTGTCGCCGCGTCGCGTGCATCGCGCGGCACGCGTGGCACGCACGATCGCCGACCTGGCGGGCGAGGGCGCGGTGGACGCGCCGCAGGTGCTGGAGGCGATCTTCTACCGGCCCGGGGTGACGACGTGATCGGTGTCGGCACGCGCGATACGGGCGGCACGTCCGCCGCCGCGATCACGCCCGAGCCCCACAGGCCCCGTCCGGCCGTGGAGCGGCCGACCTCGTGGCACGCCCTGGACCTGGGGTCAATGGACCGGGAGCGAGACCGCGCCGCGTGGGTGACGCTTTCGCTGGTTCCCGGGATGGGCCCCGCCAGCTTCGCCGCGGTACTGCATCGCTGGGGCTCGGCCCGGGTCGCGCTGGCCGCCGGCGAGGAGCTGGTGGAGCAGATCCACCGCGCGCCGCCCGCCGCCCGGGCGTTCCTGCGGCGACATCCGATCACCAGCGCCCCGGAGACGCTGCGCCGCGTGGAGGCGGTCGCCGCGACGGCAGGAGGACGGGTGATCACGGCGCTCGACGATGACTACCCCGGGATGCTGTCACAGCTCGACCCGCGGGCGCCGGTGCTCTACGTCGCCGGCGATGCCGATGCACTGCACATGTGCGCTGCGGCCGTGGTCGGAACGCGGCGCGCCAGCGGCTACGGGCGCAGCAGCGCGGTCGACATCGCGGACGCACTCGCGCGGGCCGGCTTGGTGATCGTCTCCGGCCTTGCGCTCGGCATCGACGGCGAGGCGCACCAGGCGGCGGTCGACGCCGGGGGGCGGAGCGTCGCCGTCCTGCCCTCTCCGCTCGACCGTGTCTATCCGCCGCGTCACCGTGCGCTGGCGGCCCGGCTCGTCGCCTCGGGCGGCGCGCTCGTCTCCGAAGTACCTCCCGGCGCGACCATCGGCCGGCCCGACTTCGCCCGCCGCAATCGCCTCATTGCCGGCCTCGCCACCGCCGTGGTGGTCGTCGAGGCGCCGGACCGATCCGGGGCGTTGCTGACCGCAGCCATGGCCGCCGCCATGGGGCGCGAGGTCTTCGCCGTTCCCGGCCCCATCGACGCTGTCGCGTCGCGTGGCTGCAATCGGCTCATCGCCGACCAGATCGCGAGCATCGTGACCTCGTCCGGGGAATTGCTGCAGCGCCTCAATGTCTACGCCCCGGCGCCGTCGCGAACGACGGTGCCCCTGTCGGAGACAGAGGGTCTGGTGCTCGGCGCGCTGCTCCGCCGGAGTGCGTCGATCGAGGAGCTGATGGGTCGCCTCAACCTGCCCGCGGGGGCGCTGGCCAGCGCGTTGACGCTGCTCGAGGCGCGCGGTCTGGCGACCAGTTTCGGCGGCGCAACGTTCCATCCGACCCTCGTGGCCCGCGGCCGCGGCACGCGCGCTGCGCCGGCGCCGCGAGCGTGACACGGGACGATCGGGCTATACTGCGCCCGCCACTTGGCACCTCCTTGTGCCCACGCGGAGGTCCAGCCCCTCCCAGGAGATCACGTCTATTGCGTTCGATCCGTGACGTCCGCGCTGCCTTGCGCGCCCCGCACGAATCGCTGATCACGACCGCCACCCGCCACCGAGCCGTCACGCGCGTGACGCTCAGCGCCATGGCCCTCGCGATCGTATTCGTCATCTCGCAGCAGAGCCCGAGCCAGGCTGGCCGGGCACCTGAGCCACCCTCGGTTGCCTCGACACTGCTGCCCGCCAACATCGGTGTCGGGATCCCGACCGACTCGGCGATCACCCTCACCTTCGACCAGCCCATGGACGCCACCGCGGTCGAACGCGTCCTGCGCGTGACGCCTGTCCAGCCGCTGGCATTCGGGTGGAGCCCGGACCGCCGCTCGGTACGCGTCGGCCCCGCCGGACGCTGGCAGACCGACCAGCGCTACGTCGTTCTCGTGCCCTCGACCGCTGCCACCCGCGACGGCGGGATGATCGGGAGGGCCGCCAACGTCAGCTTCACGACGGTGACGGCCCCGACCGTGACCGACTTCCAGGTCCGGTTCACGCCTGCTATGGATGCCGGCCCCCTGCCGGCGGCGGTCGAGTCGGACCAGGCCGATACCCTGGCTGCGCCGGCCGACACGGCCAGCATGGTGAGCTCGCGCACCTCGGTGACGCTCGACTTCAGTGCACCGATGGATGAGTCCGCCACCAAGGCCGCCTTCGTGGTCTCGCCACAGGTGGATGGGTCGCTGAAGTGGAACGGCAACCAGCTGCAGTTCGTGCCGGCCGTTCCGTTCGCCGCCGGTGATCGGTACGGCATCAGCATCGGCGGAGCGCGCGACCAGGCCGGCAATCCCCTGGGCGGCGACACGAGCTTCTCGTTCACGACTCGGGAGGGCGCGCAGCTTGCGTCGGCGCGACCCAACATCGACGACAAGGATGTCGGGGGCCGGACCGTGAGCCTGCGGTTCACGCAGCCCATGAATGTCGCGAGCATGGAAGACGCGTTTCGCGTCGTGGATCGGGTTTCCGATGCTCCGCTCCCCGGATCGGTGGCGTGGAACCAGACGCACACCCACGTCGTGTTCACGGCCGATGCCGACTTCCCGCTCGGCCACTCGTTCATGGTGAGCGTTGACGGTGCGACCGATGCCGATGGGAACCCGGTCGACGGTGGCTACCAGTTTGCGTCGGCACCGGCTCCGGTGGCGGTGCCGGTCCGGGCGCCCGTCGCCCCCGTGACGCCTTCGAACCCCACGCCACGGCCCCCGCCGCCGCCCGCGCCGCCGCCGCCGCCCGCCCCGTCCGGTGACGCGGTGGCGTATGCGGTGAGCCAGGTCAACGCCGCGCGCGCCCAGTACGGGTTCGCGCCGTTGGCGCTCGACGGGGCGGTGGGCGCAGTCGCCAACGGGCACGCCTGGGACATGTTGCGCAACGGCTACTTCAGCCACACCGGGCTCGACGGCTCCACTGTCCGGACTCGCCTCGCGCGGGCAGGCGTCCCGTACAGCCACGCCGGCGAGAATATCTGCGAGTACACCGGCATCGCGGTCACGGCCACGCTGCAGTGGTGCCATGGGTCGTTCATGTCGGAGCCATACCCGGGCTACTTCAACCACATCGGCAACATCCTCGACCCGGACTTCCGTCGCGTCGGCGTGGGTATCGCCACCTCGTCCGGCGGCAAGGTGATCGTCGTGTGGGATTTCGCCGGCTGAGCACCTGAACCGCCACCGCGCGCCTCGCGCGGAGCACGGCTCGTCGAGCCCTCCGCGGCGGCTGACCGCCGGTGCCTCGGTGCTACACTCCCTGACCGAATGCCCCCCCGCAAGCAACGTTCCGGCGACCTCGTGATCGTGGAATCGCCGGCCAAGGCCAAGACTATCGAGCGCTACCTCGGCCCCGGCTTTACCGTGGTGGCCTCGTACGGCCATGTCCGGGACCTGCCGCAGAAGGGCCTGGGGGTGGACGTCGACAACGACTTCGCGCCACGTTACGAACCGCTCGCGGATCGCAAGCGCGAGCTGGAGAAGCTGGCCAGCCAGGCGCGGAATGCAGACCAGGTGTGGCTCGCCACCGACCTCGATCGCGAGGGGGAGTCGATCGCCTGGCACATTGCGGAGTACGCGGCGCTGCCGCCGGAGCGGATTCGGCGCGTCACGTTCAGCGAGATCACGAAGTCGGCCATCGACGCCGCGTTCGCCAGTCCGCGAACGATCAACCTCGACCTCGTCAATGCCCAGCAGGCGCGCCGGATCATCGATCGGCTGGTGGGCTACAAGCTGAGCCCGCTGGTGAGCAGCAAGATTCGACGCGGCCTCTCGGCCGGACGCGTGCAGAGCGTCTCGGTGCGGCTCGTCGTCGATCGCGAACGCGAGATCAACGCGTTCACCGCCGAGGAGTACTGGACCATCGCCGCCACCCTGGCGCGCATCGATGCGCCGGGCACGTTCGTCGCCGAGCTCACGAAGATCGACGGCGAGAAGGCACGGATCGGCTCGGAGGAGGTGGCGCGGGAACACGAGCAGGCGCTGCGATCCGCGACCGAGTACCGGGTCACATCGGTGTCGCGCACCCAGCAGCGCAAGAACGCGCCGGCGCCGTTCACGACCAGCACGCTGCAGCAGGAGGCGTCGCGCAAGCTCGGCTTCGGGGCGCGCCGCACGATGAGCGTCGCGCAGCGCCTGTATGAAGGGATCTCGCTGCCGGAGGGCCAGGTGGGGCTCATCACGTACATGCGCACCGACTCGGTCACGATCTCGGCAGGCGCCGTCAGCGAGGCGCGTGACGTCGTCGGTCGCCGTCATGGCGCCGAGTTCGTTCCGGACAAGCCGAACGTGTTCCGCACGCGGAGCCGCGGGGCCCAGGAGGCGCACGAGGCGATCCGCCCGTCGAGCTTCGGCCGGTCCCCGGACAGCGTGAAATCGCACCTCAAGGCGGAGGAGTTCCGGCTCTACGAGCTGATCTGGAAGCGTGCGTTGGCCTCGCAGATGGCGCCGGCGCGATTCGACCAGGTGGGCGTCGACGTGGTCGCCGACCGCTACACGCTGCACGCCGGGGCCCGCAAGCGAGTCTTCGACGGCTACCAGGCGCTGTACGTGGAGGGCAAGGACGACGAGGAGGACGAGCGCCTCGCGATCCTGCCCGATCTCGCGGATGGCGAGGCGCTCCGCCTCGACGACCTCGCGGCCGAGCAGCACTTCACGCAGCCTCCACCGCGGTACACCGAGGCGACGCTGATCAAGGCGCTGGAGGAGCACGGCATCGGCCGCCCGAGCACGTACGCGCCGACGATCGAGACCGTCCGCCAGCGCGGCTACGTCACCCTCGAGGAGCGTCGCCTGCATCCGACCGAGGCCGCGGAGCGGGTCACCGATCTCCTCGTCGAGCACTTTCCGGACATCGTGGATCTCGAGTTCACGGCCCGCATGGAGGAGCAGCTCGACGACGTCGCTCGCGGCGAGCATGCCTGGGTGCCGATGGTCCGCGACTGGTGGGGCCCCTTCTCGGAGCGGATCAGCGAGGGTCGCACCAACATCGCCAAGCAGGTGGAGGTGACCGACAAGCCGTGCCCGCTGACCGGCGAAAAGGGCGACATGCTCATCAAGCGCTTCGGGCGCAACGGGTGGTTCCTCGGCTGCGCCGGCTATCCGGAGTGCAAGTACACCGAGCCACTGCCCGGCGACGAGCCAGAGGCGCTCCCCGACCTGCCCGGCGTCGGTGAGGCGTGTCCGCAGTGCGGCGAGGGGACGTTGACGGCGCGGCGCGGCCGATTTGGCCCGTTTGTCGGTTGCGACCGCTATCCCGAATGCCGCTACATCAAGAAGGATGCGCAGCCGGCGAGCGAGCAGTTCGGGATCTGCCCGAAGTGCGAGCAGGGCACCGTCGTCACGAAACGGTCGCGTCGCGGCCGATCGTTCTGGGGCTGCAACCGCTATCCCGAGTGCGACTACTCGACCTGGACGCGTCCCGGCTCGGAAGCGGTCGCCGCCGCTTCCGATGGGGCCGATGGGACCGGCGCGACCGATGGGACCGGCGCGGACGGCACTCGGCGGCCGGCTCGACGCGGGCGCCGCACCGGCACGGCCGGTGGAGCGCGTGCCTGACGGCAGGGCCACCCCGCTGAGCTCGGGTGCCGCGGCCGCCCTCGATGGGTTCGTCGCGCACCTCGAGGGACGTAATGTCTCCCCCCGCACCGTTGTCGAGTACCGCCGTCACGCGACGGAGTTCGTCACCTTCATGGCCACGCGCGAGGTGTCATGGCAGGCGCCGGGCAGGGCGGCCATCCGTGCCTGGATGGCGAGCCTCGCGGACCGCGGCCTCTCCGCGTCGGCGGTGGGCGGCCGTCTCGCGGCGGTCCGGTCCCTCTACCGGCAGGCGGCACGCGACGGACACCTGGCCACCGACCCGCTCGCCGGCGTTCGGAGTCCGCGCCGGCCTGGGCGCCTGCCCCGGGTCCTCACGCCGGATGAGGCGGAGCAGCTCGTGACGGCCCCCACGCGCGACGTCCGGGGAGGCCCCGCCGGAGCGGCACGCGCGCGACGTGATGCCGCGATGCTCGAGCTCCTCTACGCCACGGGGATGCGCATCAGCGAGCTCGCGGGGCTGACGCTCGCCCGGGTGGACGTCGAACGTGGGCAGCTGCGCGTCATCGGGAAGGGAAACAAGGAGCGCGAGCTGCTCTTCGGCGCGCCGGCATGCGCGGCGCTGCGGGCGTACCTCGCCGACGCGCGGGGCCATCTCGCCGCCCGCGCCGCGACTCCGACGGACGCGCTGTTCCTGAATGCCGCTGGCACGCCGCTGAGCGCCCGCGGCGCGCGTCTCATCGTCGACCGCTGGGCGCAGCGCATCGGCGCTCCGCCGCGAACGTCGCCGCACACGCTGCGACATTCCTTCGCCACGCACCTGCTCGAGGGCGGCGCCGACCTGCGCAGCGTCCAGGAGCTGCTCGGGCACGCCAACCTGGCGACGACGCAGATCTACACGCACCTGTCGGACGCCGCGCTGCGGTCGACCTACCGCACGGCGCATCCGCGGGCGGGTCGCGTGCGCGACCCGCGGTGAGCGAGGCTCCCGGGGCGCCGCAGCCGCCGGGCGGCGCCCCGGAACCCGAGGAGGCGACGCCGCGCGGCGGGCATCCGACCGCCGCGCGCGCCCTCGTCAACGCCAGCCTGATCCTCACCGTTGCGGCGCTGGCCAGCAGGCTGCTCGGCTGGATCCGCCTCCTCGTCATCGGCTCGCAATTCGGTGCCAGCCGCGAGCTGGACGCCTATTTCGCCGCCTTCCGCATCCCCGACGCGATCTTCCAACTGGTCGTCGCCGGCGCGCTGTCCGCCGCCCTCATTCCGGTCTTCAGCAGCTACCGGGCGCGCGAGCAGGAGCGCGAGGCGTGGCGGCTGGCGAGCAGCGTCATCAACCTGGTGGTGATCGCCCTTGCCGGCCTCAGCGCGCTGATGGTCATCTTCGCCCCTCTCATCGTCCCGGTCGTGACGCCGGGGTTCGACGCGCCGACCACGGAGCTGACGATCCGGATGACGCGCGTGATGCTGCTCAGCCCCGTCTTCATCGGGATGGGAGCGGTGGTCAGTGGAATCCTCAACTCGTACGAGCGCTTCGCCGTTCCGGCGCTGGCGCCGCTCATCTACAACGTGGCCATCATCCTCGCCGCCATCGTCCTCGCGCCCCTGATGGGCGTGGAAGGTCTCGCCGTCGGGGTCGTCATCGGTTCGCTGGCGCACCTCCTGGTCCAGTTGCCGCAGCTGGGCCGGGTGGGGCAGCGCTACGACCTCACCATCGGTCTGTCGCACCCCGGCGTCCGGCAGGTGGCGTGGCTGATGGGCCCCCGCATGCTCGGGCTCGCGGCCGGGCAGCTCAACTTCATCGTCAGCACCGTCCTGGCGTCGAGCCTGCCGGAGGGAAGCGTCACCGCCTACAACTACGCGTTCCAGCTGTCGCAGATCCCCGTCGGCGTGCTCGGGGTGAGCGTCGCCGTCGCCCTCTTCCCCCGGCTCTCGCGGGACGCGGCGCTGGGACGCGTGGGCGAGATTCGGCGCCAGGTCGCCGGCAGCCTGCGGATCCTCGTCTTCCTGGCGGCGCCGCTGACGGCGATCATGATCGTGCTCGCGCAACCGCTGTCGGCGGTCTTTTTTCAGTACGGGCTGTTCGGGGCCCGTTCGACCGAGCTCACCGCCCGTGCGCTCGCGTACTTCGCCGTCGGCCTCGTGGGGCATATCGTGGTCCACGTGCTGACCCGTGCCTTCTACGCGATGCAGGACACGCGCACCCCGGTCGCGTGGGCCATCTTCGCGGTCGCGGTGAACGTGCCACTCATGATCATCCTGGTCGGACCGATGGGCGTCGAGGGGCTTGCCCTGGCGCTGTCGCTGTCCGCGATCGCGGAGGTGATCGGCCTCGTCTGGGCCCTGCGCCGGCGGATCGAGAGCGTCGAGGAGCGATCGGTCCTGCGCTCGGCGGGACGGTCGCTGGTCGCCGGCATCGCTGCGGCGCTCCTGATGCTCGGCGGACTGACGATGGCGCGCAGCTGGTTCGCCGCGGTGCTCGACCACGGGTTCGGCCGGCTGATCGTGCTGGCGGTGTTGTCGATCGCCGGCGTCGCCATCTTCGCGCTCGTCTCCGCCGCCCTCGGCTCGCCGGAGCTCGAACAGGTGCGCAGACAGCTGCGCCGCCGGCTGCGTCGAGGGCGCGCGTGACGCGGTTCCGTCCCGCCGCGGACGCCGACGAGGCGGCGTGGCAGCAGCTGCTGGGCGCCGTCTCCGCCGGTGACTTTCTCCACGACTGGGCGTGGGCGGCCGTGGCCGCCTTCGACGGCCAGCCACAGCGTCGTTTCGTCCTGGAGGACGATGGAACCCTCGTCGCCCTCATCGCCGCCCAGGTGCGGCCGCTCCCCATGGGTCGCGCCTTCTGGTACGTGCCCCACGGTCCGGTGCTCGACTTCGCCGCGCCGCGGGCGCGGGAGCGCGTTCGCGCGTCGGTGCTCGGGCTGCGGGAGGTGGCGCGTCACGCCGGCGCCGTCGCCGTCAAGCTCGAGCCGCGGCTCGCCGCCGACGATCCGCAGACCGATGCGTTCGACCGGCTTGGGCTGCGTCCCGAACCCGCCACCGTCCAGGTCGGCCAGACGCGGCTCGTCCCGCTGCTTCCCGACGACGAGCTGCTGGCGAGCTTCGACAAGGACACGCGCTATGCCGTGCGCCGCGCCGAGCGCGAGCGCGTGACGGTCCGGACCATCGCCGATGCGGGCGACGTGGTGGCGGTGGATCGGCTCCACGAGCTTGTCACGGAGACCCAGCGTCGCGCAGGCTTCCCGATGCCGTCGCGCGCGCGCTACCGGCTCGTCTGGGAGCGGCTCGGCGGCGCTGGCCGCGCCCGCATCCTCGAGGCGTGGCACGACGATCGGCTGCTCGCCTCGGCGATGCTCGTGGTCGAGGGCTCGCGCTCGTTCTACCTCTTCTCAGGCTCGGTTCGCGAGCACCGCGGAGAGACGAAGCGCTTCGCCTCGTACGCCCTCCAGTGGGCGATGATGCGCGACGCCCGCGGCCAGGGAGCGGCAGTGCACGACCTGTGGGGGATCGCACCGCCCGGCGCCGGCGAGCGCCATCCATGGCACGGGGTGGGTCTCTTCAAGAAGGGATTCGGCGGCGAGGCGGTCGTCTGGAGCGGGACGTGGGATCTCGTCGTCGACCCGGCCGCGTATCGGCTGCGCCGGGCGGTGGGGATGCTGCGCGGCGGCGTGCGAAGTGCGGTCCGGGCGCCGCGACGGCTCGTGGCCCGCGTGCGGCCATGACGACGCCGCTGCGGACGATGGGCCTCGGGGCGCTGGCGGACGTGATCGGCCCGCGCAGGGTGATCGGCCTCCCGGTGGGCGAGGTCACCGGACTGGCGTACGACTCGCGCGGCGTCGCGGCCGGGGACCTCTTCTTCGCCGTCCCGGGCATCCACGTCGATGGCCACGCCTTCGTCGGACAGGCGCGCGCCCGCGGCGCGCTGGCGGCCGTGGTGGAGCGCGAGGTCCCCGGCGTCGACCTGCCGCAGCTCGTCGTCGATGCCGCCCGGCGCGCCCTCGCCGATGCCGCCGACGCCTGGTTCGGCCGGCCGAGCGAGCAGCTGCAGGTCATCGGCGTCACCGGCACCGACTGCAAGACGACGGTGAGCCTGCTGGCGGCCGAGCTGCTGCGCGCGGGAGGCCGTCGCCCGGGGCTCATCGGTACGGTGGCCGTCGACGTCGGTGACGAGCGCCGGGTCAACGCCGATCGCAACACGACGCCCGAGTCGCTCGAGCTGCAGGGTCTGCTGGCCGAGATGGTCGCCGGCGGCAATGACCTCGTGGTCATGGAGGCAACGTCTCACGGCCTCGCCCTCGAACGCACCCGCAACTGCCGCTTCGACGTGGGCGTGGTGACCACCGTGACGAGCGAGCACCTCGAGTTCCACGGCTCGCTGGAGGCATACCGCGCGGCGAAGGCGCGCCTCGTCGAGGAGGCGCCGCTGTCGATCCTCAATGCCGATGACGCGGCGTTCGGCTATTACCGCGATCGAGCTCGTGACCGGATCATGACGTTCGCCATCGACGCCGACGCCGACCTGCGCGCGACGCAGCTGATGACCGATGCCGCGGGGAGCCGCTTCACGCTCGAGGCTCCCGGCTGGCGCGGCGCCGTCGAGTTGCCCATCCCGGGCCGCTACAACGTGAGCAACGCACTTGCCGCGCTCGCGATCGCGGTTGCGGAGGGTGTGCCGCCGGAGCTGGCCGCCGGCGCCGTCCGCGACACGGCGGGCGTCCCGGGCCGGATGGAGCGCATCGTGGCCGGCCAGCCCTTCGCCATGGTGGTCGACTACGCCCACACGGCCGACTCGCTCGAGAAGGTGCTCCGCACCCTGCGCCCGCTCGCGCAGGGACGACTCGTGGTCGTGTTCGGATCGGCGGGGGAGCGGGACCCCACGAAGCGCCCTGCCATGGGGGACGTGGCGGCTCGGCTCGCCGACATCGCCATCGTCACCGATGAGGACCCGCGCCTCGAAGACCCCCGCGCGATCAACGAGGCGATTGCCGACGGCGCACGGGCAGCGGGCGCCCGCGACGGCGTGACGCTCGAGGTGATCGACGATCGCCGCGCGGCCATCCGCCGAGCGGTGGAGATGGCCGACGAGGGCGACCTGATCCTCCTCGCCGGCAAGGGGCACGAGGCTTCGATCTTCTACGGTACCGAGAAGCGGCCATGGGACGACCGCGACGAGGCGCGGGCGGCGCTGCGCGACGCGGGCTGGGACGCATGACCGACGCGCTGCGGGCCTTCACCATCACGGATCCTTCGGCCTGGAATGCGTTTGCCACGACTGCCGCCGGCGCCGCGTTTCCGCAGCTCTGGGAGTGGGGCGAGCTCCGCCAGCCATCCGGCTGGCGAGCGATCCGCCTCGTGGTCGGTCCGGCGGCAGACGCACCGCTGGCCGGCGCGCAGGTCCTGCTGCGACGTGTACCGGGCCTCGGCTGGAGCCTCGGCTATGCGCCGCGTGGGCCGGTCGGCGCGCTCGACGACCCGGTGGTGCGCGACGCGATGATCGGTGCGCTGCGGGCCCTCGGCCATCGCGAGCGAATCGCGACGCTGAAGGCGGACCCGGCCGTGACCGCGGCGTCGACGTTCGGCGCCTCCCTCCTCGACGAGCCCTGGCGCGCCGCCGATAAGGTGCAGCCGCCGAGCAGCCGCATCCTCGACCTGACGCGTGGCGAGGAGGAGCTGCGGGGCGACCTGAAGCGCAAGCACCGGCAGTATGTCCACAAGGCGGAGCGCGATGGGGTCCGCGTGGAATGGATCGACCCGTCGGCGGGTCCGGCGGCAGACGCGGCGGCGCTGGCCGACTTCTATCGGATCTACGACGCGACGGCGCGGCGCGCCGGGTTCGTGGCACGCGACCCGTCGTACTACGCGCGGGTGTGGCGGCTCTTCGCTCCCGCCGGCCACGCCGCGCTGGCATTCGCCACGCTCGACGGGGAGCGAGTGGCGGTCCTCTTCCATTTCATCACCGGGCCGCGCGTTGCCGAGGCGTATGGCGGCATGACCGATGCGGGCGCCCACAGTCGGGCCAACTACCTGCTCAAGTGGGAGGCGATCCGCGCCTTCGCGGCCGCGGGGCGGACCTCGTATGACCTGTGGGGCATCGCGACCGGCGGCATCGCCCGCTTCAAGGAGGGCTTCGGTGGACGCGTCGATCGCTACGTCGGGGCGCGGGATCTGCCGTTGCGGGCACCGGTCGACGCCCTGCTGCGCGTGGCACTCCCCGCGTACGGGGTGGCACAGCGGACGCGACTGCGATTGATGGGGCGGCACCTCGCCGCCAGCGAAGACTGAACCGGGAGCTCGCATGACAGATTCGTCCGAGGTGACACCGATGCGTGGCGTGCGAGTCATTCCCGCCGCCGACGCCGACCGTGAACGGTGGGATGCGTTCGTCGCCGGACGCGAGGAGGGCGACCCGCTTCAGATGTGGTCGTGGGGCGAGTGCGCGGCCCTCGCCGGCGAGCCGCCGATCCGGCTGGTGGCGGTGACGCGCGACGGGCGCATGCGCGGCGTCGCCCAGGCACTCATCCGATCGGCAGGGCTGCACCGCAGCGTGGCCTACGTCGCACACGGCCCGGTCTGGGAGCGCGAGGCAGCGGACAGCATGCGACTCCTCGGCGCGCTGCTGGATGGGCTGCGCGGCATCGGGCGTCTCGAGCGGGCGATCGTCGTAAAGCTCGATCCACGTGCCGGCCCGGAGGGCAGCGGCGCGCTCGACGAGGCGGTCGACACGTACGGCCTTCGGCGCGCGGATGACCTCCAGGCCCCGACGACCCGGATCGTCGACCTTGCCGATGGCGGTGACGAGCTCCTCGCCTCGTGGCACGCCGATGCCCGACGCCTCTCGCGGCGCAGCGAGCGCGAGGGGGTCGAGGTCACGATCGACACGGTCGCAGAGCCGGATGCGCTGGCCACGTTCCACGAGCTGCTGGAGACGACCGCCGAGCGAGGCGAGTTCCGCATCCGCGACCTCGCCTTCCTTCAGCACCTCGCCAACGCCTACGTGGCAAGCGACGGCTGGTACCTCGGCATCGCCCGCGTCGACGGGACTGCGATCGCGGGAATGGCGATGCCGCGCATCGGTCCGCGCGCCTACTACCTGTACGGTGCCTCGCTGCGCGACGAAGCCCACAAGCACAAGTACGGCGCCTATGCCGTCATGGCCGCCCTGCAGCGCCGCCTCGCCGCCGACGGCGTGCGCGAGCTCGACATGTGGGGCGTGGTCGAGCCTGACGACGAGGCCGCGGACCCGACCTGGCGCGGCTTCTCAGCGTTCAAGCGCACGTTCGGCGGCGCGCCGCTGCGGCATCCCGGCACGTACGACCTCGTCATCGATCGGTTCTGGGACGCTGCGCGGGAGGCGCGCCGCCGCGTTGTCGACCTCACCGGTCGCTGACCGCCAGCGCCCTTGAGCGCTGTCGCCATGCGAGCGCGCCGCCGGCGAGCAGGGCCGCCAAAGGTTCGAGGTAGGCGTGGTAGCGGCTGTGCACCTCCACGAACAGGTGCAGGATCGCGATCAGCAGGATGGCGGCGACTACGAACGTCACTACCGGCGGCGGCCGGGCACGGACCCCGACGGTCGCAACCAGAGCGACGCCCAGCACGATGGCATACATGACGTCGGCGCCGACGACGAGCGCCTCACGCACGCGCTCGTCGATCCCCGGGCCGGTCGCGTACTGGCCGACGTACGACTCGTCCGCCCACATGACGCCGACTTTGCGCACCAGCAGCTCGGCGTAGCCGAGCGGGTCCCTCGTTATCCGGCCCCATGCTTCGCGGCCGGCCACCTCCGATCGATCCCACTGGGACGTTCCGGGAAACGACGCGAGCAGATCCGCATCGTGCCGGTTCCACATCCCGTTGGACTCCTGGTTCGCCCCCACGAAGAGGCTCCACCCTGCGTAGGCCGACGTCGAGAGCGACAGATCACCATGCGCCGCTAGGTTGTATCCGACGACGGGCAGCAGGACCGCGACGAAGCAGGCCACACCGATCACCGCCGCCGCGATCCCGTGCCGCAGGCCTCGCAGGGCCAGCGGCAGCAGCGCAAGCAGCGGAAGCAGGACCTGGGATGTGGGCCGCACATATTGTGAGAGGCCCAGCAACGCCCCACCGGCGGCGAGCGTCGTGGAGCCGAGTCGCGGAGACCGGACGATGACCCAGCAGATACCGATGAGCAGGGTGGCGTACAGCACCTCTGTCAGCGGCGGGACCACGATCAGCACCTGGGACGGAAGGACCGCGTAGAGGGCGAGCGAGAGGGCCGCTCCGCGCCGTCCCCAGATTAGCCGCGCCGCGTCGAACAGCAGCGCGCCGCCCACCATGGCGAGGACGATGTTGAGCGACTCGCTGGCGAACGGTCCATCGCCGAAGACGGCGTAGCTGCCCGCGAGCAGGATCGGGTAGCCCATCGGCCGATGCGCGAAGCAGCAGACACCGTCCAGCACGCCGAGGGCCAGGTCGTGGTAGGCGAGGGTGTCGCCGACCAGTGGGGCATCGAGCACGACCGACGCGGCGATCCTCGGCAGCGCGACCAGGAGCATCCCCACCACGACGAGCGCGAGGGTCGAGACGCGCGACCTCGCGAGGCGATCCATGGCCCACACCGCCGCGACGGCGACGACGACGAGCACGGCGGCAATGGCGAGCCCGACGAGTCCGAGGTGGCCAGGGAAGGTGCGGAAGGTGCCATTGAGCGTGCCGAGCAGCTGCATCGCTGCCACGACGGTGATGACGAGGAGGGCGGCCGATCCGGCACGCACGCCGGCGATCTCGAGGCGGCCCCCCTGCCCATAATGTATCCGCTCCTTCCCCCGCTGCCGCACGACGCACAGCATACGACGCCGCTGGGTGCGCACAACGGCGCGTGCCCGGAATGTGCGCATGCGGACCGGAGGAGTGGCGGCGCGGATGCTCCCGACGCGTGGCACCGCTCTGAATCTGCACCGGACAACCGAAGACCGCGCCGATTCCGGTCCGGATGTGCAGATTCGTGGCAACAGGCCCACAGCCCAGCCGCTGCAAAGGCCGCACCCCGAGCGCGTGCTACGATGCGGCGACCATGGACCTGGCGCGCCTGAAGGCGGCGCCGGCGGCGGTCATCCAGCGGATCAGTCGTACGTCGGACCCGGCGTCGGGCACGCCCACTCTCCAAGACGTGATCGCTGAGGCTCAGCGACATCGGCCGAGCATCAATGTCGGCCTCCTGGAGCGCGCCCACGACCTGGCGGTGACGGCACACGACGGGCAGCTCCGCTCGTCCGGCGAGCCGTATGTCATTCACCCCATCGCGGTCGCGCTCGAGCTGGCGCAGCTCCAGATGGACGCCGAGACGCTCGCCGCCGCGTTTCTGCACGACGTGCCGGAGGACACCGACGTCACGCTCGGCGAAATCGAGAAGCGCTTCGGCCGCGAGGTGACGCGGCTCGTCGACGGCGTCACCAAACTATCGAAGTTCGGCAGTGCGCGGACGATGGAGGAGCAGCAGGCGGAGAACATCCGCAAGATGTTCATGGCCATGGCGGAGGACGTCCGGGTCGTCATCATCAAGCTCGCCGACCGCCTCCACAACATGCGCACGCTGCAGTACCTGCCGGCCGACAAGCAGCAGCGCATCGCGCGCCAGTCGATGGAGATCTACGCCCCGCTGGCGCACCGGCTCGGGATGTGGCAGATCAAGTGGGAGCTCGAGGACCTCAGCTTCAAGTACCTCGAGCCAGCGGCGTACCGCAAGCTCGTCTCGATGCTCGCCGACCGTCGCAAGGCGCGCGAGAGCTACGTCAACAAGAGCATCGGCATCCTCCGCAAGGAGCTCGCCAAGCTCGGCATCTCGGTCGAGATCAGCGGCCGCCCGAAGCACCTCTACAGCATCCACCGCAAGATGGAGCGCAAGGGCGCCGAGTTCAACGAGATCTACGACATCCACGCCATCCGGCTGCTCGTCGACGACGTGAAGGACTGCTACGCGGCCCTCGGCGTCGTCCACTCTCTCTGGCGGCCGATCCCCGGGCAGTTCGACGACTACATCGCGATGCCCAAGGCGAACATGTACCAGTCGCTCCACACCGCGGTCATCGGTCCGGAGGCGAAGCCCCTCGAGGTCCAGATCCGCACCGGCCAGATGCACGACGTCGCCGAGGCCGGCATCGCGGCGCACTGGCGCTACAAGGAGGGGACGCGGGGGGATCGGCGCTACGACGAGAAGCTCGCCTGGGTCCGCCAGCTCATCGACTGGCAGCGCGAGGTGAGCGACGCGACCGAGTTCGTCGAGGGGCTCAAGCTCGACGTCTTCCAGGACCAGGTGTTCGTCTTCACCCCCAAGGGCGACGTCAAGGACCTGCCCGCCAGCGCCAC
>JBBRWZ010000032.1:0-24763 GCA_038248895.1 Candidatus Limnocylindria bacterium | reverse complement strand
GAGCCGGGCGATCACCGGACAGCTGCTCGCCGTCGACGGTGGGTGGTCGGTGGTCTCGTCGTGACGCTGCCGCGCATCGCGGACGTCGACGTCTGCATCGTTGGGTCCGGCTCGGCCGGGTCGACGGCGGCCATCGCCGCCGCGCGCGGCGGCGCATCGGTCCTGGTCCTCGAGCGCCTGCCGTTCCTCGGTGGGACGAGCACCGCCGTGCTCGACACGTTCTACGGCTTCTACACCCCCGGCCGATTCGCGCGAAGGGTGGTCGGTGGGATCGGCGACGAGGTGGTGGCCGAGCTGCGGCGCATCGGTCCGGTCGTGGAGCGCCCCAACACGTATGGCGCCGGCACCGGGATCACCTACCTCGCCGAGCACCTCAAGGTGGCCTGGGAGCGGCTCGTGACCGAGAGCGGGGCGCGCGTCCTGCTCCACGCCACGCTCCAGGCGGCCGACGTCACGGATCGGCGCGTCACCGAGCTGACGGTCGCCACGCGCGCCGGGCTGGGACGCGTCAGGGCGCGCGTCTTCGTCGACGCGAGCGGCGATGGCGACCTCACCCATTTCGCCGGCTTCGGGTACGAGACCGCCGGCGAGACCGACCCGGCGCAATCACTCACCACCACGTTCCGGCTCGCAAACGTCGACCACGCCGCCCGCCGACGCGTCGACCGCACCGCGTTCCACGCGCTGATGGCCGGGGCGGCCGCCTCCGGCGAGTACGACCTGCCGCGTCGCGAGGGCAGCGACCACATCACGCCCATCGACGGCGTCACCGCCACGGTGATGACGCGGCTCGACTCCACCGCGCGACGCGACGGCCACACCGTGAACGTCACCGATCCCGACTTCCTCACCCGGGCCGAGATCGCCGGGCGACGCCAGGCGCTCGAGTACGTTCGCTTCCTCGTCGACCGCGTCCCGGGCTACGAGCACGCGTCGCTGGTGGCGCTCGGGACCCAGATCGGGGTCCGGGAGACTCGTCGCGTCCACGGCGATGCGCGGCTCACCCGGGGCGACGTCCTGGCGGCGCGCCAGTTCGACGACCAGGTGGGCCTCTGCGGCGCCCCGATCGAGGACCACCACGCCGGGACCGATACGACCTGGGCCTACCTGCCCGATGGCGAGGCGGTGGGCATCCCGTACGGCACGCTCCTCGTCCGCGACGCGGACAACGTCCTCGTGGCGGGACGCTGCTTCAGCGCGACGCACGACGCCCACGCATCGGTGCGCTCGATGGCGCAGTGCATGGCCATGGGCCAGGCGGCCGGGACCGCCGCAGCCATGGCGGCAGAGCGGAGCGGCACGCCTCGCGACGTCCCGCCGGAGAGGCTCCGCGCACGGTTGCGGGCCGACGGGGCCATCCTCGACCTGGCGGTGCCCGCGTGAGCATGGTGCGCACCGTCCTCGGCGATGTGCCGGCCGCCGAGCTGGGGGTGACCTACGCCCATGAGCACCTCGTGATCGACGTCGGGCGACCGACAGTGCAGGAGCCGGAGTTCCTCCTCAACGACGTCGAGAAGCTCACCACCGAGCTGAGAGACGCGGCCGCGCACGGCCTCCGCACCGCGGTCGACGCGATGCCGGCCGATGCCGGTCGCAACGTCCTCCACCTCGCCGAGCTGTCACGGCGGACCGGCGTGCACATCGTCGCCCCCACCGGGCTGCACCACGACCGCTACTACGGCCCCGCCCACTGGAGCGCGCGCGCCGCGGACGAGGAGCTGGCGATCCTCTTCGTCGCCGACATCGTCGATGGCATCGATGCCAACGACTACAGCGGTCCACTCGTGTCGCGCACGCCGCACCGCGCCGGGATCATCAAGGTCGCCGGCAGCGCCGGCGGCCCCTCCGACCGGGATGCGCGGGTGATGCGTGCCGCCGCCGCCGCCCACCGCGCGACCGGCGCGCCCATCCTCACCCACTGCGAGCATGGGACCGGCGCGCTCGAGCAGGTGCAGATCCTCGCCAACGCGGGCGTCGCCCCCGAGCGCGTGATCCTCAGCCACGTCGACAAGGTCGGCGACCGCGGCTACCACCGTGAGCTGCTCGCCAGCGGCGCGACCGCCGAGTACGACCAGGCGTTCCGCTGGGGCGACGCGGAGAACGGCACGCTGCGCCTCCTCGAGCAGATGGCCGAGGACGGTTTGGCGGACCGGATCGTGCTCGGCATGGACGCGGCGCGGTCCCGCTACTACCGCGCCTACGGCGGCGCGCCCGGGCTCGCCTACCTGCTCACCGACTTCAGCGCCGCGATGGAGGCGCGCGGCCTGGGCGCCGCATTCCGCCAGCAGCTCTTCGTGACCACCCCGGCCCGCGTGCTGGCACTGGACCCCCGCTCGACAACCGACGCCAAGGAGACGACATGAACGGCCACGAGATCACGATGCTCGGCACCGGGCTCATCGGTGACTTCTACACGAACACGCTCCACAGCCAGCGCAGCCGGGACCGCGTCAGGGTCGTCTACTCGCGGTCCGACGAGCGCGGCACCGCCTTCGCCGACCGCTGGTCGATCCCCGAGCACACGACCGACATGGCCGCGGCCATCAACCATCCCGACACCGACGTCGTGGTCATTGGCCTGCCGAACTACCTCCACGTGGAGGCGGTGGAGGCGGTTGCGAAGGCGGGCAAGGCCGTCCTCTGCACGAAACCGCTCGGTCGCACCGCGGCAGAGGCGAAGCGCATCCTCGACACCGTGGAGGCGGCGGGCGTCTTCGGCGGCTACCTGGAGGACCTCTGCTACACGCCCAAGACGCTGAAGGCGGTCGCGGCGGTGGAAGATGGTGCCATCGGCCAGGTGACGTGGGTTCGCTCGCGCGAGACGCACCCCGGACCGCATTCGGCGTGGTTCTGGGACGGACGGCTCACCGGCGGCGGCGCGATCATCGACCTCGGCTGCCACTGCATCGAGATCATCCGCAGCTTCGTCGGCAAGGGGAATCGCCCGGTGGAGGTGCTGGGCGTGACCGACACGCTCGTGCACCCGATCAGCGACGAGGACAACGCCATCGCGCTCATCCGCTTCGAATCGGGCGCCATCGGTCAGTTCGAGGTCAGCTGGACGTTCCGCGGCGGGATGGACCTGCGCGACGAGGTGGCGGGCACGCACGGGACGGTGTGGCTGAACCACTTCCTGCGCACCGGCTTCGAGATGTTCACCGCCGGCGGTGGCGGCGGCTACGTGGCGGAGAAGGCGGAAACGAGCGCCGGCTGGCTCTTCCCGGTGGGCGACGAGGTCAGCGAGCTCGGCTACGTGGACATGTTCAGCGACATGTTCGACGCCATGGAGGCCGGCCGCGCCCCGCGCGAGACGCTGTATGACGGCTATGTCGTCAACGCGGTGATGGACGCGGTCTATCGGTCCGCGCAGGCGCACGCCTGGGTGCCCGTCGAGCTCGACTGGCGCGGCGGCACCACGCCACGCATCAGCAGCGAGCCGGAGCTCCACGAGGGGCAGGTCGTCATCAAGCGCGAGATCCTGCCCGACGGGCGCCACAAGCTCATCCTCAAGGACCCGGCGAGCGGCGACTACAGCGACCGCGTCGTCAGCGGGGCCTGATGCAGCTCGAGATTCTTCCCGCAGACCGATGGGCGAGCGCCGTCGCGGCGGCGCTCGCCGAGCGCCTTGCCGATCCCACCGGCCCGCGCCTCTGCCTCCCCACCGGCACGACGCCGGCGCCGGCCTACGCGCTCGTGCCCGATGCGCTGGTCGCGTGCGGCGGCAGCGTGGAGCACGCCACGGTGGTGCTCCTCGACGAGTACGTGGGACTGGCACCGGACGACCCGGCGCGCTGCGACGTACAGCTGCGGACGCAGCTCCTCGGCCGGCTTCAGCCACCACCGCGGTTCGTCCCCGTGCGCGTGGACGAGCTGGCGCCGGACGCGGCCGCCGCCGATCTCGATGCCGCGGCCGAGCGGCTGGACCTCGCGGTGCTCGGCCTCGGCGCGAACGGTCATGTGGGCATGAATGAGCCGGGCAGCGACGCTGGCGCCCCGACGCGCGTCACCGAGATCGCCGCGCCGACGGTTCGCGCCGCCGTCGAGCGCTACGGCGCGGTGGGGCGCCCGACCGCGGGGATCACCATCGGGCTGGCGCGGCTGCTGGCGGCGGGTGAGCTCTGGCTGCTCGTCACCGGCGCGCGCAAGGCGGAGATCCTGACCCGCACGCTGGATGGACCGATGACGCCCGACGTCCCTGCCTCGCTCCTGCGTGCGCACCCGCGCCTTCGGGTCATCGCCGACGAGGCAGCCGCCGCCGGCCTCGCCGCGCGGCCTGCCTAGAATGGCGCGCATGACCGACGAACCTTCACCAGCCGCGCCCGCCGCGCCGGCCGCGCTGCGCTGGCTCGGCGAGGCGCAGACGCTCCTCGAGCGGCTCGCCGCCACGCAGGGAACGGCGATCGAGACGGCGAGCGCCTGGTGCGCGGACGCCATCGCGGCGGGCGGCCTCGTCCACCTCTTCGGAACCGGGCACTCGCGGATCCCGGTGGAGGAGATGTTCCCGCGCTACGGGTCGTACCCCGGCTTCAACCCGCTCGTCGAGCTGTCGATGACGTTCCACACCCAGGTGGTCGGTGCAAACGGTCAGCGACAGGCGATGTTCATCGAGCGCATGCCGGGGCTGGCGGAGACGATCCTGTCGAATTTCTCCTTCCGGCCCTCGGACGTGATGATGATCTTCTCCGCCAGCGGGCTCTCCGCGGTGCCGGTCGAGATGGCGCGTGGAGAGCGGGCACGGGGGCTGCGCGTCATCGGTGTCACCTCGGTGGAGCAGTCGCGATCGACGGAGCCGGCGTCGGGAGTCGGCAGCCGCCTTCTCGACGAGGTGGATCTCGTCATCGACCTCTGCACGCCCCACGCCGATGCGCTGTGCGACGTTCCCGGCCTCGACACGCCCGTCGGACCCGGCTCGACGCTCACCGCCACCGCGATCGTGAACTGCATCAAGGTGCGCACCGCCGAGCTGCTCACCGAGCGCGGCGCGATGCCGCCGGTGATCACCCGCGCCTCCGCCGTGGGGGCGGAGCGGTCGCGGGAGCTGTTCGACGCCGCGTACGACGACCACGCGCACCGGATCGCCCGCGCCATCGATCGTGGCACCGGGGAGACGTGACGACCCACCTCCTCGGACGCGTCGTCACCGACGGCGCGATCACGCCGGCACGCGTCGAGCTCGCCGGCGGGCGGATCGCATCGGTCCAGCCGGATGCCTCCGCGGCGGCGGGGCCGTATCTCCTCCCCGGCTTCATCGACCTCCACGTTCACGGCTGGGGCGGCAACGACGCAATGGGCGGTGTCGAGGCGCTCGGTGCCATGTCGCGCGCCCTCCTGCGCCGGGGCGTGACGGCATTCCTGCCGACGGCGGTATCGGCACCGCTCGACGAGCTTGGACGGTTCTCCGCATCGGTCCAGCGCTTCACCGCGCCGGTCGACGGCGCCGAAGCGCTCGGTGCCAACCTCGAGGGCCCGTTCCTGGCGCCGGGACGGCGCGGCGCGCACGATCCGCAGCATCTGCTCGTCCCCGGTGAGGTGCGACCCACCGCGCTCGAGCCGCTCCTCGACGGGCTGCGCCTGATGACCGTCGCGCCTGAGCTGCCGGGCGCCGTCGAGCTGATCGCCCGGCTGACGCAGCGCGGCGTGGTCGTGTCGCTCGGCCACTCGAACGCGACGCTCGACGAGGCACGGGCCGGATATGCGGCCGGCGCCCGATCGACGACGCACCTCTTCAACGCGATGTCGGGAATGGCACATCGCGCGCCCGGGCTGGCGGCCGCGGCACTCGCCGAGGATGCGGCCGCGGTCGAGCTCATCGCGGACGACCAGCACGTGGACCCGGTCTTCTACCGCACGGTCATGCGCGCCAAGCCGGCAGGTCGGGTGCTGCTCGTCAGCGACGCCATCACGCTTGCCGGCACCGGCGACCGCCGTGGGTGGTTGGGCTCGCTCCAGATCCAGGTGCGCGACGGACGCGCCACGCTCGCCGGCAGCGATACCCTCGCCGGGTCGCTGATCGCCCTCGACGACGCGGTGCGCAACGTGGTGCGTGCTGGCGTCGGCCTGACCGATGCGGCGGCGGCGGCAAGCACGAACCCCGCACGACTGCTCGGGGCCGTCGACCGTGGACGCATCGGTCCTGGAATGCGGGCCGACATCGTCGAGCTCGACGACGAGTTGCGCGTGGTGGGTGTCATGCGCGCCGGACGCCGGGTCGCGCGCTGACCAACCGGCCCCTATCGCTCGCGCAATGCGGCGAGCACGCCGATCCGCGCGATTGCGCTGGCTCCGACGACGACCGCCAGCGCGAGCCCGGCCACGATCGCTGCCAAGAAGCCCGCGAGCGCAATCCACGGGATCGCCGGGAGATCGGCTGGCGGGTCGAAAATGCCCGCCAGGACGGCGAGCAGCGCGAGCCCCAGCGCACCACCAGTGAGGAAACCGATGATGGCACCCGCCAATCCCACGACGGTCGCCTCGGCCGCCACGGCCGCGCGCATGTGCTGTGGGCTGGCACCGATGGCGCGGAGGGTCGCGAGCTCGCGTCGCCGCTCGGAGAGTCCGGCGAGCAGGAACAGCCCCGTGCCGATGGTGGCGATGAGCAGGGCGAACCCGAGATCGAGGGCCACGAGAGCGCCGATGTCCACCGACGTCACGCTGTTGGCCAGTCGGGCACTCGTCGTGGTGATGTCGGCAACAGTCCATCCGGGTCCGAGCCGGTCACTCAGCAGGCTCCGCGCGTCGGGCGTCGACTGCCGTGCCAGCACGTAGCTGATCGCCGGGTTGGCAGTGCTCGACGCGACATAGTCGAGGTTGGCGACGAGGAACGCATCCTTTGGCGCGGTGGGAAATTCGAGCGCGACGCCCGCCATCCGGAAATCTACGTCGCGAAGCGTGCCGGTGGCGTCAGGAATGCGGATCCGCACCCGATCGCCCGCGACGAGGCTGTAGTCATGTGCTGTCTCCGCTGACACGAGGATTGCGTCGGGCTGAGACTGAAGCGCGTTGAGGGACGCTGCGGCGGTCGCGCCCTGGAAGAACGAGTCGGCCAGCGGTGTCACGCTTGGCAGTGTTGCCGGATCGATGGCGAGCAGGTCCTGCGCCTCCGACCCGACATACACGACACGGTCGACGAACGATGTCGCCGCAGCCACGCCCGGCCCCATCGCGGCGTTGACGGCGGTTGCGTCGGCGGGCGCAGTTGGCGTCGCGCGTAGGTCGGCGCCCAGGGTGAGCTCGGCGTCTACACGCTGCTGCTGGGCGTAGGTCGCACTGAAGATGAGCACGCTTGCGGCTAATGACACGGCAAGACCGAGGAGGACAATCGCCCGCGAGGTCGCCGCAATACGGGATCGAATGGCGTGTCCCGCCACCTCGCCGCCGGGGCCGAAGAGGCGCCGCAGGAGGGAGGGAAGGCTCATCCCTCGTGCGATGAGCGCGCTCACGATGCGCAGAAGGAAGAGGGTGCCGCCCGTCCACAACAGCAGCGTCGGCAGGAACGACGTAACGGCCAGCGTGACAGTCGGGTTTCCCTCGGCGTTGAGGACGGGATGGACGCCGGTGCCGCCGATGGCCCACCAGACCGCCGCCGCCGCGATGAGGGCAACGATGTCCAGATAGAGCCGCTGCCACAGCGGCTCGTGCGCCCGCCGAAGCTCCATGCGGCTCTCAGCGACCTCGCCACCGAGCTGCTGGCGCAGCTGGCTGATCGCGGCGATGACGGCTAGGAGCGCCGAGGCCACGATGGCCGCAATCGTCGGAAGAACGACCGACGTGCCGGCGGCCTGCAGCTCGGCACCGAAAGCGACGTAGCCAAGGCCGAAGCCGACCAGCGCCCCTGCAGAGGCACCCAGCAGCGACGTGAGGCCCACGGCGCCAATGCTCACGATCCAGCTCTCGCGGCTCGTCGCGCCACGGGCACGCAGGAGCGCCGCATGCCGTCGTGTCGCATCCGCGGACGACTCCGCGGCGAACCGGGACAGGGCAAGTGCGATGCCGACGCCGGGCAGCGCGAGGAACACGAAGAGGATCTGACCCCACGCGAGGTCCGTGGCGATCGGCTCGAGCGACGCGGCAGCGTCGTCAACGAGCGTGAACGTCCCTGCCGCCACGCGTTCGATGCGCCGCCGAACCGCGTCCAGCCAATGCTGTGCATCCAGCGGATTGCCGGGGAGCTGCGCATGGTCGTACTGGACCTGCAGCTCGTGCCGTACCGCCGGCTCGTCGCTCACGGCAACGGACGAGCCGCCTGTGCCGGTCGGCGCCGGTGTAGGCGGCATCGCGATGGTCCCGGCCGGGATGCTCGACGCCACCCGGTTCGCCGTTGCAAGGTCGGTCACGGCGACGTTCGTTGGCGGATTCGCCCCGGCCGCGCGGTGAGCTGCGTCCGTCGGCCCGAGCACCAGGTCAGCTCCACTGATGTCAACGATGCCGGAAACCTGCAGATCAGTCGTCCCACCGCCCGGCAGCGCGAAGGTCACCGTGTCGCCGGGCGTGATGCCGAGATTGGTGGCGAGGTCACGACCGACCGCCACCTGTCCGGGCGCGCGCGTCCCCGACGAAGTCGCGAAGAGACCAGTCTCGGCCGTGTACTGGGCATCGATGCCCACGACGACGCCCGTGCTCGTCTGGGTCGCCGCACCGGCGGTGACCGCTGACGCGGTGTCGAAATGCACGAGCGTGAACGGCAGCGTGCGCCGCACCGCGGGATCGGCAGCCAGGAGCTGGTCGGCGGTGGCTGGATCTGCGGTCGCCGCCAGCACTGCCTGCCCGTCGACGGGGAGGTCACGCAGGGCGCGGCCGGTCAGCGTCGCGCCAGAGGCAACGCCGAACAGCACCACTGACACGAGCAGCGCCGCGCCAATGGCGACGCCGGTAGCACCGGCAATGGTCCGTCGCGGCTCGCGAAGGACGAGATGGACGATGTGTCGTGCGAGCATGGTCTCAGGCGACCTCCGTGGTCAGGCGGCCATCGCGCATGCGATAGCCACGGTCGGCGCGTGCAACGCTTGCGGGGTCGTGGGTCACGAGCACGAGCGTTGCTCCATGGGATCGGCTGGCGTCGACCAGCAGGTCGAGGACAGCGGCGCCGTTCGCTTCGTCGAGGCTGCCGGTCGGCTCGTCGGCCAGGAGCAGCCGCGGATCGTTCACGAGCGCTCGCGCGACGCCGACGCGCTGTCGCTCCCCGCCCGACAGCTCGTCGATCCGCGACGTTTCGCGTGCCGACAGACCAACTTCGTCGAGCGCCGCTCGAACACGCAGCGGGCGGTCCACGGGATCGACACCATCGAGCGTCAGCGGCAGGGCCACATTGTCGAAGACGCTCAGCGCAGCCAGCAGGCCGAATGACTGGAAGACGATGCCAATCCGCCTCCGGCGCAGTGCGCATCGCTCGGGCTCGGTGAGGCGCGCCACATCGTGCCCGAGCACCGATACGGTCCCCTCGTCCGGACGGTCGATTCCCGCGAGCAGGCCGAGCAGGGTCGTCTTGCCAGATCCCGATGGGCCCTCGATCGCGACGAACTCGCCCGGCCCGACAATGAGGTCGACGTTGGAGACGGCAAGGACCGGGGCAGCCCCGGGCGTGGTGAAGCGGCGCGACACGCTGCGGCATTCGATGAGCGGCGTCATTGGCGCTCCGTCCCGTCGTGTACCACGCGACCGTCGCGAAGCTGCAGGACGCGGTCTGCCCGCCGCGCAACCCGTGCGTCGTGGGTCGCGAGCAGGACGGTCGTACCCGACTCGTCGCGCAACCGCTCCACGACGTCCAGGACGGCGTCGGCGCTGTGCGTGTCGAGCTCGCCGGTGATCTCGTCGCCGAGCAGGACCGAGGGACGCGCCGCCAGGATGCAGGCGAGCGCGCCGCGCTGCTGTTCGCCGCCCGACAGTGACTCGGGCCGATGTTCGGCCCGGGCCGCGAGCCCGACCGCCTCGAGCTGGGCCACTGCCTCCTCGCTGGCGATGGTGCGGCCGGCGAGCCGGGCGGCAAGCTCGACGTTCTCTCGCAACGTCAGCATCGAAAACAGGTTCTGCGCCTGGAACACGATGCCGATCTCGCTGCCTCGCAGCTCGTCTCGCTCCCGGTCCTCGAGGCGTCCGAGGTCGACGCCGCGGAAGGCGACGCGCCCGGCGGTCGGGCGGTCCGCGCCCGCCATCAGGCTCAGCAACGTGCTCTTCCCGGATCCGGATCGGCCGGTCACGGCGACGAACTCTCCCGGCGCAATCGAAAGGTCAACGCCGCGGAGCGCGATCGTTTCGACGTCGACCTCGCGGAAGACGCGGATGACATCGGTCAGCTCGAAGGTTGCCGCGTCGGTGTTCATGACCATGTGAAGCTCTGGATCATCTGGCGGAACGCGTCGACGTAGTCCACGCCGTCAGGCGTGGACAGCGATACCACCGCCAGCACTCCGTTGCCCGGGACGTAGTAGCGGTCCACCGTCGACGGAACCTGCTTGCCCGTCACGGGGTCCGGTTCGGACGGCAGGTGGTAGACGATGTGGGAATAGCTGGTCGAGCCGACCTGGACGGTGTCATGGCTGACGAGCGAGAAGCCGGTCTGCGCCTGCAGCGCTGGAAGATCGGTCTGTGAGATGTACTGCGACGCGTCCGCCCCTGTCGACACCACCACGACGCGTTCGCTGCTGTCCTTGTCGCGGATGGTCACGCCGGAGGTGTCAGGCGCCACCTGCCAGCCTTCGACGTACTGGATCGAGAAGCCGTTCGCGGCGTCTGCGTACGTCAGGAAGACTGCGGTGTCCGGAATGTCACCGGCGGCCGTCGGTTCGGTTGCTGCTGCCGATGCCGTGGCTGTCGCGGTGGCCGTGGCGTTGCACCCCGTTGTCGCGATGGCGGCCGTCACGGCGATGGCGAACACTGCCATGAGCCGCGAGGGAAGCGCAGGTCGGCGCGTCCGCGCGGAGCATCGTGAGTTCTTCATGGACCGATGCTCCCGGTCCGAGATGAGCGCTACCTGAAGCGGGACAGGTGGAGGCGGAAGACCGATCCGCTTCCCGGCCGCGTCGTCAGCGTGAGCCGGCCGCGGTTCCGCCGGGCGAGCGCGTCGCCGATGGCGAGGCCCAGCCCGTTGCCGCTGGGTGCCTCGGCATCGGAGCGGACGCGATAGAACGGCTCGAAGAGGTGCGGGACGTCCGCGCTCGCGATGCCCGCGCCCTGGTCCGCCACTTCGATGATCGCCTCTGCGTCGCGGTCCAGGCAGCGCACGGCGATGGGGTGGCCGTCGCCGTAGCGAACGGCGTTGTCGAGCAGGTTGGCGAGGATGCGGGCGACATCGCGCGCCTCCGCATGAGCCTCGAGACCGGGCACAAGGCTGACCTCGACCTCGGTCATCGGATGCGCCGCGCGCACCTCGGCCACGGCCTCGGCAGCAGCCATGGACACGTCCAGCGGCGCAGCGTCATCCGGCAGCAGTGCCTGTTCGGCGCTCGCCATGAGCAGCAGATCGGCGGTCAGGCTGGTGAGGCGATCGGTCGAATCGACGATGGTCCGCAGCGCTCCGCGGAGATCGGCATCGCGCTTCGTGGAGAGCGCCGATTCAGCCGTCGTGCGGATCGCGGCCAGCGGGTTGCGCAGGTCGTGCGAGGCGTCGGCGATGAACCGGCGTTGCCGTTCCGACGCATCGCGGAGTGGTCCGAGGGTGCGGCCGGCGAGGTAGAACCCGGCCGCTCCGACGAGCGCGATGACGAGAATGTCGGCCGTGCCAAGCGCGAGGGCCATCGTCCGGAGCGTCGACTCGTAGGCCTGGCGCGCGGCCTCGGTGGTGGAAACTTCCGGCGCCATGTCAAACGAAGGCCTCAGGGCGATTGACATCGCCGCCAGAAATGCGGCGCTGAACGCCACGAGAACGATCATGAAGAGCGCTGCGTAACGGGCGGCGAGGCGACGGCGCGCCCTCTCGAACATCAGCGGCGTGCCGATGGGCGGTCCGATGAGGAGTCCGCGCCGCCGGGTGGTGGATTCAATCGATACCCCGAGCCGCGAATCGTCTGGATCAACTCGTGACGGCCGCCATCCAGCTTGCGCCGCAGGCTCCGAACGTACACTTCGACGATATTGGACTCGGGAGCGTAGTCGGCGTCCCAGACCGCGTCGATGAGCCGCTCACGGCTGAACAGCTGTCCCGGATGGCGCATCAGGAATTCGAGCAGCTGGAACTCCTTCGCGGTGAGCGAGACGTCCACTCCATCACGACGAACCATGTGCTCGGCCGGGTCGAGCTCCACATCGCCGACCCGCGCGATGGGCTGGCGCTCACCGTCGTTGCGACGGAGCAGGGCGCGCACACGCGCGTGGAGCTCGGCGGCCGCGAATGGCTTGGCCAGGTAGTCATCCGCGCCCGCGTCCAACCCCGCGACCCGCTGCTCGACCGCGTCAAGGGCGGTGAGCATGAGGATGGGGGCGCGGGCCCCAGAACGGCGCAGGGAGCGCGCCACCGCGCGCCCGTCCATGCCGGGCAGAACGATGTCGAGGATCACCAGGTCGTACGGGTACGCCGCGGCGAACTCCAGGCCCTCGGGACCGGTGGTCGCGATATCGGCGGCATGGCCCGCATGGGCGAGGAGATCGCGGAGTCCCCGGGCGATCGCCGCTTCGTCCTCGATGACGAGAATACGCATTCGTGGGTCGCGTCAGCGGACCGGCCGCAACGCCGGCCATGTGCAGGCGTTCATGCCTCCCGAACCTGAGATGTTGGCATCCATCGGTCGCACGATCTTAGCCCGTGCGCGTACCCGGGTGGACGGTGCGACATCCGACCCCGTTGCCGTGCCGTCGGGGCCCCTCGGAGGCGCACGGCGGTCGCCGGGCGCTTAGGTCGCGCGGCGTATTGACGAACGGATGGTCCACGCCGCGGGCTGAGTGCCGACGCCGCGGATTCGCCACTCAAACGCGATGCCACAATGGGCGGCGCATGAGCTCCACGTACAACCACCTCGCGGGGCGCTCGCTCGAGCGGATCGGTGCGCTGAGCGACGGCGTCTTCGCGATCGCGATGACGTTGATCGTGCTGGAGATCAGGCTACCGGAGCTGGAGGGCGCGGCGGACAACGCGTCGCTGTGGAGCGCGTTCGTGACGCTCGGGCCGGCGTTCATCACCTACGTCCTCAGCTTCCTCACGCTGGGCATCTTCTGGAACGGGCAGCAGACGCAGCTGAGCTACCTGGCGGGCGCGGACCGGCATCTGGCCTGGCTGTACCTCGTGTTCCTGGCGCTGGTCGCGCTGATGCCGTTCTCGACATCGGTCCTGTCGGAGCACACCGGCCTGTCACTGGCGGTGATCATCTACTGGGCCAACATCGCGCTGCTGGGCATCGCGATCTATGCATGCTGGGCCTACGCGACGCACGCCGGCCTCCTCACGGCCGATACCCCCGCCGCCGCGGACGCCGCGATTCGGCGGCGAATCATCGCGGCGCAGCTCCTCTACCTCGGCGGGGCGGCGCTCTCGCTGCTGAGCCCCACCGTCGCGATCGGGTTCATCGTGCTCGTGCAGCTGAACTTCGCGATCGCGCCACGCATTCCGATCCTCTCCCGCATCTGACCTACGGGTGGCTCACGTGCTCCAGCCGGCGGCGGTCGGAGCGCTCGAGCTGGATCGTCGAGTGCTCCATGTCGAAGTCGTCGCAGAGGCAGCTCGACAGCTCATCGAGGACGCGAGATGGATCGGCCCCGTCGTCGAGCACCACGTGCACCGAAACGACGTGGATGCCGCTCGTCAGCGTCCAGGCGTGGAGGTCGTGCGCATCGCGCACACCATCGGTCTCGAGGACGTGGCGTCGCACCTCGCCGACGTCGATGCCGCGCGGCGTGGCCTGGAGGAGCACGTCCACCGCATCACGCAGCAGGCGCCAGGTGCGCGGCAGGATGAGCGCGGCGATCAGGACCGATGCGATGGGATCGGCCGCGGTGAACCCGGTGGTGAGGATGACAACGCCGGCGACGATGACCGCGACCGATCCGAAGAGGTCGCCGAGCACCTCGAGGTAGGCGCCGCGCAACGTGAGGCTCGTCGCCTGTCCGGCGGCGAGGAGGCGCAGCGAGACGAGGTTCACCGCGAGGCCAACGACCGCCACCAGCAGCATCGGGATGCTCGCGACCTCGGCCGGGTTGCGGAAGCGTTGGGCTGCCTCGAAGAAGATAAAGCCCGCGATCGCGAGCAGCAGCATCGCGTTGGCGACCGCCGCGAGGATCTCGACGCGGAAGTAGCCGAACGACTTGGCGGCTGTGGCCGGGCGCCGCGCGAACCAGATGGCAAGCAGCGCCATCCCGACGCCAGCGGCATCGGTCACCATGTGCCCGGCATCGGCGAGGAGTGCCAGGCTACCGCTCGCGACGCTGACCACGACCTCGACCACCGCGAAACCGATGACGAGGCCGAAGACGGTCGCCAGGCGGGCGAAGCCGGCGCTTGCCGCGGACTGGCCGTGGCGGTGCGGACCGAGGCGACTGCCAAGGTGGGTATGCATCGGCCCCATAGTGGGGCGCCACCCGCGGGCCGGCAACCCGCGGGCGCGGCCCGAACTCGACCGACTAGGGAGTCCCGTCTTCCTCCTCGACGGTCGGATCGTTGCCTTCGCGCCGGGCACGCTCCCTCTCGCGCTCCTCGTCGCGCTCCCCCTTCCGGTCGCGCTCGTCCGTCTCGCGGATCACCTCGTCGGGGTCAGGAAATTCAATGCTGCTCATTCACATGCTCCAGCTGTCGGCGATGGTTGGGACTCAGCTCCGCCCGAGTGTATCGGCAGGTCAGGGGGACGTCACGTTCTCGCGCGCCGGAGGCCCGACGCGTCCAGAGCGGTCGTCAGTCCAACCGGCCAGCGAACCAGATGGCGAGCAGCGCCATCCCGACCCCGGCGCCATCGCTCACCATGTGTCCGGCGTCGGCGAGGAGCGAAGGCTGCCGCTCGCCGCGCTGACCACGACCTCGACCACGGCGAACCGTGGTGGGTATGCATCGGTCTCGTGGGGGGACGCCACCGGCGGGCCGGCAACCCGCAGCCGGTCACACGTGAATTTCAGGCAGCAGGAGGCAGCGATGAAGATGGACCACACCTGGGAGATCTACTACCCGCGGGCGGCGGCCACCGGCCTCCCCATCGCGCGGGCTCGCATCGAGCCGTCGGAGGTGCTCTGGCTGCACGCCGCGCCCGACGCGCTGGCGGTGACCGTCCGCGAGGGCGATGACCGCGTCGTGGCGCGCGGCGAGCCGCTGGAGCGCACGACCGACGCCTATCCGATGACGCGCCTCAGCCTCGACGGCGACGCGGTGCGCCGTGAGGATCGCTGGCCGACCGACGATGACCTGGGGGCGCTCGTGATCCTGCCCGGCGGCGAGGTCGGCACGCTCACCGCCTGGTCCAACGCCGACGACGGCAGCGAGTGGCGCTGGCGCGTGGAGTTCTACAACCACCGCTGAGCGCGCAAGCGTCGAATGTCACATCGGCCGCGAGGTGAACGCGCGCACTCCCCACCTGGACGCAGCAGATTCGGGGCGGGTCCCCTCGTCACCATGCAGGCATGCTTCCCACCGGCTCGCCGATGTACCCCACTTGTCGGGGGTCGCCGACCCCTGCAATGGGCTGCGGACGACGGACCTCGAGCCGATCCTGTTCGTCAAGAACGTCACCGGCGAGTACGAGACGCTTCGTGCCATCGATGTGGCCTGTGCACCCCCCAGCACTCGCATGGCATCGTCCGTTCGCCACATCGCCTGAAGGTCGACGCGAACCACTCGCCTCGTCTTGAATCCGTCCGTCAGTTCGTCGAGGCCGCCTGACAGGCGACAGGCTGGTCCCCGTGCCCGAGGAAGTCCCCGAGGGCTCCGAGGCCGCGCTCGCACTCGGCACGCTCGCAGGCCCGGCCCGGATCGAGTACGTCCCAGATCCGCACTGTCCCGTCCTCTGACGTGGTCGCGAAGCGCATGTTCGGCAGGGAGACGATTCGCCATGCGGCCGCCTCGTGACCGCTCAGCGCGCTCCCGAGCAGGGTCGCCTCCGCGACGTCCCACAGCCGCACGGATCCCCGGCGGTCGATGGTGGCGATCGTCGCCCCGTCGCTCAGGAATGTGGCGCCCGTGGCGCCGCCCGGATGAGGCGTGAGCGTTGCGATCATCGTCCTCGAGGCGACCATCCAGAGCTGCACCACCTCGTCGGCACTGGCTGCCGTCAGGATCGCTCCGTCCGCCGACCAGGCCAGGCCCCAGATCGTGTTGTCGTCGGCCGCGATCGGCTCGTCGGCGGCACGTTGGTCCACGATGTTCCAGAGTGCGACGCCACCCTGCCGGTCGGCCGCCGCCAACGTGCCGTGTGCGGAGAGCGCCAGCGCCGTGATGCCCGCGCCATGCGGTCCGAACTCCCCGGCGAGGATCTCGCCATCCCAGATCCGGATGACACCGTCGTCCCCGCCTGCAGCCAACCGGCTGTCGACGAAGAGCAACGAGCTGATCGCCGCGCCGGCGCCGGGAGGTGAGGCGAGCTGCTCGCCCGTATCGGCGTCGATCACGTGCACGGCGCCGTCCTCGCCGCCCGATGCCAGGCGCAGACCGTCGATGGAGAACGCGAGGGCCCAGACTCTCCCGCGATGGAGCTGGATCGGACCCAGCTCGCGCTCGCCGGTGGTGGCGGAGAAGATGCGCACGTTGCCATCGCCGTCGCCGGTTGCGATCCGGGCTCCGTCGGGGCTCGCCGCAAGTCCGAACGCACCGTGCGCGTGTTCCTCGAGCACGCGTGCCATCGGCTCGCCGCCTCGCGACCAGATCTGCAGCTGCTGGTCGCTGCCGAGAGTCGCCAGCGTGTCCGAACCGAGCGCTGCGTCGACCACCTGGGCGCCCCGTGGCGAGGAGTTCTCCGATGGCCCGGACCGCCGGACCGAGGTCACGAGGAGACGTCCGTTCTCGTCACCGGCGATCACCGAGTCCCCGTCGAGGACCACTCCGCGAACGTCGAGCGCAGAGCGGCCGAATGGCTCCTGCATCATCGTTCGGGTCGAGGTCTCCCAGATCCGGATCCGCCCGTCGCTGCTGGCAGTCGCGAACCGCGATCCGTCGGCGGAGAACACGATCTCCCAGACGTCGCTCCCGTGCGCCGTGAAGGTAGGGATGACCACGCGTCGATCCTCGACCGCCCAGCCGGTCACTTCGCCGCGACCGTTCCCGGCCACGACCGTCTCTCCATCAGGACTGAACGCCACGGTGAGCGCGTCGGATTCCAAGTCGACCCAGGTTGGGCCGGCCTGGTTGCGCAGCTCAAGGTCCCACAGGCGGATGGTTCCGTCCTCGGATGCCGACGCCGCGAGAGTCCCGTCGGGGGAAACGGCCACGCTCCACACGATGCCGGTCGTCTCGCCGAGGAGCTCAGGAGCCGGCACGTTCTCGGGGTCGATCAGGTCCCACACCAGGACAGCACCATCGTCGCTGCCGCTGACCAGCCAGCGACCGTCGGGCGTGAAGGCCATCTCCTCGATCGCCAGGTGATGCCCGGGGACGTTGCCGGCGAGTGGCATCCCGGTCGCGCTCCAGGTTGAGATCGACCCGTCGCGGTTGCCCGTGGCGATGAGCGATCCATCGGGGCTGACGGCAACCGTCGAGGCATCACCGACGGAGAGCTCCGGCCCGGACGGCACGAACCGCCCGACGAGGGCCTGGCTCGCAACCACCAACGCCGCCCGAGCGTCGACCGAGGCTCTCCCCATCCGCCCTGATGCCTCCGCGGCGAGCGCGATGGCGAGTCGCGGATCGGTCTCGGCAAGCAGCCTGGCCTGGGTTGCGAGCGCCTGGGCGTACGCCGACCGTGACTCGGAGAGGGCGTCGAAGGCGATCACCGAGGCTCCGACCGCGGCGATCGTCAGCACCCCCAGGACGGAGACCGCGAGCCGTCGGATCCAGCGGGCGCGCCGTGCCGCCTCCTCGGATCGTGCCACGTCCCGACGGCGTGCCTCGTCGCTCGCGGCGATGAACTCGGCCTCGTCCGGTCCGAGGGCGTCACCGTGCGGCGTCGCCCACTCGAGCGCCGACTGGAGCGGGATGCCCCGGTACAGCAGGTCGGGGTCGCGCTCCTGTGCGCGCCACTCGGTCGCGGCGCGCGCGATCCGCTGGCGCGTTCTCAGGTCGTCGCGCGCTTCCTCGATCCATCCTCGGAGGCGGGGCCAGCTCCGCAGAAGCGCTTCGTGTGCGATCTCGAGAGCATCACGGTCGACGGTGAGGAGCCGGGCGTTCACCATCTGCTCGACGACCCATCGGCTGACCTCGGGGTCGGGATCGCGGTCGAGCTCGCCGCGCGGCAGGCGGCGTCGTGTGTCCGGCGTGCCCTCACCCGGGGCCACGAGTCGGAGCATGACGCGGCGGCATGCCTCCTGCTCGGCATCATCGAAGACGGAGTCGTAGAGCGAGTCGGCTGTTTTCGAGATCGATCCGGCCACACCACCAGCTTCGCGATACCCGGTGCGCGTCAGCGTCATCCCTTCACGGCGTCGCCACGTCTCGGCCATGGCGTGCGACACGAGCGGGAGCGCCGATGGCTCGTCACCGGCATCCTCGAGAACCGCATCCACCAGCTCATCATCGAGGCGCAGCCCCGCCTCGATGGCCGGCTGCTCGATGACCTTTCGGAGGTCGGCGCGGCTCATCGGCCCGACGAGCACCTGATTGGCGGTGATCCGCTCCGCGAGCCAGGGGTGGGTGGCGCACGTCCCGTAGAAGTCGGCGCGCATGACCATCACGGCCCGCACCACACTGTCAGGCGGGTCGACCACGGCGGCCAGCGTCTCCAGGAAGCGCTCCTGCGCACGCCGGCCGCTGAGCGTGAACAGCTCCTCGAACTGGTCGATGACCAGCAGGATCCCGCCGCACTCGCGGCCGATGAGCTCCGCGAGCCGACGCGCCTCTGCCGGCCCCACGATCCGGGTCGGCTCGTCGCCATCGGCGCCCGACCTGGGCAGGCCGGCGGCCAGCCGCCGGAGTTGGCTCGACAGCTCGGCCGACGGATCAGCTCGTGGCGAGAAGAGCACGACGGGCCAGCGGTCGCTGCCTCCGATCCGTCCTTCCCGGACCGCCGGGACGAGCGCGGCGCGCACGACCGACGACTTGCCGCTGCCGGATGGACCGATCACGAACAGCACGCTTTCCTGGTTCAGCCTGGCGATAAGGTCGGCGACGAGCTGCTCGCGTCCGAAGAACCACGCGGCGTCCTCGGGCTGGAAGGCCGCCAGTCCACGGTAGGGACCGATCTCTGCTCCCTGCGCACGCGAGCCCGAATGCATCGGCCCGATCGCACGCTGGAATTGAGCGTCGTCCTCGGGATCCCATCCGTCGCGGCTGAGGCGAGTGATCCGCACCGGATCGGCCAGGCCCTTGAGGCGAACCAGACCGCCCTCGACCTGCGACACACCGTCCACACGGCGTGCGAGGTGCACGACCTCCTGGCTGGCCACGATCTCGCCCGGTCCCGCCATCGCGCAGAGCCGCGCGGCAAGGTTCAGCGCACCGCCCCGATATCCACCCTCGACGCGAACGGCCTCGCCCGCATCCAGCCCGATCCCGACGGGGAGCGGCAGCGTCGGGTCGGAGATCGTCGCGTCGACGAATGCGGCCTGGAGATCGATCGCGGCCCGAATGGCCTGTCGGGCCGACGTGAAGACGGCCATGACCTCGTCGCCGCGCAATTCGAGTCCGGTTCCGCCACCCTCCTCGAGGATCGCATGTGCGATCGATGCGAATCGGGTGGCGAGGATCGCAGCGGCTTCGTCACCCTGCCGGTGTGTGAACGTCGTGTACCCACGGACATCGGCGATCAAAAAGATCTGGAGCGCCGATGTCTGCGGGTCGATCGTCCGTGGGAGAGTCACGATCGGCCCCGACTCGGCCTAGAGGAGATCGGCTACGTCCCGACAGTCGACGAGCCTGGCGTCGATCACGACGTGGTCGCGGTCGCCGGCCGTGACGCAGATGGTGGTGGACTCGCCGCGGTTTGCCACCGCCACCACGTCCTGCGTCACAAACGTGGGAAACGCGTCGGTCGGAACCCACTCGCCCTGGGTAAAGCCGCGCGCCTCGGCGTCGCTGCTCACCTCGTCTGCCGTGTAGCGGTCCCAGTAGATGTGAATATGGTTTCTCGAGATGTCCGGGACGAAGTTCGTCTCCCATGTGACCGCGATCTCGTCGCCGTCCTGCTCGGCATTCACGATGGTGATGCGGCAGCCCTCGGCCGGGCACGCATTGGCCACCGGGACCTGCGGACCCGTCGTGGTCGCGGTCTGCGTGCCGGGCTCCGCGCTGGACACCCCGCCTCCACAGCCGGCGATAAGGAGCGATGCCAGTGCAACAGGAAGGAGGCGCATGTGCTGCATCAAGCCGTGGGTCATGGTTGCCCTCGATCCGCTCCGATCCGCCAGTCGCCAGCGTAGACCATGCGCCGGTCGCGGGGCAACATCTGTGCGTTCCTGCGCCTCTTGATGGTGCCCGACGTCTCGTACTAGTGCAGACCGAGGACGTTCCAGTAGACGAGCACCGGTAGGGCCACAATCACACTCACCGCGATTGGGCCGAGCAGAATCCGTTGGACGATGGGGCCGCATCGTCGCCGGAGTTCGTAGACGTATAGCGGGATGAGGACGAGTCCGGCTGCGGCGGCGAGACTCACGAGGAGCAACGCCAGATGAACGCCGAGAGGCACGCTCACCGCCTGGTCGAACGCCGACGACGGCAGCGAGTGGCGCTGGAGCGTGGAGTTCTCCAACCACCGCTGACCCCTCCGCGCAGTGACAGCGGATCACGCGGGAACGCCACGCCACCCATGCGCCAAGCTGCCGGGCACGGTCAGCAGCCCAGGGCGTAGCCCACGGCAGCGCAAACCCGCTCCATGGCTTCTTCGTTCACCGCTCCGGCCTGCGTTATCAGAGACGCCTTGGAGATCGTGTGGAGTCCATCGCAATTGATGACTGATGGCCGGTCGAGGCCGGCCTCTTCATGGTCGAAGTCGACCTCGGCCGCGATGTTGCGGATGGAGGTGGTTACCTCGGCGACGGTGACGAGTGCGCGGACGTCGATCACCTCGGCTCGCGTCAAGACGAGGACGGGTCGTCGCTTGCGGCCAACGTGGGCGAACCAGATCTCGCCGCGGGTCATTCCTCCGTCCACGCCTCGACTTCGGACCAGAACGGCTCAGGCCGCTCGGGACGACGGCGATAGGCATCGCGGTCGGCCTGCGCAACCGTTGCTCGAACGGCCGCCTCCACCCCTTGTCGCGCGGCGGCGGAAACGTTGATGTTGAGGCGCCGTGCGCGCTCCGCGAGCGCACGGTCGATCGTGAAGGTACTGCGCGTCGATGCCATCCTCAGATGCTAGCAGGTGATGCTACCGCGGGACCGCCAGACGACGTCGAGCCACGACCTCACGGGCCGGTGTCAAGCGCCGGTATGGTTCACACCACCAGACCGTCGATCCCAGCGAAGTCGGCGGGGTTGGCGGTGTAGAGAGGCAGGCCGTTCGCGATGGCGGTAGCGGCAATCAGCGCGTCGAAGGCGCGTGCAGCCGGCTTGCGGCCGGACCGCCGGTACGCCGAGGCGACGTGGGGATGGAGTTCTCCGGAGAGGTCGAGGCGATCGGCCCGGGCGCTACCACGGATGCGGCCCCGGCCCGCAGGCGCATACTGGCCCGACCTAGGTGGACCGCGATCCTCGCTGGCGGCCTCGGTCGTGTCGTCGCGTTCCTCGCGGTAACCCCCGCTTCGTCTCGAGGAGGAACGCCATGACGTGGAACGTGAACGGCCAGTATTTCGAGGCATGTAATTGCGAGGCCGCGTGCCCATGCCTCTTTCTCAGCCCACCGACCGAGGACGACTGCACCCTGCTTGTCGGGTGGCACGTTGACGACGGCGAGTTCGAGGGCACCAAGCTAGGCGGCTTGAACGTGGCCATGGCCGTCCACTCGCCGGGCCACATGGCGAAGGTCAAGTGGCAGGCGGCCCTCTATGTCGACGACCGAGCATCGGACGCCCAGAGTCATGCGCTGACGATGATTTTCTCGGGTCAGGCCGGGGGTCATCCAGCCCGTCTGGCAACCCATATCGGAGAGGTGCTCGGTGCTGGGCCAGCATCGATCGAGTTCGAGTCGGCAGGCAAGCGAACTTCGATGAAGATCGCAGGCATTGCTGATGTCGCCATCGCCGCGGTTGCCGGGCAGGGTGATGCCGAGATCACGATCGGAAACCACCCGCTGGCCATTGCGCCGGGGTTCGGAGGCGTGGTATCGCGGTCCGAGCACCTCACCTATGACGACCACGGGATGCACTGGAAGCTCGCCGAGAAGAACGGGTTCTACTCGCCCTTCAAGTACGCGGATTGACGACCCCGACGACCCCGACGACCCCGACGACCCCGACAATTGTGGCGCTCGGCCGCGCCAGAGGCGCGGTCGTTGCGGCGATGGTGGGATTCGCGGCGGCTTCGTGGATCTACATCGGGTTCCTGGCGACACAGATGGGCGACATGTCCGCCGTGCTCGCCATGCCGATGACAGCCGCTTGGTCCGCCGCCCAGGTGGCCCTGATGGTAACGATGTGGGCGGTCATGATGGCGGCGATGATGCTGCCGTCAGCCGTTCCGATGGTGCTCGCCTACGACCAGATGGATCGAGCGTCGGCCGCCCAAATTCGCAGTGGCTCAACGGTTCTGTTCGTCGCCGGCTACATCGCGGTCTGGGCTTCGTTCGCCGTCGCGGCCACTGGTCTTCAGTGGGCCCTTCAAAACATGGCGCTCGTGGACGGCATGGGGGCAGCGAGTGGAGGGGGACTGGCGGGCCTGCTGCTGGTCGGGGCCGGGATCTTCCAGTTCTCTCCGGTCAAGAGGCGAAGCCTCGGGGCATGTCGCACGCCCATGGGGTTCCTGATGACCTCGTGGCGAGATGGCAGGACCGGCGCCCTCAGGATGGGCATTCATCACGGAACGCTGTGCTTCCGCTGTTGTTGGGCGCTGATGATCCTGCTGTTTGTGCTGGGCGTGATGAACGTCGCCTGGGTTGCCGCCCTGGCCATCTTCATTCTGGCCGAGAAGGTATCGCGGCGGGGTGAGGTGATCTCGGCGATTGGCGGAGTCATCATGATCGTTTGGGGTGTTGGTGCTGTCCTGGTCGGGTGAACCGTGTGGCGCTCGTGAGCTCGTCACCGACGGTGATCGATCGTTGCCCCGGGGCCCCAGCGAGGGAACTCTCAGGAGCGCGAGATAGATGCTCTTGACGGTGGGCTGGCCAGCCGTTTAGGATACTGAACATGAGGTCAGTACCCGACCCCGGCGATCTCACCGCCCGTGCGACCATCCGGAATGCCGCGTTGCGGCTCTTCGCCGACCGTGGCCCAGACGCGGTCACCGTGCGGGAGATTGCCGCCCAGGCCGGCGTCTCCCCGGCGCTCGTCCTCCACCACTTCGGGAGCAAGGACGGTCTGCGTGCCGAGGTCGACGCGTTCGCCGCACAGGCGTTCGACACGATCTTCGAGGCTATGCCACCTGACGAGGTCGTCGAACTGCTCCTAGGCGGGTCGGCGAGCGGTTCGCTCGCGGAGGCATTCGCCCGGGGATTCCCGCACGGCTCGCCGTTACCGGCCTACCTGGGCCGGCTGCTCCTGACGCATGACCCGGCGGGAGCAGCGGTGTTCGGACGGTGGTATGCGACGACCCGGCGCCTCCTCGAGGTCATGGTCGAGGCGGGCGTCGCGCGGCCGAGCGAGGACCCCGCCGTCAGGGCGGCGTTCTTCCTGGTCAATGACCTCGCACTGATCCTCCTGAGAACCCAGATCGCCATGGTGATCGGTGCCGATCCGCTGACCCCCGAGGGGATTGAACGGTGGGCCCGGGAGGCCACCATCGTCTATGCCGAAGGCGCGTTCAGCGCCCCGCGGAAGGAGTAACACCGCATGAGCGCGCCCCAACCCGTCATCCGCACCCAGGGACTGACGAAGACCTTTGGGCCGGTCCGTGCCCTCGACGGGCTCGACCTCGAGGTGGCCCCCGGAGAGGTCCACGGCTTCCTTGGTCCTAACGGAGCGGGCAAGTCGACGACGATCCGTGTCGTCCTCGGCCTCATCCGCGCCGGCGGCGGCCACGTCGAACTCTTCGGCGGTGACCCATGGCGGGACGCCGCGACGCTCCACGAACGGCTCGCCTATGTCGCGGGCGACGTCGCGCTCTGGCCGGGGCTCACCGGTGGCCAGTGCCTCGATGTCCTCGGCGCGACCCACGACGGGCTCCGCGAGGCTCGCCGAGCCACCCTCATCGAGCGGTTTGATCTCGACCCGACCAAACGGATCCGCGACTACTCCAAGGGCAACCGGCAGAAGGTCGCGCTCATCGCCGCCCTCGCTGCCGACGCCGACCTGCTCGTGCTCGACGAGCCCACCTCCGGGCTGGACCCACTCATGGAACAGGCCTTCCAGGAGGTCGTCCGCGAGCGTCGCAAGGAGGGCTGCACGGTCCTGCTGTCGAGTCACATACTCGACGAGGTCGAGGCCCTTGCCGACCGGGTGACCATCATCCGCCAGGGTCGCACCGTGACGAGCGGAACCCTCGCGGACCTGCGACTGCATACCCGCACCCACGTCCACGCGGTCACCGTCGACGCGCCGGAGGGCCTCGCAGACGCCCCGGGCGTCGCGGACCACGTCTCCGAGCAGCTCGACGGCCACATCGACAGCCGGTTCTCGATCGACGCCGAGCACCTCGACGACGTCGTCGGCCTGCTGCACGCCGCACGGATCCACACGCTCACGGT
>JBBRWZ010000031.1:0-24919 GCA_038248895.1 Candidatus Limnocylindria bacterium | reverse complement strand
TGTGGGGCGCTGCCGCGGACCTCGGGGAGGGCCTGACGCGCGACCTGGAGGGATGGGCGGCGGAGATCGGTCGCCGCATCAGGGAGCTCGGTGAGCGTCGCCGCGGCTGGGCGCGGGTGGCGAGCATCGGCGTCAATGCCATCGGGACGAGCGCGGTGCTCGCCGTCTTTCTGCACACCGGTGGGCTGACCGGTGCCGAGGTCGGCATCACCGCGGCCACCGCCGTCGTCAACCACAAGCTGCTCGAGGCGCTGTTCGGGGAGGCGAACGTCGCCGCCTTCGTCGCCGATGCGCGGGCTCGGCTCAGCGGAATTCTCGATGCGGCGTGGGCCGCCGACCGCGGCCGGTTCGACGCCGCGCTCGGGGCCGCGGACGACCCGACGCTTGCCGCTGATCTCCGCTCCGCCGCGGCCGACGCAGCGGCCGCCGGCGCCGCTTCGGACGCCGCGCCCGACGCGGACTCGCCTGCGACATGAGCGACATGAGCGACGGTGCGGATGGACGCGTGACCCGCCTGCGGGCAGCGGCCCGCGCCGCGCGCGAGCTGGGCATCGCCGAGGATGCGGCCCGCGTCGAGGCGGCGGCGGATCGGATCGCGGCGCGCGGCGGATTCTCCGGCGCAGCGTTCGTCATGGCGCTCGTCGGCGGCACCGGGGTCGGAAAGTCATCGCTCCTCAACGCGCTGGCCGGGCACACGGTGAGCGCGGTGCGCGCCGTCCGCCCCACCACCGACGAACCGCTGGCGTGGGTCGCCGAGGGACGCCGCGACGAGGTGGCGGCGCTCCTCGCCTGGCTCGGGGTGCGGCACCAGGTCGGCCACGCGGACGACGAGCTGGCTTCGGTGGTGGTACTCGACCTGCCCGACCTGGACAGCGTGCGGCCGGAGCACCGCGCCCTCGTCGACCGCCTTCTGCCGAAGGTCGATGCCATCACCTGGGTCGCCGATCCCGAGAAGTACGACGACGCGCGCCTCCACGCCTACGTGCGCTCGTACGCGGCCCACGCCGACCGGATGCGGTTCGTCGTCAACAAGGCCGATCGGCTCGGCGACGGCGACCGCGCCGTGGTGGCGACCGACGTTGCGCGACGCCTCGTCGACGACGGCATCGCACGGCCGACGGTGGACGTCGTCGCCGCCTCGACGGGGGCCGGCATCCCCGAGCTGCGCGCCTCGATCGCGGCGGCGGCCGACGCCAAGGCGGTGGTGGCGGCGCGGCAGGACGCCGATGCGGCGGCGGCGCTGGCCGACCTGGCGGCCACGGTCGGGGTCGTCCCCGGACACGCCGCGGAGCCGCTTGTCCCGGCCGAACGGCGGGAGTCCGCGACCGCGGCCTGCGTCAACGCCGCGGTGGCGTTGGTGGATCCGGCAGGGACGGCGCGCCAGGTCCAGGCGGCGGTGATGGCCCGCGCGCGGCGGAGCGGCGGCTCGCTGCTGGGACGCACGGTCGCAATGCTGGCCTGGATGACGGGCCAGCAGCAACGGTCGGCCGATCCGGTTCGCTACCTCGGCGCCTGGCGGTCGCGTGGCTCGCTGGCGCCGCTGCTCAACCCGGTGCGTGCCACCCTCGTTGAGGCCGCGGCCGGCCTCGGTCCACGGGCGCGGCCGGCGGTGCTGCGTGGCCTCGGAAGCGACGACGATGTCACGTTGGCGATCGGCGCGTCGCTCGACGCGGTGACGGCCGATGCCGCGCATGACATCCGCATCCCGCGCTCGGCGCTGTGGCCGCTCATTGGTGCGCTCCAGCTGGTGGTCGGGGCCGGCTTCCTCCTGGCCATCGCGTGGTACGTGACGCTGTTCGTCTCAGGCGGACAGGTGCCGGTCGGAACGGTGACGATCGATCCGCTCGGCCCGCTACCGATACCGCTCGTCCTCCTCGCCGGTACGTTCGTCATCAGCGCCGCACTGGGCTGGGTCGTCCGTCTCCATGCCGGCTTCATCGGCCGCCGACTCGCCGCGGCGGTGCGTCGCCGGGTCGAGGCTGCCGTCCGCGAGAGCGTGGCGGACCGCGCCTTCGAGCCACTGCGCCGCGTCGAGGCGGCACGATCGGCCATCGCCACGGCGACCATGGGCTGACTGACGGCGGGTTCGGCGTCGCCTCCCAGACGATTCCCATGGAGCGGGCGCTAGCATGGGCCACCATGCATCTCCTGGTCGTCGAAGACGACGCGCGGCTCGGCCGCTCGCTCAAGCGCCTCCTCGAGGGGGAGCGCCATCTCGTGGAGCTGGTCACCACCGGCGACGAGGCGCTCGAGGTCGCCGAGAGCGACGGGATCGACATCATCATCCTCGACGTGGGTCTTCCCGACATGAGCGGCCTGGAGGTCGCGCGGCGCCTCCGGGACGATGGCTCGCAGCTGCCGATCCTGATGCTGACCGCCCGCGACGCCGTACCGGACCGCGTCGCCGGCCTCAATTCGGGCGCCGACGACTACCTCGTCAAGCCGTTCGCGTACGAGGAGCTCGTCGCGCGCCTGCGAGCCCTCGACCGTCGCAGCGGCGGCACGCCCTCGCGTCGTGGCGCGACGCTCAGCAGCGGACCCATCCGGCTCGACGAGGAGCGACGGCAGGTGACCGTGGCCGGCTCGGAGGTCGAGCTCTCGCCGCGCGAGTTCTCACTGCTCGAATGCCTGCTCCGCCACCCCGGGCAGGTGCTCAGCCGCGATCAGCTGCTCGAGCAGGCGTGGCCGTACGGCGACTTCCTCATGCCGAATACCGTCGACACGTACGTCCACTACCTGCGTGACAAGCTGGGCGCCGATGCAGCGCCGCGCATCCAGACCGTCCGCGGCGTCGGCTACCGCATGGCGGCGTCCTGACCGATGGGCCTGCGGCCCGGGACGCGCACGCCGGATGCGCCGCTCCTGCGGCGGACCCGATGGCGCCTCGCGCTGTGGAGCGGCGGGGCGACGCTGGCGACGCTGCTCGCCCTCGGATTCCTCCTCTACGTGGCGATCGATCGCTCGCTGGTGGCCGACAGCGAGGGTCGTCTTGCGCAGCGCGCGTCGGCGGTGCGCGCCGACCCGCGGCTGCTCATCGATCGCGACGATGGACCACGTGGCCCACGGGTCGCCGGGCCGGGCGCCGGCACCATCGCGATCGTCATCCAGCCCAACGGACGTGCCTTTGGCACCCCGCCGTCCGAGCTGGCCAGTGCCCTCCCGGTGACTGCCGCATTCGAAGCGGTGCTCGCATCGGGCAACGTCGACGTGCGCACCGCCACCCTGGCCGGCACGCCATTCCGCGTGCGCTCCGAGCCGTTCACGGTGGCCGGCCGATCGTGGGTGCTCCAGGTGCTCGACAATCGCAGCGCCGAGCGGCGGACGCTGCTCACCGCCCTGCGCATCCTCGTCATCGGCGGCATCGTGGTGCTCGTGGCGGCGTCCCTCATCGGTTACGCCTACGCCGGCCGGGCCCTGGTCCCGATCCGCGACTCGCTGCGCCGGCAGCGCGAGTTCGCGGCCGATGCCTCGCACGAGCTGCGCACCCCGATCACCGTCATCCGTTCCAGTGCCGACTACCTGCATCGGACCGATGCCGTGGCGAATCCCGAGGTCGCCGCCGCGATCCACGACATCAGCGCCGAGAGCGAGCGGATGACGCGCCTCGTGGAGGAACTCCTCCTCCTCGCGCGTGCCGACTCCGACGCGGTCGAGATTCGCTCCGACGCGGTCGACCTGACCGATGTGGCCAGCGACGCGCTGCGCGGCCTGTCGCGGCTCGCCGACGAGTGTGGCGTCCGCCTCGAGCTGAACGGCAGCCCGGCGGCCGTCAGCGGTGACCCGGACCGGCTGCGCCAGCTGGTGGCGATCCTCGTCGACAATGCCATTCGGCACTCGTCCGCCGGGGGCGCCGTGGGGGTGCACGTGGCGCGCGACGCCCGCGCCGCGAGCATCGCCGTCGCCGATACCGGGCCGGGGATTCGGGCGGAAGACCTGCCGCGCCTCTTCGATCGGTTCTTCCGGGCGCCGGGTGCACCCGAGGGCGGCAGCGGCCTCGGGCTCAGCATCGCGCAGTGGATCGCGGACCGGCACCACGGCCGCCTCGCGGCGGCGAACGCGGAGGGTGGGGGCGCCGTCTTCACCCTGACCCTGCCCGTCCGAGGATAACCCGTGACACCGCGAGCTGGATGCGGCACACTCCGCGCCATGCCGCGTGTGCGCCGCTCGGACCCGCCGGCGCTCCCGTCGTTCGACGGCGTCCAACTGTCGATCTGGTCGTTCCTGGCTGGGCTCGAGCAGAAGATCCTGCACAACCGGCCTCCGGCGGCCGTCGTCGTCGAGGAGGACCGGCGGGCATCGTCGACCACGCTCAACGGCCTGTCGATCCAGATGCCCGAGCAGGTCGAGCGGCCCGAGCCGCCGGACACGAGCGGCGCGCGCCTGTAACGCGTTCCGTGCGCCGGCCCTCATGAGATGTGGCGCCCACGCACCGATGGCAGAACGCCTGTTCTAGTCGCGCCGTGAAGAGGTCGGCGGGGCGCCCGTCGCTTCGCGGCGCCCCACCGGGTTGGTGCCCTACGGGCGCACCAGCCAGAGCGCCGAGGTGGTGCCCGTCTCGTCCTGGGCCTCGACGATCAGGTGCTCCTCGTCGCCCATGATCTGGACGAACCCGGCGATGCGAGCGGTGCCGGGGAAGAGCGACTCGGTCACGGCGGCACCATCGCAGCTCCACGTCTCGCCGTCGCTGCTCGTCGCGCGTGCGATGGTGCTCGGACCGACGCCCACCGTGAACCCGCTGTAGAGCAGCCGGTAGCCGGTCTCGGCGGCGGCGATCTGCGCGCCGAAGACGGCGCCGGCGTCGTAGTCGCCGCAGAGGCCCGGCTCGACGATGGGGTCGCTCTCGGCAAGCCGACGTTCGGCAGTTGGACGATCGTATTTCGTCCAGGCGCTACCGTCCGCCGAGGTGCCCATCCCGATCAAGCCATGGTTCGGGAAGAGCCGTGACGAGGCGGCATACGCGGCGCGATACCCGGCGCCGTCACGCATCACCGAGATGCCGAAGATGCCGCGCCCGTCCCACGCATCGCCGGCCCCGGGCTCGACGATCACACCGGGGTCCGACGTCCATGGGCCATCCGGGCCGGGGGCGGTGGCGCGCCACCCGACCGTCGGCGCCGGGTTCGCGCCGGGGAGGAAGCCCCAACCGTAGGCGACCCATGTCCCGTCGTCGGCGACGAGCAGCGTGGTGGTGATCGGTCCGGGCGGCGCGAGGCCGAGTGCCTCGCCGAGCGGCTGCCAGTCAGGATCGGGACCGACGGTCCAGGACGTGCCATCGGTCGACACGAGCTGCATCGCCTGCCCGGTGTTGGTGGCGACCGCGAAGCCGTAGAGGTGGTACGTGCCGTCGGCGAGGATCGCGGCGGACGGGTTGAAGAACTGGGTCCCACCCGGCAGCGACGTCGCCTCCAGGATCGGTCCGTCGTGCGCCAGCGTCCCGGTCGCGTCGGGGAAGGGGTGGCGGGTCGCCGCGGCGCTCGGGGTGGCGGCGGTGTTCGGCGCGGTCGCGCCGGGGACGCCGGCGGCATCGCAGGCGCCAAGCAGGATGGTCGCCGCCAGGATCGCCAGCCGGACTCGTCTCGTCATGCCACCAAGAGGCGCGGGGCAAGCGGTTCGTGACGAACCGCGGCGGCTCGGATCAGGTGGCGGGGCCGATGGTGACGGTGAAGCCCTGCGACCAGCTCCCCTCGAGCTCGACGAGCCGGTCGCCGACCGTGAGCCGGTTGTCATGCGGGTGCAGCAGGTCGGAGAGCTCCATCGCGAGGAATCCCTGGGCCGTGGTGAGCTCGACCGGGTCGAGGACCACCGTCGCTGCGGCATCGAGCAGGTAGCGCGTGGCATGCTGCACCTGGTCGGAGCTGTCGCGACTCGCCACCATCGCGGTCGCCTCGAGCCGGGTGGTGCCGTGGGCATCGGTCCACGCGTAGGCGCTGCGCTGCATGCCATCGAGTTCGGGGGCCTTGCACACCTGACCGATGAGCGGCGGGGTGCTGTACGCGTTGAGCGTCTTCTCGGCGCAGGTCAGGCCCAGGGCCTCGATGCGCTGCCCGATGCCGGCCGGCGTGACGTCCGGCGCCGCCGGCGCCGGCTCGACGCCCGATCGCACCAGTCCCAGTCCGACGGCGGTGAGGACCGCCGCGAAGGCGACGGCGCCCACGCCGGCCAGGCGCCACGAGCGCGATCGGGCGGGCCCGACCGCCGGCTCCATGATCGCCGGATCCGTGGCGCGGTCCGGAATCCGTACGGTACCGGCGGCGTCACCGGCTGCCGCTGCGATGGCCCGCTCGAGTGCCGGCACGCGGGCCGCCACGCGGCTGCAGACAGCGCAGCCGCCGAGGTGATTGCGCTGCTCGGCGGTCGGCGGCTGTCCGTCGAGGAGCTGCTCGACGATCGCCGCACTGTGGCGGCACCGCCGCGAAACGGTCATATCTCCGACTCGAGCCAGGCGGTGACGAGCCGCTTGCGGGCACGCGACACGATGGCGCGCGCATTCACGTGCGTGATCTCGAGCAGCTGGCCGATCTCACCCAGCGAGTAGCCATGGCCGTAGTGGAGCACCAGCACGGTGCGCTCGCGGGCCGGCAGGCGCTCGATCAGCTCGCGGAGCTCGAGGCTGCTGCTCGAGGGCGTCTTGTGCAGCCACGGCAGGAGGCGGTCGAAGTGCATCCGTCGCTGCCGCTGCCGGTAGCAGCGATGGATCGCGATGCGCGCCAGCCACGCCTCGATGGCGCCGGCATCGCGCAGCTGGCCGATGCGGTCGCGCGCGACCAGGTAGGTGTCCTGGACGACGTCCTCCGCGCCGCCGGCGCCGATGAGCCCGCGCGTGATGGCGAGCAGCCGCGGCCGCGCACGCTCGAATGCCGCCTCCAGGTCGACGCCCTCCGACGCCGTGGCGGCGGTGGGATCGGTCATGGATGCCTCGTGCGCGCGGGGTGGATCGCCCATGGCTTCCGGTGCTGCTGTTGGTCTCACCACCCTACCGAGTCGCGGACAGCGTGAACTGTGACGCCGGCGCGCGATTCGTTCAGGAGGAGCGCCGTCGGTACTCGCCGTCGAAGGCGGTCGTCCAGGTCGCCCCTTCGTCGGTCGAGACCTCCCAGTGCTGCCGCACCGTGCCGTCCGCGTTCGGCGTCCACGTGATCCGCTGGCGGTCGAGTCGATCGGCAGCGTCGGTCGGTGCGACGCCGGAGAGGACCATGCGCCCGTCCTCGAGCCCGCCTTCGAGGAGGAGTAGCGAACCGGTGGAGTCGACCCAGGTCTGGTGCCACACGTCACGCGCCGGGTCGTAGGCGTTCAGGCTCGTGCCGCGCACCCCGCCCGCGCCCTCCCACTCTTCGCGCAGGGCGGCTCCGTCGTAGAGCGGCTCGATGCGGTTCGTTCCCACCTGACGCCCGTCAGGGAGGTGGACATCCCAGGTGCCGGTCCAGAAGTCGAAGGCCCGCTGGGGATCTGCATCTGTCGTCATGGCAACCAGTACGCCGTCGCGCTCGGGATCGTTCAGGCCGGCGCCACCACGGCACCGGTGCTAGCGTGCGAGGGATGTCCTGGCTCTTCTCCTGGGCGGCGGGACCGTTGTCGGTCTTCGCCACCATCGCGATCACGGTGCTGTTCGTGGCGGTGCCGCTCACCGTGTGGCGCGCTCGCGAGGTGTCCCTGCCGCGCGCGCTGCGGCGCACCGGCAAGGACGTCGCACTCGCCATCTCGCTGGCACTCATCGCCGCGCTCACCATCGCGCCGATCAGGGAGGCACGCCCGAGTCCGCCGGTCAACCTCCTCCCGTTCCGCGACATCTGGCTCGCCACGCAGGGGCAGATTGCCATGAGCCAGGCGCTCGTCGAGCTCGGCGCGAACGTCATCCTCTTCGTCCCGTTCGGCATGTCGCTGGCGTGGCGCCGCCCGGAGACGCGTCTCGGCGGCATCTTCCTGGCCGCGGTCGTCCTCTCCGGTTGCGTCGAGGCGTTCCAGGCGGTCAGCCAGCTCGGCCGCCAGGCCGACGTCACGGATCTGCTCGCCAACGTCGCCGGCGCCGTCACCGGCGCACTGCTGGTGCGGCGCATCGCCGGTCGCGCCTGACCCGAGCCCGCCCTCCACGCCAACTCCGTCACGCGTTCACAACTCGCGCACATCGGCCCCCCAGGCTCATGACCGATGGATGCGCCGGTGTGCCGGGCGTCCCGGACAACCGACGCAGTCGAATGAGGAGCAACGCACATGAACGGACGTGGATTCTTTCGCGGCCTCGCCATCGTGGCCCTGGTCGTGATCGTGGCCGGCATCGGTATCGGCCTGTACCAGGCGGGGGTGAGCAGCGGTGCGGCGGACGCGGCCGTCCGGGCCGCGGCGTCGGGCGGCCCGGCCACGATCGTCCCCGGCTACGGCTACGGCTACTGGCACGGCTTCGGGTGGGGCTTCCACCCCTTCGGGTTCATCTTCTGGATCCTGGGCATCGTGCTGATCATCGCCCTCGTGCGCGGCGCGTTCGGCGGAGGGCGGCGGTGGGGTGGCCCGGGCCGGCACGGTGGCCACGAGGATCGCGAGGATCGGCTCGCGGCGTGGCACCGCGCCGCCCACGACGAGCCGCCGGCGACCGGATCGTGAGCTGACGGCGTAGGATCGCGACGAAGATGTCCACCATCCTCGTCGTCGACGATGAGCCGAAGATCACCCGCCTCCTCCGGGATTACCTGGAGCGGGCGGGATTCGCCGTATCGGTGGCGCGCGACGGCGACGAGGCGCTCATGCGCGTGCGCACCGAGCGCCCCGACTTGGTCGTCCTCGACCTCGGATTGCCGGCCGTCGACGGCCTCGACGTGGCGCGGTCGATCCGCCGCGACGGGGATATCCCGATCATCATGCTCACCGCACGCGACGACGAGGTCGATCGCGTCGCCGGCCTCGAGCTCGGCGCCGACGACTACGTCACCAAGCCGTTCAGCCCGCGCGAGCTCGTGGCGAGGGTGCGTGCCGTCCTGCGACGGCGCCTGGCCACGACCCATGGCGACGCCCACCTACGTGCCGGTCCGCTCGAGCTCGACGTGCCCCGCATGGAGGTGCGGGTCGACGGACGGCGGGTGGATGTCACCAGCACCGAGTTCGCGCTGCTGGCCGCGCTGGCTGCCCAGCCGGGACGCGTCTTCACCCGCTCGCAGCTGCTCGACGCCATCCACGGCACCGCGTTCGATGCCTACGAGCGGGCGATCGACGCACATGTCAAGAACCTGCGCCGCAAGCTCGAGGACGACCCGCGCCGGCCGCGCATCCTGCTCACCGTGCATGGTGTCGGCTATCGGGTGACCGATGCCTGAGCGCCGCTGGTCGAGCCGACGGGGGCACGGCGCACCGTGGGGCGACGGACCACCGCCGTGGTGGCCGGAGGGGGAGGCCTGGCCGCCGCCGGCCGGGATGCGGGCGGCTGGGTGGCGCCGTGCGCGCCGTCGCTTCATCGCGCGCATCGTGGTGCTGGCGATCGTGGCGCTCGTCGTCCTCTCGGCCGCGCTGTCGATGGTGGGCTGGGTGATCGGCGGCTGGGCCGGCGGCGACCCGGCGAACCGCGCGCCCCGGTTCGTGTTCGGGATCGTGGCGCTGTTGGCGGTGGTGGGCGTCGTCGCCCTGGCGCGCATCGTTCGTGGCACCGCTGGCCCGCTCGGCGATCTCATCGAGGCATCGGCACGCGTTGAGGGTGGCGAGCTGGGTGTAACGGTCCCCGAGCGCGGCTCGCGCGAGGTCCGCTCGCTCGTCCGCGCCTTCAATGCCATGAGCCGACGCCTCGCTGACGACGACGCGCAGCGACGGCGCCTCCTCGCCGACGTCTCGCATGAGCTGCGCACGCCGTTGGCGGTCATCCAGGGCACGGTGGAGGGCATCGTCGACGGGGTTTACCCGGCCACCGGCCCGTCCCTCCAGCCGATCCTCGACGAGGTCCGCATCCTCGAGCGCCTCGTCGAGGACCTCCGGACGCTGTCGTTGACCGATGCCGGCCAACTGCCCCTCCACCGCGAGCCGGCGGACCTGGTGCAGCTGGCGGACGAGGCGGTGGCCGGGTTCGCGCCGCAGGCGGCTGCCGCGGGGGTGACCCTCTCGAGCCATGCCGCCGGACCGGTGCCGCCGATCGAGGTGGATGCGGTGCGCATCCGGCAGGTGCTCGGGAACCTGATCGGCAACGCTCTGCGCGCCACGGCGAGCGGCGGAACGATCCAGGTGACGGCGGCCCACGACGCGGCGGCCGCGACGCTGACGGTGCGCGACTCCGGGTCGGGGATGGCGCCGGAGCTCGCGTCCCGCGCATTCGAGCGCTTCAGCCGCGCGCCCGGGTCGCCGGGGAGCGGCCTGGGGCTGCCGATCGTGCGTGGGCTGGTGGAGGCGCATGGCGGATCGGTCCAGTTCAATTCGACGCCCGGCGCAGGGGCCGAGATCACGGTCACGCTCCCGGCCTGAGGCCGTCCACGCGGGGGTCATGGGACCCGCGGTGGCCCCAACGTACTCCGCCGCGCCGGACCATCCCCGCGCGGCGCGGTGACCATCGCCGGTGGACGGGGTGCGCCACCGGTCCGCGTTACCGAGCGTACGTGCGCGGGATTGGCCGCCGAGGAGGTCCGTCGTGCCGGGCGCTTGGTCGCTCGGCGGCTTGCCGGAAGGTACCCCCGCGGTCCGGGTTGTGTCCGCCGCCGCGCATCCCGGATGCTCATCTCCGCTGCCGAGCATTGACCCCTCCCCACCAAGGACACGCGCACATGCATTTCACCCGGCGACTCCTGGCGACCCTCGTCATCCCGGCGCTCATCCTTGCCGTCTTCGCGGTCAGCAGCGTCGCGGCCGGCGGATCGAATGCGAAGGCATCGGTCTGTCACTGGGCCAACCACAAGTACGTGCAGATCTCGGTCTCGCAGAACGCGGTTGCCGCTCACATGCGTCACGGCGACGTGATGGCCGACGAGTACGGCGCCTGCCCGTAGACCCGGCGGGGGATGACTGACGCACCGATGGCGCCCGCTCGGGCGCCATCGGTCTTCTATTGGAGATCCACCTGATGACTGCTGCTGGTCGCACGGTTGCGACACTCCCCGTTGCGCCCGCCGCGGAACGGGCGATTCCATCGGTCTCGATCGTCATGCCCTGTCTCAACGAGGAGGAGACCGTCGGCGTCTGCGTCGAGAAGGCCGTCGGCTGGCTGCGCACGAGCGGCGTTCCTGGCGAGGTCGTCGTCATCGACAACGGCTCCACTGACCGATCTGTCGCGGTCGCCGAGGCGATGGGCGCGCGCGTCGTCCACGAGCGCCGGCGTGGCTACGGCCAGGCCTACCTGCGCGGCTTTGCCGAGGCGCGTGGCGACTACATCGTCATGGGCGACTCGGACGACACCTACGACTTCTCCGACCTGGGGCCGCTGCTCGCACCGCTCGACTCCGGGGCCGACATGGTGCTCGGCAACCGCTTCACCGGCGGGATTGCCAACGGGGCGATGCCGTGGATGCATCGGTACATTGGGAGCCCCATCATCAACGCCGTCATCCGCCTCTTCTTCGGGACGCGGATCGGTGACTCGCAGAGCGGCTTCCGCGCCTTCCGGCGCGACGCGGTCGAGCGGATGGGGCTGCGCTCGAGTGGCATGGAGCTGGCGTCGGAGATGATCGTCAACGCGTCACGTGCCGGCCTGAACATCACCGAGGTGCCCGCGGCATACGCCATCCGTCGCGGCGAGAGCAAGCTCAACACTGTCCGCGATGGCTGGCGCCACCTGCGCTTCCTCCTCCTCGCCGCACCGGACTTCCTCTTCATCCTGCCGGGCGCGGCTGCGGCGCTGCTCGGCCTGGCGGCGACGCTGGTGATGCTGACGATGCCGTCCGGGATCGAGATCGGACCGATGGCCTGGCGCCCCGTCTTCGCCGGCACGATCCTGCTCGCGGTTGGGCTCAACGCGGTCCTCTTTGGGGTCGTCGCGAAGCTGTTCGGCGTCTCCCATGGCCTTCTGCGCGAGGATCGCTGGGTCCGCCTCTACCGACGCGCGTTCCGGCTCGAGCTCGTCCTCGCCCTGGCGGCGGTCATGTTCGTCGCCGGCCTCGTGCTGGAGGTCGTCCTCTTCGGCGCCTGGACGTCGAGCAGCGTCGCCGTGCAGGGACTCCAGCTGGCTGCTCTCGCCCAGACGCTCATGATCGTCGGGGCCGAGATCGGCCTCGCCGGCTTCCTCGCCGTCACCATCGAGAGCCGCTGAGGCGGCTGCGACACCCATGCGCATCGCGCTCGTCTATGACGCTCTCGTCCCGTGGATCGACGGGGGGGCCGAGCGGCGCTACCACGAGCTCGGCCGCCGCCTCGCGGTCGCGCACGAGGTGACCCACGTCTCGTGGCAATGGTGGGACGGGCCGGCGCGGATGGAGCGCGACGGGATCAGGCACGTCGGCGTGGGTCGCCCGCGGGAGCTGTATGGCACCGACGGCAAGCGCACGGTGCGTGAGGCCGTTTCGTTCGCCGCCCGAGTGGGGCCGGCGTTGCTCCGCGGTCGGTGGGACGTCGTCGACTGCTCGGCGACGCCGTACCTGCCGCTCTACGCCGCGTGGGCGGCGACGCGGCTCACCCGCACGCCGCTCGTCGCGACCTGGCATGAATTCTGGGGCACCCATTGGGCGACGTACCTGCCGCATCGGCCCGGCGTGGCCCGCGTTGCACGCGGCCTCGAGTCGCAGGCGCGACGTCTCGGGGATCGCATCGTCGCGGTGTCACCGTTCACGCTCGACCGGCTGGGGCCGGTGGTGGCAGCACGCGGCTGCGTGGTCGCCAACGGCGTCCCGCTCACGCCGCCGGCAAGGGCACTGCGTGGCGCGCGTTCGGTCGATGTGGCGTATGTCGGCCGCCTCATCGACGAGAAGCGCCTCGAGATGCTCATCGAGGCCGTCGCGGCCCTGCGTGACGCCGGCCGGCGCGTCTCGGCGGTCATCGCCGGAGACGGACCGATGCGCGCGACGCTCGAAGCGCAGGCGGTGACTCGCGGCGTCGCCGATCGGGTGCGGTTCGCCGGGCGGATCAGTGACGACGAGCGAGCCGCGCTCCTCGGCGACGCACGAATCTTCGTACTGCCCTCGATGCGTGAGGGCTTCGGGATCAGCGTCATCGAGGCCTTCGCCGCCGGAGCGGTGCCGGTCGTCGTGCGGGGGCCACACACCGCCGCATGGCAGCTCCTCGAGGATGGCGTCGATGGCCGGGTATGTGAGCCGACGCCGGTGAGCATCGCGTCGGCCATGGCGTCGTTGCTCGACGACGCGCCACGCCTGGCGGCGATGCGCACGGCCGGGATCCGGGGCGCGCGCCGCTTCGACTGGGACGCCCTCGCGGGGGAGATGGAGCGCGTGTACGCCGACGCAGCGCGCCGGGGACCCGCACTGGTGGGTGCGACGTGAGCGCCGTGGCGGGGACGCGGCCGCTCGTCGCACAGCGCGCTGGGGCGTCGCGGCGTGCCTCGATCGTATCGGTGGGGACGGTCGCGGGTGCCGTGGTCGCCGGCAGTGTCGGTGTCCTCGCCACATCGCCGCTCGGGAGCGGCGACTACGGGCAGTGGCTCATGGCCGCGCGACCCTACCTCGGCGAGGCCGTGCCAGCCTACCGCGCCGACGCGGCGGTGCCGCCGGTCGTGCCCTTGCTTATCGGCATGGTCGGGCGTTTGGCGGGCGACGGCGCCACCATGATTCATGTCACGGCCATCCTGCTTCTCGTCGCGCTCTGCGCGGGGGCGTGGCTCGCCGCTGCCAGCCTCTTCCGCAGCCGCCTCGCCGCCTCGCTGGCGGTGGTGGGCGTCCTCCTCGTCACTGATGTCTTCTTCGACCTCTTCGCCTTCGGCGGGCTGCTCCAGGCCGGAGCGGTCATGTGGCTCTACCTCGCGGTCGCCGCCTATGCGGCAGGTGGCCGCGGCGCCCGCGGGCGGTCCGTCACGTGGTGGTTCGGCGGCGCCGCCAGCACCGGCATCGGAGCCCTGACCCACATGGGCACGGCCTCGATCGGCGTGCCGACAGGGCTCGTGCTTGCCGTCATCGGGGCACGCATGGCGGGCGTGCCGTTGTTCAGCCGCCGCTCGCCGCTCGTGCCGCTCGGGCTTGCCCTGGCCGTGGTCGGCGCCGTCTGGCTCGCCGTCCTGCTGCCCGGCAGCACCGAGCTGGCTCGCAACCCGGCCAGCCTCAACTACCGCGGCCCGTGGCGCCTGGTGGAGGCGTTGACCGCCTACCGCCCTTCCATCCTGCTTCTCGTGGCCGGGGCCATGGGTCTCGGCCTGGGGCTGCGCGGCGAGCTGTTACGAGGCCGCCTCGGCGCGTGGACGATGCTGGCCGCGTGGACCGGCGTGACCGTCGCGGTGATCGCCGCGGCGATCGTCAGCTCGGCGTCGACCGACTACCCCCGCTTCGCCACGCCGCTGATGGCGCCCTTCGCGGTGGCGGCGGCGGGCCCGGCGGCCGGGATCCTGGCCTGGGTCGGTGGCCGTCTCGCGCGCGCCACCGCGCGCGGGTGGCGGCGCGGGTGGACGCTCGCCATCCTTGCCGCTGCCGTGGTGATCAGCACGCCGTGGACCGTCACTCGCTTCTCGGACCAGGTGGCGGGCTACGCGCTGGCCGACGCTGCCGCGCTCAACGCCGTGGCGGCGTGGATCGATGCCGAGCTGCCTTCCGACGCGACGGTCCTGGCCCCCGTCCGCGAGGCGAAGTGGATCGAGGGCCTGACCGGTCGCTCCACACTGTTCAGCGGTGCCATTCGCTACAGCTTCCGGCCATCCGAGTGGGACCGCAGTCTCGCGGCCGACACGCTGCTCCGCAGCCACGGCGCGCTGGTGAACCCCTTCTTCTTCGCGCGCTTCACGGATGCGGACCCGACCTCGACCGCTCCACACGGTCTCAGCTTGGGCGTCAACCACGGCGGAGAGTATGTCGACCTGCTGCGTACCGTCCCCACGGCGACAACGGTCAGCCGCCCGGACGAAGGGATCATCGCGCGGCTCGCCAACCTGCCGGCCGACGCCGCCATGACCGATCAGACGGTGGCGGGCGCCGCGGTCGACCTGCGCTGGAGCGGGTCGCGTGGCGCGGGTCTCGTCAACCTGCGACAGACGGTCTCGCTCGCGTCGGACGGCTCGACCCTGGTGCTCGATGTACGGGCCTCCGGCGAGGCGGTGGCCGGCGCCGGCATCACGCTCGCCTCCGGACCGCCGGTCAGCCGCTGACCGCAAATCGTGCCGTTGGTCGCAGGGAGCGGCTGCTGACGTTCGGTCACCTTGGCGCCAGCGAGCCATCGATCCGGCTGGTCGCCGCTGGCGCCGCCACGATCGATATCGCGGCGGACGGCACGATGCTCGTGCAGGCGCCCGGCACGGTACTGCGGCTGCTCGTCACTGACCTCAGCGGATCGCCGGTCGGCAGCGTGGCGCCGGCCGCGCTCGACCCCGCTGCGCTGCTGGCGCAGTACGGCATCACGGCGGTAGTGCTCCCCCACGACGGCGTCTTCGACGCGCGGGAGCGTCGACTCGGGGCGCTTGGCTTCGTGGAGGCGGCGACCTTCGGCCCCTACTCGGTCCTCACCGCGGAGCACGCCAAGTGAACCGGCTGCGGACGCCGGTGCTGATCGTGGGCGGCTACGGCTATGGCAACGTCGGCGACGAGGCGATCCTCGGAGGTCTGCTCGCCCGTCTCGGCCGTCTGCACTGTACCGTGGTGTCGCGTGATCCGGCCGCGACGACCCGGATCCACGGGGTTCCATGCGTGTCGCTCGCCGGGGCCGCCGCTGCCCTCGGGACGCACGGGACGCTGCTCATTGGCGGTGGCGGGCTCTTCGGGCGCGACATGGGGCGGCTCGGCCGTCTGCTGCCGATGGTGGGGGAGCTCGCGGCGCGCGGCGGACGGCAGGTGATCATCAGCGGCGTCGGCGTGGACGCTGACATGCCGCCGCTGGCGCGCTGGACGCTGCGGCGGCTGCTGAGCGTCACGTCCTCGATCAGCGTGCGCGACGAGGCGTCGGCGACCGTACTGGCGGGCTGGGGCGTGGACGCCCGCGTCATCTCCGACCACTCCACGGCGCTCAGCCCGGCAGGCTCGGCGGTGGCGCGCCGCATCCTGGCCAGCGCCGGGGTCGACGGCACACGTCCGGTCATCGGCCTGGCGTTGACGGACATCGATCCAGAGCTGGGTGCGGCGGTCCTGGCGGCCGCGGCCCAGGTCGTAACGGCGATGCCGGAGGCGGACTTCTGCTTCCTGCCGATGAGCCGGCACCCGAGCGTCGCGGCGCACGACGATCGGGTCCTCGCTCATGGGCTGCGGTCGCTGGCGCCGCGCGTGCGCGTCCTCTCGATTGAAGACCCGGCCGACGCGCTGGCCGTGTTCGGTCGCTTCGACGTCGTCGTCGGAATGCGCTACCACAGCCTTCTCTTCGCCGAGCAAGCGGCGACGCCGGTTGTCGCCATCCCGTACGCCGAAAAGTGTCGCCATTGGCTCGACGAGCGTGGCATGGCCCCGGTGGAGCCGAGCGGACCGGCGCTCCTCAGGGCGCTGCGGGGCGCGCTGGCGAGCGCGCGGCAGGAGCTCGTCTCGTGACCGATCGCTGGCGTCGTGCCTGGCGAGTTGGGCGGTTCGCCGCCGGTGGGTTGCTGCTGCTGCTCGTGCTCACCACCACCGATGTCGGCGCGATCGCGGCCGCCATCGGTGGAGCGGATCTGTGGCTCGTCGCCCCGGCCCTTGCCGGCCTGATCGCGGTGCACGTCGTGCCGGCACTCGCCTGGCGTTTCATGGTCGAGCAGCTCGCGTCCGGGGCGCTGCCGCGCTGGGTCGCAATCCGCGCCTATTACGCCGCCCAGGCCCTCGGCGGGATCACGCCCGCGAACATCGGCGGCGACGTCTACCGGGCCGGCATCCTGCGCGGCGCGGGGTTCGGCTGGCGAGCGGTGGCGATGCCCATCGTCGTGCAGCGTGCCACGAGCTACGTCGCCCTCGCCGTCATCGGTCTCATCGCGATGGGGGTCGTGACCGCGTCCGGGGTGGCGCTGCCGTTTGTCGTCGCCGGGACAGCGAGCGCGATTGCCATCGGGCTCGCCGCAGCGGCACTCCTCGCCCCGCCACCGGCACTGCGGCGCCTCATCGCCCGCTTCGGGCCGTCACGTCCGGTCACCGACGGCACGGCGCTCACCCCGGCAGGAGGACGCACGGCGCTGCTGATCGGGCTGACGTCGGGGCTCCTGTTCCACGCGGTCGCGATCGTTCTCACCTGGCTTGTGCTGGTGGGCACCGATGGGGCGCTCGCCACGCCCGCCATCCTCGCCACGGTCGCCGTGGCGCGGCTAAGCCTGGCGGTGCCGCTGTCGCCGAGTGCGATCGGTGTGCAGGAGGGGGTGCTCGCGGCGCTCGTCGGCGCGGCCGGTGGCCCGGTAGCCGCGGCGGTGGCCGGCATGCTCCTCGCGCGGATCGGGCTCATCGGCACCACGGTCATCGGCATCGGGCTCATGGCGGCCGGAACGGTGGATGCCGGCACTAGCTCGTCGCCCGCCACGGAGTCGGCGCGCGGCTGACCACTTGCGCGGCGGCGTATCCTGAGCGAACCGCCGTGCCCTCGGTAGGTCTGGGGGGTCAGACGCTACCTGGAGGATGGGCGGATGAGCCTTGTCGCCGGCCGCGACGTGCTGGTCGTAGCCCTGCTCATCTTGGCACTGGTGGCCGTGATGCTGATCCTGGCCGCGACCCGCGATACGCCGCGCTAGGTCGCTGCCGGGGTGGCCATGGCTGGGCGCGGCGAGGAGCCGGGCGGCGCCACGTCGACCGGGCGGAACCAGCCGGGGAGGGCTGCCGTGAGCCGGGGATCGCCAAAGAGGCGGACGCTGCCGGCGGCGCGGGCATGCGTCCACGGCTCCTGTCCCCGTGCCAGGCGGACGAGCGCGGCCGCATCGGTCTCCACGTAGACGTACCGTGCCGGGTCGAGCAATGGATCCTCCCGGCAGCCGAACGGCTCCTCACCGCGCTGGAGGACCAGCCACCACCGGTGCTCTCGCTCGCCGGGGTAGCGCACCTCCACGACGACCTGCTGCTCCGGCAACATGGCCCCGTCGAGCCGTTGGCCGAGCCACGCGACGAGGATGTCGGGGTCGCGTTCCGCCATCGCCGGATCCTCGGGGAGATACGTGTCGGCCCAGTCGCGCATGGCGAGCAGGGTCGGTGTGAAGCCCTCGCCGGATGGGGTGAGGCAGAACGGCCGCTGCCGTCGTTCCGCGGCACGAGCATCGGGGGCGGCGCGACCGATGAGGCCGACCTCGGTGAGCCGTTGCAGGCGGTCGGTCAGCACCGACCGCGAGATGTGCCCCGGAACACCCTCGGCGAGCGCGTTGAATCCCTGCGGCCCGGACATGGCGAGCTCGCGGAGGATGAGGAAGCACCATCGGTCCGCGATGTGCTCGACCGCCTTCGTGAAGGCGCAGTACTCGTTCCAGTCGCTGCCTGCCATGGGTTGATTGTCGCACCACTGACCAGCGGGCCAGGAGTTCGGACTTCGAACTTCTGCTGCCATCGGCAACGGAGCTACGGTCGATCGAAACGCACGAGGAACGCTCGACCATGGCACACGGAGATCATCACGACACGATCGTCATCGGCGCCGGCCAGGCCGGCCTGGCCACCAGCGAGGCGCTCCAGCGCCGTGGCATCGAGCATCTCGTGCTCGAGGGAGCGGCACGGGTCGGCGACCAGTGGCGTCAGCGCTGGGCCTCGCTGCGGCTCTACAGCCCGGCGAAGTCGGACGCCCTGCCAGGGCTGCCATTCCCGGCCGCGGCCGATCCGTTCCCGACCGGCACGCAGATGGGCGACTACCTCGCCAGCTACGTCGACGCGCGCCGGCTGCCCGTCCGGACCGGCGTGCGCGTGACCCGCTTGACGCGGGCCGCGCCGGGCGGCTTTCACCTCGACACCGGTGCCGGCCCAATGACCGCGGACCATGTTGTCGTGGCCACCGGCGCGTTTCGGACGCCGCGGACCCCGGCCTTCGCCAACGAGCTCGATCCGGCCGTCACGCAGCTGCACTCGGCGCAGTACCGCGGACCCGAGCAGCTTGCGCCCGGCGCGGTCCTCGTCGTGGGCGTGAGCCATTCGGGGGCCGATATCGCCCACGAGGCGGCGAGATCGGGCCACCGCACGATCCTCTCCGGTATGCCCCACGGCCAGCTGCCCTTCTCGATCGAGAGCCGCCGAGGACGCATCGCATGGCGCGTGATGAGCTTCGTCTTCAGCCACGTCCTCACCATGCGGACACCCATGGGTCGGCGCGCCGCTCCGCACATCCGCCACGGCGGGGGACCGCTGCTGCGGATTCGGATGCCGGACCTGCTCGCCGCCGGTGTCGAGCACCGCCCGATGCGCACCGTTGGCGTGCGTGATGGTCACCCGCTGCTCGCGGACGGGTCCACGGTGGACGTCACCACCGTGGTGTGGTGCACCGGCTTCCGGCCCGACTATGCCTGGGTCGAGCCACTCAGCGTGGATCCGGATGGCTGGCCGATCCAGCGGCGCGGGGTCACCGATGTGCCGGGCCTCTACGTCACCGGCGTCCCATTCCAGTACGCCTTCTCGTCGATGCTCGTCCTCGGCGCGGCGCGTGACGCGGCGTTCATCGCAGACCACCTCGCGGCGCAACGGCGCAGGGTGCCGTCGCGCCTCACCGCCGTGACCGCGTGATTCGTCAGTCGCGCCGCCGGAAGTTCACCACCGCAATGCCCAGCATCGCCGCGCCGAAGACGAGGAGGATGAGCGCCTCGAGACCAATCGGCAGCACCTGGTCGAAGATCGTCAGGCCCAGGCTGTCGGCCCCGCCGGGCAGGTTGGTGCCCAGGATGATGCGTCGGATCGGGTCCATCCCGTAGCTCACCGGGTCGAGGCGCGTCAGCACCGTCATCCAGTCCGGCAGCCCGCCGAGCGGGAAGAGCGAGCCGGAGAGGAAGAACATCGGCATGACGAGGAACGTCATCACGACCTGGAACCCCTGCATCGACTTCATGCGCGACGCGAGCGCGACGCCCAGCGACGAGAGCGCGAAGGCCAGGATGAAGATGAAGGGGATCAGGAGCAGGATCGAGCCGATCGTGAAGCTGACGCCCATGATCGGTGCCAGCACGAGCAGGATCGAGCCCTGCACCACGGCCTGCGTGGCTCCGCCGAGCGCCTTGCCGATGGCGACCGCGGAGCGGTCGATGGGTGCCACCAGGATCTCCTTGAGGAACCCGAACTCGCGGTCCCAGACGATGGACATGGCGCCGAAGACGGCGGCGAAGAGGACCGCCATACCGATGACGCCGGGGTAGATGAACTGCCCGTAGCTGACCGATCCGCCACCGCCGCCGGCGAAACTGCCCCCGAGCGACGATCCGAGGCCCGCGCCGAAGACGACGAGGTAGAGGATCGGCTGCGCCAGGGCGATGATGATCCGCGGCCGATCGCGCCAGAACCGCAGCACGTCGCGATACCAGACGATGTAGATGCCGCGCAGCGTCCCGGCGACGCCGGGCGAGCGCCGCCCGATGCGACCGGCGCGCGGCGTGGCGAGTGTGGTGCTCTCGGTGCTCATCGTCGACCTCCCCAGGCGCGCCCCATCAGGCGCATCTTATCGCCGGCCGCCGCGCCCTCCTCGCGGATGGCGTGGCCGGTCAGCTTGAGAAAGACATCGTCCAGGCTCGGACGACGGAACGAGACGGAGGTGATCTCGACGCTCGTCTCCTTGATCAGGCGCGGCACGAAGCCGGCGGCGTCGGGGACTTCGACGCGCAGCGTGTCGTCGGCGGTCGTCGGTTCCACGCCGAAGCGCGCCGAGATCTCCCCGGCGGCGCGGACGTTGTCATTGGTCGCGATCGTCACGACGTCACCGCCGACGAGGGCCTTGAGCTCGTCCGGCGTCCCCAGCGCCACGATCCGGCCACCGTCGATGACGGCGATCCGGTCGCATTCCTCGGCCTCGTCCATGTAGTGCGTGGTCATGAACAGCGTCACGCCCTGGTCGGCGCGCAGTTGGCGCAGGTACGTCCAGATGTGCCGCCGCGTCTGCGGGTCGAGGCCGATGGTCGGCTCGTCGAGGAAGAGCACCTCGGGGGTGTGGAGCATGCCGCGCGCGATCTCGAGCCGCCGGCGCATCCCACCGGAGAAGGTCATCACCATCGACCCGGCCCGGTCGCTGAGCTCGACCATCTCGAGCACCTCGGCAATGCGCTGCGCGCGCTGATCGGCGGGCACGCCGTAGATGAAGGCATGGAACTCGAGGTTCTCGCGTGCCGACAGCTGCCCGTCGAGCGAGGGGTCCTGGAAGACGAGACCGATGCTGGCGCGGACATCGTCGGGATTGCGCTCGACATCGAACCCGGCCACCGAGGCACTGCCATCGGTGACGGTGAGCAGCGTGCACAGCATGCTGATGGTGGTCGACTTGCCGGCGCCATTGGGTCCGAGGAAGCCGAAGATCTCGCCGCGGTGCACGGCGAGATCGATCCCTCGGACCGCCTCCAGCTCGCCGTAGCGCTTCGTCAGCCCGCGGGCCGTGATCACCAGGTCGGTATCGGTCATTCGGTCACCTCGTCGTCGTCGGCGAGCAGCCGGTACAGGTCACGCCGGCCCTTCGCCAGCAGCTCCTTCGCCTGGCGTTTCGCATCGTCGGACCCGTGCTGCTGGACCTGGACGGCGGCCCCCATGAGCTGGAACGCCAGCGCACGGAGATCCGCCCGGTCGCTGCCGCCGCGCTGCATCATCCACCGAAGCCGCGCCAGCGGCGTCTCGGCAGCGGCGCCCCCGCCCATCACGGTGAGCTGGTACGGGCGCCGCCCCTCGCTCTCCTCGCCGGCGAGCAGCCCCTCGTCCTCCAGCTGCTGCAGGGTCGGGTAGACCGATCCGGCGCTCGGCCGCCATCGGCCCCCGGTGCGCGTCTCGAGCTCGCCGATCACCTGGTAGCCGTGCATCGGCGCGTCGCGCAGGACGGCCAGGATGGCGGAGCGGACGATACCGCGCCGGACGACGGCACCGCGGCCGTCATGGTCGAAGAAGTGGCGGAACCAGGAGTCTCGGGCCTTGGCGGGTCGTTCTGATTGGCCGCGCCGCCTGCCGGGTGGGAGCGCCGCCCCGGTGGAATCTGTCATGGAGTGCTGCCCTGCTCGTTCGCTGGTAGCGCGATATCGCGCACCTTCACGATATATCGCGAACTGACGCTCCGTCAAGCGTTTCGGTGGGTCGCGAGTGCGTCAGGCGCCAGCAGGGGAGGCGCGGTCCTCGATCTCCCAGGCGTGGTCGAGCGCGTGCCACGCCGATCGGCGCACGAAATAGCGTGGCGTCCACGCCTTGCGGACCGCGTTCGGGTTCTCGAGCGGCTCATCCTTCGCCCGTGCGCTGAACGCGGCCAGGGCTGCCTCGCGGACCGCTGCCATCCGCGTCGCCACCGATGCGCCAGCGGCGACCTTCGGCCGCTTGCTTCCCAGCTGGTGCAGGTACGCCTCTTCCGACTCGAGGACGTGGCCGACGATCTTGGTGAGCGGGCGTCCCCCGCCACGCGGGCCTTTGCGCAGGATGGCGCCGGCATGCCGTTCGGCCGTCGCGTCGAGCTCGGCCCATGCGGCCGAGAGGATCTTCGTGAGGCGCCGCACGTCCGAAGCAGTGACCGGTGCGTCGTCCTCGGCCGGCGGGATGCTCGGGATCCCGAAATCGGTACCGGAGCCGCCGCCGTGCGTGGCATCGATCTCGAAATTGCCGGCTTCGATGCCGCGCGGGAAGGCGACCCCAGCTCGCCGCATCACGCGGGCGTAGCGCGTCGCCGTGGCAGCCAGCGCCGCGATGGCGTCGTCATCCGTCGTGCCGGATCGGCTCCAGCCCGGCCATTCGATAGCGGTGGCGAAGGTCCGGCGCTGGCCCCGCTCAATGCTGATGCGGAAGGGCTTGGTCATGCGCGCAGCGTACGCCGCGACGCGCGGGGCGGAGAGCCTCGGCATGACCGCTCTTCTCTCCGGCGAGACGACGCCGCCGACGCAACGGTGCGGCCAGGTTCGGCGGTGGCGGTGACGTTTCGCATCGGTCTGTGCGGCTCCGGCTGCGAACCAACCCGATGTCTTGCCACGCGGGGGTGCATGAGGGCGATCTATTGGATCGGTGGCACCGTCACCCCAGTTCGCGGCCTGGATCGACACGACGCGCCGGCCGCCTCGCGCCCGTATGCGCACGTGGACATCTAACGGCCAACTAAGGGTGCCTCCGTGTCCGTCCGATGCGCCGCGTAGCATGAATTGGCCATGCAGCGGGCACTCACACCGACGTCGTGGCCGTTAGATGTCCTGGGGCGCATGCGCCGGGAGTGGACGACCTTGCCTGCCCACCCCAGGCCGCCCCGGCGCGGGCGCCGGCTGTCTCATGTGCACGCGAACGGGCCTAATTCCTCCGCTGTGCAAGCAATCTCGTGGGGTCGAGGAGATCCTACCGTGCAGCGCGACCCAATGTGCACGAGCGCCGGGATTGACCGACGCTCCACCGGGCTCAGCCGGGATAGCGTGCACGAGCCGCGGATTGACGCGGCGTGGAGCACGAATACTGACCGTCAACGCACCGTTGAGGCCGGACTCAACACTAACCGCGAGCCAGTCTCCTGCTACGCCGCGACCGAGGCTGCCGGCAACGACGTCGATCGCTTTAGTTGCCACGACGCTCGTCATCGGAAATTGTCTCCTCTGAAGCCGCGGTGGGAGACGAGCACGAGCGGTGGACCGGCTCCGCGTGCCACGGTACACGGGTTGCCCCGCTAGCCGTTCGTCATGCCTTGTGCCCTGCGGCGGCCGATGAAGCCGATGAAGCCGATGAAGCCGAGCAGAGCTACGACGAAACCTAACGGTGACCCCTGATCCTGCTCACCGAGTGCGGTGCCGGTATCCGACATGCCGATCGGAGATGGCGACGCGGTCGGGGTCGGCGTGGGAGTCGGGGCGGTCGGAACCGCGAAGGTGATGGCCAGCGTGATGTCCACGGTAATGTCGCCGGTCGACAAGTCCAGGCTGCCGGCGCCATGAACCTCCACCGCGGCATCGACCCCCAGGTCGGCGGCCTGCTGCAACATGGCGCGTTCGGCGGCATCGATGTTCACCGCCAGCAGGGTCGCGGGACCCACAGTCACATCGCCATTGCCGAGCATGCTGACCGGTCCGTTGAGCTGGACGAGTGCGTCGAGGGCGAAGGGAAGGCCCGTCCCGGTATCGACCGTGAACGTCAGGCTGAGCTCGGCTCCGGCGTCAGCCGCGGTGGCGAAGAGCGCGTTAATGCCCGGGTTGGATAGGACAAGCGTTTCGGGGGCGATCACGCGATCGCCTAGCGCGTAGGCATTCTCTCCCGGCCCGAAGGCATCAGCCACAAACACGACCGTCTCCCGGACGGTGCAGGTCGGCACAAAGGCCAAGGCGGTGATCACCCCGCCGTCGCGGGTGGTCTGGATGCACGTCGGAGGTCCGCCCGCCAGTGAGGCGAGGACCGTATCGGCCGGAGGAGCGAGCACGGCATCGGCAGCGATAACCTCGGCCGTTCCATTCAGGCCGAACGTGATGCTGCCGGGCGTGCTCGTGCCAGCGTCGGGTGCTACGAAGTCGCTGAACGCGCCCGCCTCGACCGTCACCATCGGGGCGGCCAGCACATTGCCTGCGCTGGCGATGAGCAGGGACAGCGCCAACGCGCTGCCTCCTGCGATCCTTGGGAACCGCATTGAACTGCCTCGTGTTCGTCCGGCGTCGCGGTTATGGGTGCGACGCTGCGGCAATGGTTGTGCGCGGACGCACCATCCGCCATGGCCCGAAAGTGCCAGCGCGGCTGATACACGAGCCTCCGGGCCCCGGCAACGGCACAGAGCGGCGGCTAGCTCTTGCGGCCCACGTTCCGGCCGGACAGGTCGGTGGTCATGTCGGTCATCGTCTCACGCTCCC
>JBBRWZ010000030.1:0-25861 GCA_038248895.1 Candidatus Limnocylindria bacterium | reverse complement strand
TATTCCAGTGCCCTGCTCATCCGGATTCTGTCGGATAGAGATCATTCCCTCCCGGATCGTCCAACGGGCCGTCATCACCGAACCAATCGAACGTCAGCAGTGAGGAAGTATCCCGTGCGAATCAGCGAGCGCGGCCAAATCGTGTTGATCACGGCGGCCGCAATGATCGTTCTGCTGGGCGTGATGGCACTCGTTGTTGACTTGGGCTTCAGCTGGATGTTGCATCGCCAAGAGCAGAACGCCGCGGACCCCGGTGCGATCGCGGCGGCTCGTTGGCTAAAAGATCCGGCCACCGGCAAGCCCGCCTGGAACCAACCCGCCGCGAACTCGGATGCATGCTTCTACGCGCAGCAGAACGGCTTTTTTGTTTCGGACGCCGACTGTACGACCGCGCTGGCGGCTGGAGACCTTAAGGTCCGCACACCCCCGATCATCGGTCCATACGCAAATCAGTCGGGAATGGTCCAAGTCATCATCACCGCCACACGGACTAACTTCTTCGGCCAGATGCTCGGTCAGCCGACAGCGACAGTTGCCACCGCCGCAGTCGCAGCCAATCAGGGTGGCAATTCGAACTCGAGTTCGCTTATTGCGCTTCAGCCGACGTGCCAGATGGGCTCGTCAGGGTCGGTCAATGGCGGCGCAACGGTCAATATCTTCCCCGTTAGCTCGGCAACCGACGGCGGTTATGTTCATGTCAATTCGCCATGTGGCAGTTCGTCCGACGACAGGTGCTCGAACGGCGTCGGATCGTCCGCGCTGCAGATCAGCGGGACCCTCAAGACCCCGTATGCGTATGTCGTCGGGAGTTGTACATACAACGGGTCGGGCGCAAATGGACTCGTATGCGCAATCGCCTCGCCATGTTTGGACGAAGACGCTCTTCCAGCCGGCGACCCGCTGAGTGATGTCCCGGAACCGGTCCTGACAGACTTTCCCAACGGTACTTGCCCAGACGGGACGGTCCTTACCGCCGCATCAACCAAAGGCTGCGATCTCCCCCCGAACGGAAGTGGCGCAAACACTTACTGCCCGAGAGACGCCGCAACAAACATCAATGTGTGCCGCCTTCGCCCGGGCGTCTACTATGGTGGATGGAGCGTCGGCTCGAATGTGCGCCTCGAGCTAGAGCCGGGCATGTACATCCTCGCCGGCAATGGAATATCGCTGAGTGGCACTGGTTCGTCTATCGAAGCCGTTCAAAGCCCCACCGGAGTTGAGGCGCGCGTCACTATCTTTTCGACGGACGGGCCGAACTGCGCAAGCATCCCAAAGCAGTGCGAAGGCGCAGTGAACTTCACTGCCAGCCAGGCGTTTAAGGCCAAAGCCCTGAATGCGGCGACGTGTGGGATTGTCTCCCCGACCGCCTGCTCATGGAAAGGCATTCTGCTGTGGCAGGACGGAACAGTGTTGAAGGGCGCTAAAGACGTCACCATTGGCGGACAAAGCAGTACGGTGCTCGCGGGGACGATCTATGCGCCTGCCTCGACGGTCCACGTCAATGGCGGAAGCGCCACCACGGGCTGCACAGGTTCGACCGCAGGATGTCTGGCGATCCAGATCATTTCGTGGCGGTGGACGATTACGGGTGGCGGGACCTTGGACATGCCGTACGACCCCGGCGAGTTGTACCAGTTGGACAAGCGAGGGCTCGTGCATTAGCCCGGGTTCACGGGTCCCTCTCGCGCAAGACGGAGCGCGAGGTGCACCCCCTCACGTGGGTCCCGCGCCCGGTGAACGGACGGGCCACCCATCCGCTGGTCTGACTCGATGCGCCATGAGCTGAGCGTCACCACGTGGCGACCCTGCCGCAGCGCCAGCCCGATCTCGGACAGTGTCCCGTGCCTGCCGCCGACGGCGAGCACGGCATCCGCCGCGGTCACCACGACAATATTGCGAGCGACGCCGAGGCCGGTGGCGATGGGCAGCGTCACGAACTCGTTGGCCTCGCCAGGGTCACTGCCGGGGAGGATGCCGATGGTGGCTCCGCCAGCACCGACCGCACCGCGCGACGCCGCACGCATCACGCCACCGAGCCCGCCAGTGACGACCGTCGCGTGCGCGCGGGCCAGCAGCTGCCCGACCTCTTCGGCCCACTCCAGCACGCGCTGAGCGTCGGGACCGCGGGGATCGCCATCACCGATGATGGCCACGCGCAGCTCCCGAGCCGGTCGTGGTGCGTTCATGTCGCTCCTTCAGAGAACCATCGACGCCACCGGCTCATACGTCGAGCCGCCGGGTCGACGAGGCACCGCCACCGGTTGGTCACCGCAGCGGCGCCGCGGACCGGGCGTCCAGGATCGGAAGCAGTTCGAGCAGGGAGGTGATCCGCCTGACGCCGTCCGGCAGCGGTTCTCGGCGCCGGTCATCGCGATCGATGAGCACCGCTCCGATCCCAACGGCCATTGCGCCGGCCACGTCGGCGTCAACGTGGTCCCCGACGTGGATCGCCTCGCCTGCTTCCACGCCCGCCTCGCGCAGGGCGTGCTCGAAGATGCCGCGATGCGGCTTCTCGAAGCCGACCCGCGAGCTCGCCACGACGAAGTCGAACTGGCTGACGAGATCGAGAGCATGCAGCAGCTCCGGCAGATCCCAGACCCAGTTGCTGACCGCGCCGAGGACGAGGCCGCGGTCACGGATCGCCGGCAGGGCCGCCACCGCATCGGGAAAGACGTGCCAGTGGCTGGTGACCATGAACAGCTCGTGCAGGCGCCGAAAGAATGCTTCGGGCATGTCGGCGATCCCCAGCTCGGCGATCGCTGCGCGGTCGATCGCCGTGGTGCGCTGGAAGCTCGTCTCCTCGCTCGGCTCGAACGGCTCCCCGAGGCCCCAACCGCCGTGATGGTAGGCGGCTCGCAGCGCGCGCTGGAGGTCGTCCATGCGCACCTCGACGCCGTACTCCTCGAAGGCGAGCGCGTAGACGTGCTCCCACGACGGGTTGGGGCGCATCACCGTGTCGCCGATGTCGAGGAAGACTGCCCGCAGGGGGCCGGTTGTCGTCTCACCCATCTGCTGCAGCGTACCCCAGGGCCACCCCCTCCCGATGATTCGACGACCCGTAGCCGGATGGCTGGGCCAAGCGACAAACCCACGATTCATCGCTGGCCGCGGATCCGGCGGCCGGCGCGGATCAGGCGGCGGCAGTCCCCATCCGGCCCAGGATCGCGTAGATCTCGGTCCGATAGCGCAGCCCCGACGCGTGGCGCGAGAGCCAGCGCAGGTAGTCAGGATCCTGGCGTGCCAGGTCACGCAGCGTCCAGCCCGAATAGCGACCGAACTCGAGCCGCGTTCCCGCCGACGCGGAGCGTGGCGGCGCGCCAGCAACACCGGCGCTCAACGGCGCGAACGCGGCGTTGCGCATGGCCCGGTCGTGACGCTCGCGAGCCACCACGTCCCGCACCACGCCGTACGCATCGTTCAACTGGGCCATGCGCTCCTGGGCGTGACGGCTCGGGTCGCGGTCGGGGTGGTACTTGCGCGCCAGGGCCCGGAACGCCGCGTGCAGCACTTCCTGGTCGCAGGTCGGTGCGACCTGCAGCACGCGGTAGGGATCAGTCAGCGATGGCACGGCAGCGTGTTCCGTTATCGGTCAGTCGTTGTAGAGGCGCTCTTCGATGAGCTTCTCGGCCGTGATGCGGCCGGTCGGGTCGAAGCAGCTGTATTCGAAGAGCTTCTCGTATTCGAGATCCACGTTGTCCTGGCCGCCGCGATTCTTCTCCACGGTGGCCACGACCCAGTCGCGGTAGCGCTGCGCCTGGTAGGGATTGAACTCGATGTTCACCTTGGCGACGATGTTGTACTTGTCGTTCAGGATCAGGATGATGTCGCTCTCGTAGTTGATGGCGCTCGAGCCACGCAGGTGGTGGTTGCGCAGCCGCTTTGCCTTGAGGCCCTCGCGGTCGGCGGCCACGATGGCCACGACCGGCACCGACTGCGCCAGCGCGATGTCCTTCAGGCCGGAGACGATCCGCGTCACCTTCTCGGCCTCATCGGCCGGCTCGGGGATGACGGGCACCTTCTGCATGTAGTCGACGAACAGCACGAGCCGTCGACCCTCGTCACCGCGATGCTCCTTCACGAGCGCGCGCAGGTTCTCGATGGTGCTGACGGTGGCGGTGCCGCGCATCAGGTAGAGGTTGCTGCCGTAGCGCGCAATCCGCTCGAGGCTGGGTCGCAGCCGTGGGTTGGCGCCCAGCTTGGCACGCTGACCGGTCTCGGCGGAGGCGGTGTAGCTGCTCACCACCTCCTTCTTCACGTCCTGGATCTTGACCGCGCCGGACTTCTGGGGGAGGTGGCTGAGGGCCGACTCGAGGGCCACCAGGCGCTGGACCAGGTACTCCTCGTCGTGCTCGAAGCAGACGTAGAGGGCCGTCGCCTGGCCGGACGCGGCCATGTTGCGCGCCATCTGGAGCGCCATCGTCGTCTTGCCCTGTCCCTGCGCGCCGCCGATGAGCATCAGCTCGCCGGGTCGGAGGCCGCCGCCGATCGTCTTGTCCAGCGGCACGAAGCCCGTCGCAATGGGCATCAGGTCCTCGATGCTGCCCGATGCGACGCGCTCGTTGAGCGAGGTGAGGACATCGAGCGCCGACCGCGGCGTCATCGAACCGTCGCCGACTTCCAGCGTCCAGTCCTGCTGCTCCGCGGCTTCGGCCGGTTGCTCCTGCTTGGTGACGGTCTTGCGCTTGGGCTCTTCGATCATGGTGGTCCGGTTTCGCTCCTTGGCAGCTCGGGGCGCCTTCCGCGTGAGGCCGATCGGGGGTGCACCCACGCAACGCCGGGCCGGAGTATACGCCGCTACCTCCCAGCGCCGGAATAGACCGATTGGGCTATGCCGCCAGTCCCTCGTTTCGTGTTGCCTGTCGGCGACCGTGCGCACGTCGGATGCCGCGGCGGCCGCCGGGCGGCACCAATCCGGCAGCGTGAACCCCGGTCGTGCCGCCCCTGGGTGACCGTTGCGGGCCCGGACCCCGCCAACGTCTACAACAGGCAACCGATGGCCACCCGCAGCGCGGCGGCAGGGGGGCACTGGCACCCGGCGCACACGACGAGACCCGCCCCCGGGGAGGGCGGGTCTCGATCGGTCCAGGGAGTGAAGGTCAGGCGGGCTGGGGAGCCGGCCCCCGGCGGCGGGTCGTGCCGCTATCCGAATCGGTGTCGGCGTCGCCCTCCGGCGCGGGCGCGGGCGCCGTCGCGTCCGGAGCCGCGATGACGCGCATCGGCGCGGGACCTTCCGGTCGTGGCGGCAGCACATCCTTGAACAGCGCCTCGAAGTCGTCGCCCTCGATCGTCTCCTTCTCGATGAGCAGGGCCGCGAGGCGGTCGAGCACCTCGCGCTGCGCCGTCAGCGCCTCCTTCGCCCGCTCGTAGGCGCGGTCGATGATCTCGCGCACCTCGGCGTCGATCTTGGCGGCGACCTCGTCGCTGTAGTTTCGCTGCTCGCTGATCTCGCGACCCAGGAAGACCATCTCGTCCTTCTTGCCGAAGGTGAGAGGTCCCAGGCGCTCGCTCATGCCGTACTGCGTCACCATCGCGCGGGCGAGGCCGGTCGCCTTCTCGATGTCATTGCTCGAGCCGGTCGTCGTGTCGCCGAACACGAGCTGCTCGGAAACGTTCCCGGCCAGCATGCCGGCGATCTTGTCCTCGAACTCGGTCTTGCTGTGGAGGTATCGGTCTTCCTGCGGCAGGCTCATGGTGTAGCCGAGCGCCATGCCACGCGACACGATGGTCACCTTCGAGACCGGGTCGCACTTGGGGAGCACGCGCTGCACGACGGCGTGGCCGCCCTCGTGGTACGCGATGATCTCCTTCTCCGCGTCGGTGATGAGGCGGCTGCGCCGCTCCGGCCCGGCGACGACGCGGTCGAGCGCCTCGCCGAACTCGTCCATGCCGATGGTCTTCTTGTTGCGGCGCGCGGCGAGGATGGCCGCCTCGTTGACGAGGTTGGCGAGGTCCGCACCGGAGAAGCCCGGCGAGCGCTTGGCGAGCTCGTCGATGTTGATCGTCTTGTCGAGCGGCTTGCCCTTGATGTGGACGTTGAGGATCTCGCGCCGACCACGGATGTCGGGGCGGTCGAGGACCACCTGGCGGTCGAAGCGGCCGGGGCGTAGCAGCGCCGGGTCGAGGACGTCGGGACGGTTCGTGGCCGCGACGACGATGACGTTCGTGTTCGTGTCGAAGCCGTCCATCTCGACGAGGATCTGATTCAGGGTCTGCTCGCGCTCGTCGTGGGAGCCGCCGAGGCCGGCGCCGCGCTGGCGACCGACCGCGTCGATCTCGTCGACGAAGACGATGCACGGCGAGTTGCGCTTCGCCTGCTCGAACAGGTCGCGCACGCGGCTCGCGCCGACGCCCACGAACATCTCCACGAACTCCGAGCCGGAGATGCTGAAGAATGGCACGCCCGCCTCGCCGGCAACGGCGCGCGCGAGCAGCGTCTTGCCGGTGCCGGGCGGCCCGACGAGGAGCACGCCACGCGGGATCCGCGCACCGAGGCTGTTGAACTTCTCCGGGTACTTGAGGAACTCGACGACCTCGGTCAGCTCCTGCTTCGCCTCGTCCACGCCGGCGACGTCGTTGAAGGTGACGACCGTCTTGTTGCCGAGGAACATGCGCGCACGGGACTTGCCGAAGCTCATCGCCTGGTTATTGGTGCCCTGGGCCTGCCGCATCATGAAGAAGATGAAGCCACCAATGAGCAGGACAGGCAAAAAGGCGGTGATGAGCAGTGTCAGGATGCCGCCCGCGGCGCTCTCCTCGACGGAACGGTAGTCCACCGTGTCGGCGCAGTCAGCCGGATTGGCCGCACCCACCGCCGCACAGAGGTCGGCGCGGACGTCGATGAATGCCGAGGCGACGACCGCGCTCTTTGGCTGCTCCACGCCCTTCAGGGCGACGGTCAGCTTCGTCCCGTCCTGGGTGACGGATTCGATGTCGCCCTTCTTGGCGTCCTGCAGGAGTTGGCTGTAGGTATAGGCTGGGCCGGAACTGCTGTCGACGAGGTAGGTCCACAGCAGCGCCAGTCCGAAGACGGCCATGACAACGAGCACGACGCTGTTGCGGACGAGTCGGCTGCTCAAGGTGGGTCTCTTTTCTCTCTCGGTGGTGCTTCCCGGCGCCACACTGCGTCGGGCCGCCAGTATAGGTGCGGTCCGGCGGCGGGGCCACCCGACCGAATCGGGCCACGGACGGATGGGCCATTCGCCGCCCGCGATATCAATACGCGGCAGGGTGACGGACGGCTCACTCGACGCGGATGTGTCGCTCCCGGACCGAAGCGACTCGGCCGCCGCCGAGCTCGATGCGGACACTGCCGCGGTTCCCTTCGGCAGCCTCGAGCAGCGCCTCGACGCGCTCGGCCGTCGGAAGGCCGTGACCGACCGCCAGGCGAATGATGCGACGACCCAGCGCCCGAGCCGGCGGCTCGCGCCAGTCGATCCGGCCATCCGCGCGGCGGCGGCGGCGGAGCTCGTCGTCGGCGAGCTCGTCCAGCAGAGCGTTGTCGGCGCCGCTCAGCTCGGCATGCCGCAGCAGCATCTCGACGGCGCCGGGTCGGAGGCGCTCGAGAAGCGGCAGCAGCTCGGCACGGACCCGGTTGCGCAGGAAGGCGGGATCCTCGTTGCTCTCATCGTCCCGATAGGCGATCCCGGCACCTTGCAGCAGCTGTCGCAGCGTCTCGCGACGCTCGCCGAGCAACGGGCGGATAACGCGACCGCGGCGCTCCGGGATCCCGCGGATGCCGGCAAGACCGCTGCCGCGCAAGAGGTTGATGAGCATCGTCTCGGCGGCATCGTCGGCGGTATGCGCCGTGACGATCAGGGTCGCCGGGGCAGCGACCTCCTCCAGGAAGCGGTAGCGCGCTAACCGACCCGCCTCTTCCACCGAGCGGTGCTCGGTGCGGGCCAGCGCGGCAACATCGGTCCGCCCGATGGTGCAGCCGATGCCGAGCCGGTCCGCCGTGGCCGCCACGAACTCGGCATCGTCCGCGCTGTCGGCGCGGAGCGCGTGGTCGAGATGCGCGACGCTGAGCGACCAGGCAACCGCATCGGTCTGTCGCAGGTGTGCGGCGGCGTGGAGCAGCGCGATGGAATCTCCGCCACCCGATACGGCCAGGACGAGCGAGGCGTCGGACGCGACGTTGAGCCGGCGCATGCCAGTGAGGAGGCGATCGGCCAGGGCGTCGAGCGAGCTGGTAGCGGAGGGCGGATTCGAACCACCGACCAAGGGCTTATGAGTCCCCTGCTCTACCACTGAGCTACTCCGCCACGTTTCGACCGGGTCGGCCCGCATTCTAGCGGCGTGGGCGCGTCCGTTCCAGTCGGCAGCCGCGGCGGTGAAGGCGCTTCACGACACCAGAGCTGTCGCGTTCGCCGATTCAACTGCCGAACATGCAGCGGCACGCCAGGACGTCAGGAACCGAAGAACAGGTCCAGCCACTGCTCCAGCATGGGCTTCGGTGCGGGGGGCGGCGGCGCCAGGGCGGCCGGGATCGGAGCCTCGGCGCCCGGCGGGATGATGAGCAGGTTCTCGCCGGCAGTCCCCATGGTGCGGAGGTCGCGGATCTCGGCGCTGACGTAGGCGTCGGACTGCAGGTACGCCAGCTCGGCGGTGAGGCGATCGTTCTCGGCCTCGATCCCCGCGAGCTGGGCGCGGACCGCACCGGCACGGTCGGTGATCGACCAGTTCGAGTAGACCTGGCGTCCCACCTGGACCACCAGGAACGAGCCGATGATGAGCATCACCGCCAGCCACGCCAGCCCGCCGCGGGAGGCGGGCAGGCGCAGGCGGAGGCGCCGTGGCGCCGGGACTGGCAGCTGGAGACCGGTCATGTGCGCGCCAGTCTAGTCGGGCCGATATCCGCGCCGCAACGCAATCCGTCACCGCGTCGCCGCTCCGATTGCCGGAGCAATGGTATGGTGCGTCGAACACCTGTTCTATTTCGGACCGATGGAGCTGCCGCATGATCGACGCTCGCCCCGACTCCCCCACCGCGGCCATCGCCGGCCTGCTCGCTGATCCGGCCCTGGCGTCGCTCGTGGCCGCGCACCGCGTCCTTGAGCCGCTCGCCCCGCGCTACGCGCCGTGGCCGGAGCGGCTCGACCCGCGCCTCGTGAACGCCCTGCGCGGGCGCGGCATCGAGGGCCTGTACACCCACCAGGCGGCGGCCACGAAGGCGGTCCTCGACGGCCGGAACGTGGTGGTGGTCACGCCCACCGCGTCCGGCAAGACGCTCTGCTACAACCTGCCGGTCCTGGATGCCGTGGCACGGGACGACGGCGCGCGCGCGCTCTACCTGTTCCCCACCAAGGCGCTCGCGGCGGATCAGCTCGTCGAGCTGCGATCGCTCGCGGAGGCGGCAGAGCTCCATCTCAAGACAAGCACCTACGACGGCGACACGCCGGCCAGCGTGCGAAGCGTGGTGCGCACCGCCGGCCAGGTGGTCATCACCAACCCGGACATGCTGCACGCGGCGATCCTTCCGCATCACACCAAGTGGTTCAAGCTGTTCGAGAACCTCCGTTACGTCGTCATCGACGAGCTGCACACGTATCGCGGCCTCTTCGGATCGCACGTCGCGAACCTCATCCGGCGGCTGCGACGGATCTGCCGCCACTACGGCTCGGACCCGGTGTTCATCTGCGCCAGCGCCACCATCGGCAACCCCGGCGAGCTCGCCGCCCGGCTGGTAGGCGCCCCGGTGGAGCTCATCGACGACAACGGCGCGCCGCGCGGCCGCAAGCACGTCCTGATGGTGAACCCGCCGGTCGTGAACCACGAGCTCGGGCTGCGCCAGAGCTCGCTCCTCACCGCGCAGCGGCTGGCCCAGCGCCTCATCCGGGACGGCGTCCAGACGATCGTCTTCGCTCGCTCGCGCACGGCCGTGGAGGTGCTCACCACCTATCTCCGCGAGGCGCTGCCCGCGCAACCCGGACATCCCTCGGCCGTCCGCGGCTACCGAGGCGGCTACCTGCCGAATGAGCGTCGCGACATCGAGGCCGGCCTGCGCGACGGGCGGGTGCGCGGCGTGGTCGCCACCAACGCGCTCGAGCTCGGCATCGACATCGGCGGCCTCGACGCCGCCATCAGCGTCGGCTATCCGGGCACCGTCGCCTCCACGTGGCAGCAGCTCGGCCGCTCGGGGCGTCGCGGTGGCACCTCGATCTCGATCCTGGTCGCCTCGTCGGCGCCGATCGACCAGTTCCTCGCCGCCAACCCCGACTACTTCTTCGACCGCTCGCCGGAGCACGGGCTCGTCAACCCCGACAACCTCCATCTGCTCCTCGACCACCTCCGCGCATCGGCCTTCGAGCTACCCATCCCGGCTTCGGAGCAGTTCGGGATCGACGAGACGTCGATCCTGCTCGACGTCCTCTAGGAGGACGGGTTCCTGCACCACGCCACCGACGAGCGCTACTACTGGAGCCACGACAACTTCCCGGCCAGCAGCTTCAGCCTGCGCAGCGCCGCCCAGGAGAACGTCGTGATCATCGACACCACCGGTGATCGCAACCGCGTCATCGGCGAGGTCGACCTGTTCGCCGCCCCGATGCTCGTCCACGAGCAGGCGATCTACATCCACGAGGGGCGGCAATTTCACGTCGATCGGCTCGACTGGGACGAGCGCAAGGCGTACGTGCGAGCCGTCGACGTCGACTACTACACCGATGCGGACCTCGGCGTCACGCTGAAGGTGCTCGAGGTGCTGGACGAGGCGCATGCCGGCTCAAATGGGCTGCGCCAGCGCGGCGACGTGATGGTCGCCTGGCACGCCACCATCTTCAAGAAGATCAAATTCCACACGCACGAGAACGTCGGGTGGGGACCGATCCGCCTGCCCGAGCAGCAGATGCACACCGCGGCGACCTGGGCAGTCGTGCCGGGTGAGCTGGCCGCACGATTCGACCGCGACGCCCTCGATGGCGCTCTCATCGGCCTGGCACGGGTGGCACGCAACACCGCTCCGTTGCTGCTGATGTGCGACGCGCGAGACCTCGGGGTGCTCGCACAGGCGCAGGCGCCGTTCACCGGCGCGCCGACGCTTTTCCTCTACGACGCGGTGCCGGGCGGCGTGGGGCTCGCCGAGCGTCTCTTCGAGCGCGCGGACGAGCTGCTGGCCGCCTGCCGCGACCTCGTCACCGGCTGCGCCTGCGTCGATGGCTGCCCATCGTGTGTCGGCCCCGCGTCGGAGGTCGGCGCTCGTGGCAAGCAGGCGGCGGGCGAGCTCCTGGCCGGCCTCACCGGCCGCTAGGTCGGATGCGAACGCTCGCCGCGCGGCTCGCGGCCGCTCGCTCCGACCTCGGCGCTGCCCCGGCGGCCCACCATCCCCATCGCAACGATCGGAGTGAGGGCCTGGCCCGCTGGCTCGGGGCGGAGCTTCATGCGGCGGAGGCAGGCAATGTCGTCGTCGTCGAGCGCGCGATCCCGCTGGACGCCGAGACGGTCGCCATCCTGGCCGAGCTGCCGCCCGCCTGTTACGTCGACACCGAGACGACGGGCCTCTCCACGGGCGCCGGCACCGTGCCGTTCCTCGTCGCGATCGGCACCGTGGAGCCCGGTCGGATCCGGGTGCGCCAGCTCATCCTTCCCGACTATCCCGACGAGGTCGCGCTCCTCCGGATGGCCGCGAGTGAGCTGGCGGCCGCCGAGCGGCTCGTCAGCTACAACGGGCGTGCCTACGATATGCCACTGCTCGTGGCGCGCTGGACGATGCATGGGCTGTTCGAGGCCATGGCCGCGCTTCCCGAACGCCACGACGACCTCCTGCCAGTGGCGCGCCGACTCTTCCGTCGTCCCCTCGGCGGTGCACGCCTCGCCGACATCGAGCGCGGCGTCCTGGGCATCCAGCGCACGGCGGACCTGCCCGGCTCCGAGGTGCCGGGGCGCTGGTTCGGCTACCTTCGCGGAGGATCGCCGGACCTGCTCGCCGATGTCCTCGATCACAACCTCCAGGACGTGGCGAGCCTCGCGCTGCTCGAGGCGACGGTGGTGCGGCTGCGTCGGGGCGGCTGGCGCACGGCTCCGGTCCTGGATCCGCGGGGCATGGTGGCCGAGCTGCTGCGCGACGGCGGCGCCGCCGACTCGCTCGAGCTGCTGGCATCCGCGCTCGAGCGAAGCATGGAGCGTGACGAAGATTTGGCGTTGCGGCGCCTCGCCACCCGCCTCCTCGTCACCGCGGGCGAGACGGAGCGAGCGGAAGGGCTGTGGCACGGGGCGACGCGCCGCGCATCGGTGCAGGCGGCGGCGGCATGGATCGAGGTGGCACGGATCCGAGAGCGTTACGCGCACGACCTCGACGGGGCGCTCGCCGCGGTGGAGACCGCGTCGCGCGTCCTCGACCTCGCCTTTGCGCTGGGGCGTGGCGGTTCGATTGGCGAGATCGGGCGTGCCCGCGTCGTTGTCCAGGGACGGTTGCGCCGCCTGCGCAGCTGGGTTGCCGCACGCGATCGCCGGGAGGCACGACCGTCGCGTCGATCGGCCGCCTAGCTCGGACTGCCACCCATGACATGGACGAATCCCGGTCCTCCGAGCGGTAGGCCCGGATCCATCGCCATCGCTCGGCCATCCGCATACACGTGGGGGGCGCGCACCGTTGCCGGATCAACGCCCAGGAAGCGGGCGACCGGCGTGTGGCCGTGGATGATGCGGCGGCCCCCGAACCGCGCCAGCATCCTCGCCGCGAGCCGTGGATCGTCACGGAAGGAGTAGCGCTCGGTCATCACTCCGAGCAGGCCGTCCCAGGTCACCGGGTCCGCCTCGGCGAGGAGGCTCGCCATGCGCTCGTTCGCCTCGCCCAGCGTCCGGCCCAGGGCGAGGTACATGCCGGCGTCCGCATGAAGCAGCAGCGCGTCGCCGACGCGTGCCATGGCCGGCCGCGTTGCCATCCACGCGGCGTCCGCATCGGTGACGCGCGCCAGCTCGCTCGGCACGCCGCCGTTGGCGAGCCAGTCCTCGCGAAACGTGGCGAACGGCCCATTGGTCGGCTCGTCCGGCATCGCGCGCGCCGCCAGCATGAGGATCTCGTGGTTGCCGATGACGGTCCCGACGTGGCCACCCGCGGCGGCTGCCTCAGCCGACAGGCGACGCAGCGTCGACACGATGACCGACCCGCCGAGGCCGCGATCGACGAGGTCACCGAGGCACCACAGCTCGTCACGACCTCCGATCCAACGGCCCGTGGCATCGATGAGTCGTGCGCCGCGGATGAGCTCGACGAAGGTTCGGTCCATGCCGTGGAGGTCGCCGATCACCACGATCCTGCGGTCCGATCGGGCAGCCAGCATCTCGGCGACGCCCCCTGCCGCATCACGGGCGGCAGCGACCGGATCTCGGCCACGCCCCATCGCGCCGAGGAGCAGGGCCGCGAATGCGTCCCCGGCCCCGACCATCGGTACGTCGCGCACGACCCGGGCCGCCTCGACGAGGACCCGCACGTCGCCGGTGTCCACCCACGCCCCGTAGGCGGCGTCGGTGACCACGAGCGTGGGGTGTGCGCCAACCCGGGCGCGGAGCCGGTCGAGCTGGGCACCGGGATGTTCGCCGTCGGCGAGCAGATCCTCGCGGCTCGCGACGAGGACATCGTGCGTTGCGAGGCGCGCCACCCGCGCATCGTCGAGCGACGCGAGCGGCCGGGGCCGCACGACCTCTCCGTTTGCCAGCTCGCGCAGCCAACCCTGCAGGATGGCGCCGCGCACGGCTCCGCCGACTTCCATTGGCCCGGCATCCCCGTCGAGCTCATCGGCGACCGGCGCGAGGAGGACGGCGCGAGATGGCGTTGCGAGCGGCACCCTGACGAGTCGGGCTGCCGGCGCCTCCAACCAGAGCCGGCGCCCGGTCGCGGTCTCCTCGTGGCGGAAGGCAAGCGTCGTGTCGACCTGGCGGACATCGACCGCCGCGATCGAGGCGAGCTCGTCCAGGCCGCTGCGCGCGGCTTCCTCCGTCCCGGCGACGGTCATCACCGCGGTTCCGTAGCCGGCGTCCACCGCGGCCCGCGTCGCATGCAGCACCGATCCACCCGGTGCCAGCGAGCCATCCGCAAAGTGGTCGATGGTCAGCGCGCCGACGACGAGGAGGTCGAGCGCGGACTGGGTCGCGGCCGAGCCCACTTCCCCGGTCATCGGTCTATCATCCGCCGGTGAGCACCCTCTACTTCTACGAGCTGCACGAGGGCGAGGACGACCTCTTTTCGGACGCGATCCTCGCCAGCGAGGTCGAGCACACCCCCGCCGCGTTCGAGCGACTGGTTCGCACCGCGCGGGCCGCCATCGTCGAGAGCTTCGAGGAAGATACGCTCGTCGAGGCGATCGCCCGGGAGCTCGAGCGGCATCATGACTTCACCTACGCCGGCGACGACAAGCTGCGCGCGAGCATGAACGTCGGGATGGCGGACGAGGAGATGTTCCTCGTCGAGGGGAACGAGCAGTTCCGCAGCCTGGTGGTCGACCTCGACCCAACCTGATCCCAATCGGTCCTGCGGGCGCCTCAGCGCGCCACGTTGAACAGGACCTGGATCACGTCTCCATCGCGGACCTCGTAGGCCTTGCCCTCTGACCGCAGCACCCCGTGCTTCCGGGCTTCGGCGAACGAGCCGAGCTGGAGCAGGTCGTCGATCCCGACGACTTCGGCGCGAATGAAGCCGCGCGCCAGGTCAGAGTGAATGGCCCCCGCCGCGTCGACCGCCGAGTCGCCACGGCGGATCGTCCAGGCGCGGACCTCGTCCTCGCCGGCGGTGAAGAAGGGGAAGAGGCCCAGCAGGTCGTAGGTGAGGCGAATGACCCGTCCCCGTGACGCCTCGGCGATCCCGAGGTCGTCCATGAAGAGCGCGGCATCGTCGCTCGACAGCTGCGTCAGCTCCGCCTCGATCTTGCCGGCCAGGGCTGCGATGGCGCTGCGTGGCTGGGCATAGCGCTCCGTCCCGGCGCGTTCGAGGTCCGCCGCTCGCGGAAGGGCTGCCTCGTCGATCGTGATGACCACCAGGACGGGCTTCTGGGTGAGGAAGCGGAAGCCGCGCTGGATTCGTTCCTCGTCATCGGTGAGATCAATCTCGCGCAGGGCGCGTCCCTCCTCGAGGTGGGGGCGCAGCCGTGCCAGGAGCTCCTCCTCCAGCCGCGCCGCTTCTCGCTCGGCCGGCGTGCCGTGGCGCCCCTGGGTCGTGAGGCGTTCCAGTCGCTTCTCGATGACGCCCAGGTCGGCGACGGTGAACTCGAGGTCCATCTCCTCCACGTCGCGCCACGGGTCGGCCGGACCCTCACCGCTGTCGAAGCCGCGCGCCACGTGCAGCAGCGCATCGGCGTTGCGGATGAGTGCCAGCACGTCGGGTTGGACCGTGCCTTCGCGGGCCGCCCCGGTGGGCAGCGCCACGTCGACGTAGGTGACGTCGGCCGGTGTCGTCTTCCGCGGCTTGAACAGCGTGGCCAGCCGGTCGAGCCGCTCGTCGGGGACCTTGACGACGCCGACGTTGGGCGCCGCCCGACCACCGGAGAAGGTGCCGGTTTCCGCCGTGCCGCCGGTCAGCGCATTGAAGACCGTCGTCTTGCCGCTTCCCGGCAGGCCGACGATCGTCACCTGCATCGGTCAGTACCCCGCGTCAAGGTCGACGACGTTGTGCAGCGGGAGGCCGGCGACGAACTGGCCCAGGTTGTCGACGAACAAGTCGAGGCTCCGGTCGAGGACGCGGTCGCTGGCCCACGAGGTGTGGGGGGTGACGATGATATTCGGCGCGTCGTACAGCGGCGACTCCGGCGGCAGCGGCTCCTCGGTGAAGACATCGAGGACGGCGCCGGCGATCCAGCCGGCGTCCAATGCCCGTCGCAGCGCCACCTCGTCGACGAGCCGGCCGCGCGCGACGTTGAAGAGCCATGCGCCCTCCCGCATCTCCTGCAGCTCGTGCGCACCGATGATGCCGGCCGTCTCGTCGGTCAGCGGCGTCGTCACGATGACGGCGTCGGAGCGGTGCAGGAGCTCGTCCAGCCGCTCCACGCCCAGCAGCTCGACGTTCGACTGACCGCCCGCCCCGCGCTCCGGATGGCGCCGCGTGGCGACGATCGGCACATCGAACGGCTCGAGCAGACGCGCCACCTCGGCACCGATGCTGCCGAAGCCGACGATGCCGACCGTCACGCCGCTCAGCTCGCGGCCCGGCAGCGGCTGCCATGTGCGTTCCGCCTGCAGCTCCATCAGCTGTGGGAGGCGCCGAGCGACGGCCAGCAGCATCATCACCAGGTACTCGGCGATGGGTCGCGAGAAGACTCCGCTCCCGTTCGTCACGACCAGGCGGCGCGATCGGACGAGTGGCGTCGCGACGCGTTCGATGCCGGCCGAGTAGGAATGAATCCACTCGAGATTGGTGGCCCGTCCGACGACGTGGTCGAGGACCGATGCGGGCATGCCACCCCGGAACAGGACGCGCGCCGCATCCAGGGTCCCCGCGGCGTCCTCCGACTCGACATGGACGCGGCCGTCGCGGCTGAGCTGGACGAAGCGCACGCCTTCCACCGCCTCGATGCGCGCAATGGCGCTCGGTGGGAGCGGCCCACCGAACACCGGCGTGCCGAGAACGACGAACGGGGCCACGCTCAGGCGCCGATGCGGTCGGCGTCGATCCGCGCCACCCAGCGCGACGGCTCCCTGATCTCGTCGAGCGTGGGCAGCGACGCGGGGCCGGTCCACACGCGGTTCAGGAAGGGCCGGTCACGCTGGGCCAGCACCGCGTCGACAAAGCGCTCGCCGGCCGCGTACTGCTCCATCTTCAGATCGAGGCCGGTGACGCGCATGATCATGCGATCGATGGCGCCGCGGCGCTCGTTGCGGCGCTCGAACCGCGCGTGGATCTCGTCGAAGCCGGGCAGGATGCGCTCGCCGGCCGCATGCATCACGTGGTTGGAGTAGCCCTCGAGCAGCGCCATCAGCGCCTGCGTCCGCTGGAAGCTCTCGCGCTGTGCGGGCGTCATCATCCGCTCCAGCCAGTGGCCCTCCCCTCCGCCGATCGCCGCCCGGACACGATCGCCAAGCGTGGCCGTGTCGCTGGCGAGGAGCTCGACGGCCTCCGCGACGGAGCGGGCGAAATGATCGCGAAGCCACGGATACGCCTCGAATTCGAACGCGTGCGTCGCCTCGTGCAGCGCGATGAAGGTGCGGAACTGGTCGAGCGGGAGGCGCATCGTCGTCGCCGTGCCCCGAATGTTCTGTTCGACGAAGGCGAGCCGCCCACGCACGTCGGGCGCTGCGGCGAGGAGTCCCACGTCGTACTGGCCCAGCACCTTGCGCCCGAGGAAGGCCAGCAGGAAGCCCAGCTGCTCGTTGCCGATCCGGCGGTTGACGATGCGCGCCAGCGCACGCCCTGGCGTGTCCGTCGCGGGCTGCTGGGCCAGGATGATCTCCTCCACCCGGCCGAAGAGCTGCTGGAACGTGGCGACGTTGAGGTCGATCCACTCCGTGCGATCGACGACCAACGGTTTCTCGAGCGCTGCCGGCAGCGCAGCACCGATCGCCTCGGCGACGGCGGGCTCGATCTGGCGCAGCGTGGCGGCGTAGAACGCGGTCGCACGCGCATGCTCGTCGGCGGGAATCATGGCGGCCTGGTCGCCGAGGCGCTTGCGCGCGATGTGGCGCACCTGGTACCAGTCGATGAGGCGCGTCCCGGCGTGCCGCATGATCTCGCGCTGCGCGACGGTGGCACCCATCGCCATCAGCCCGCCGACCACGATGCCTGCCCCGAGACGGCCCACGTTTCTTGCCATGCCGACCAGTCTAGCCGGGGTCGCCGCCCACCGACATCGCCGGCGCCAGCTCCACGGCCTCGACGGGCGGCAGGTCGGTGCCGAAGAGCCGCTCGGCCAGCTGCTCGAAGGCGCGTACCGAGCCGGTGGTGGCGACGCGTACCGATCCGCCGTCCGCATCGGTGCGCCGAGCGAGCGCATCGAGCAGGTCCTCGACCGCGACGGCGGTGGTGAACGCCGAGTCGACGACGGCGAGGCCCGGCCCGACGATTGCCTCGATGGCGGGCCGCAGGAGCGGGTAGTGCGTGCAGCCGAGGAGCAACGTATCGATCGTCGCGTCGGCGGTACGGAGTGGGTCGAGGTAGCCGCGGAGTGCCGCATCGGTCCGCGTGCCCTGGAGGTCGCCCTGCTCGACCAGCGGAACCAGGTCAGGACACGCCTGCTGCCGCGCCGTCACCGACGCATCCGCGTCGGCGATCGCGTCGACGTAGGCGCCGGAGGCGACGGTGCCCGCCGTGGCGATCACCCCGACGTGGCCGGTCCGCGTGGCGGCGGTCGCCGCCACCGCCCCGGGGCGGATCACACCGAGCACCGGTATCTGAACCTGCGACCGAACCAGCGCAAGTGCGTGTGCCGTCGCGGTGTTACAGGCGAGGACGAGCAGCTTCGGGTCCTGGCCCGTCAGCCAGTCCACCGCCTCCATCGTGAACTGCCGCACTTCGTCCGGCCGGCGCGGCCCGTACGGGAGGCGCAGGTTGTCGCCGAGGTAGATGAACTGCTCAGCGGGGAGCCGCCGACGGAGCTGCGAGAGCACGGTGAGGCCCCCCACGCCCGAGTCGAAGACGCCGATGGCTCGCCGGTCGCCGCCTGCTGTCACCGACGGGCGAGCGCCGGGCTGCGGTCGGCCAGCTGCGCCGCGAGCGACTCGGCGATGCGCCGCACGTCGCCCGAGATCGGCGCATCCGGCGTCTGCGTCACGAACGGGATGCCCTCGTTGTTGGCGGCGATCACGAGGCGACCGTCTGACACGACCTCGTAGTCGATGCGGGCCCCGAGCGCGCTCTCCACGTCCGATTTGTCGAAGCCGCCCGACGAATCCGCGCGGTTGAGCACGATTGCGAGCTTGTCGGGTCCATAGCCGATGGCCGAGAACGTCTCTCCCGCCATCACCAGGCTGCGGATCGCCATCGAGTCGTAGGTGAGCACCTGCAGGATGAGGTCGGCGGCGTCGAGGTAGACGAGGACGTCCTCGGAGAGTGCCGGACGGGTGTCGACAATGACGAACTCGTACAGCTTGCGCAGCATCCCGAGGACCTTCTCGATGTCGCGCACGGTGACCATCTCGGCCATCTCCACACGCGGTGGAGCGAGGAGGATGTCGATCCCCGACGGGTCGCGCCATGTGATCTCCGTCAGGTCGGACTCGCGGATCCGATCCGTTGGGAGGTTCACGATGCTCGGCGCCACCGCCGGCACGCGCAGCAGGCCACGCAGGTCGCTGAACTGGAGCGACCCATCGACGAGGCAGACCTTGTGGTCCTGCCCGAGCGCCACCGCGATGTTGTACGCCAGCGTGGTCCGTCCGACGCCGCCCTTCGGCGAGAAGAGGCTGATGAGCAGCGAGCCCGCGCGCGATGCGGCGACGCCGCGCTCTTCGTGGACCTTGCGGATCATGGTGTTCAGGTCGAAGCCGGTGAAGGGCATCTTGAGCACGGCATCCACGCCCCGCTCCGTGTCCTCACGCACCGGGTTCTGGGGCACGGTGAGCATGATCACGCCGACCTGTGGCTCGGAGCGACGGATCGTCTCCGCCACCGCCGGACCCGAGACGCGGCCCTGGAGCAGCGCGTCGACGATGATGACGTCCGGGCGGAACTCGCTGACCGATGCGACCGCGCGATCGCCCGCGGTCACGACCTCGAGCATCTTGATCTGTGATTGCGCAGCAAGGAGCGACCGCATGTGCGAGGCGACCTGCGGCACGTCCTCGATCACGAGGAGTAGGATCTGTTCTCCGCCCAATCCGCATCTCTCCGTTGCGGCCGGTCAACGCTGCCGGCGAGTCGTACCCATCCTAGCGAGGCGCTGCAACAACGATGAGGCGATCGCTTGCCAGCTCGTCGTGGGGCTCGAGATCATAGGATCCCCACACCGCCTCGACCGTCATGCCGGCGGAGAAGATGAGCCCTCGCAGGACCTCCTCCGATGGGTACCAGAGCGCGAACGAGGCGGGAAGCCGCGCGATCGTACCATCCGCCTCGATGCGGTCAGTGCGCGTCGTATAGGCCACGAACAGCCCATCGGCCCGCTCGGTGCGCGTCAGGCGCGACCGGCGCACGACCCGCACGTCGCCATCACAGCGCTCCCAGTCGATGCTGAGCGGCAGGTCAACGTCGGGCAGCTGGCCCGAGCCGGGCAGGTCGATCGCCACCCGCCCGGACCCCCCGAGCCGGCCCGCCACAGCGGCAAGCGCCCGCACCGCATCCGGGCCGCCGGCAAGATGCGGCAGGACCCCGGCGAGCACCACGAAATCGAATGGCCCCTCGATCCCGGTCGGCAGGGCGCGGACGTCGCCGGTGACGGTCCGCAGCCGGCCATCGGCCACGGCAAGCTTCAGCAGCGGATCAGCCTCGACGCGGATCTCGGCGCGCGCCAGGAGTGATGGCGACCCATCGACGCCGATGAGCGCCGTGGCCCCCCCACCCAGCAGCGCCCCGAAGAGTCGTCCGGATCCGCAGCCGAGGTCCAGCGTTGCACCGCCGTGGCACCGGCTCAGCTCGCGCCAGAAGTCGAGGTCCTCCGTCACCTCGTCGTGCTCAAAGTCGTAGCCCCGCGCGAGCTCGGCCGGCGGTGCACCCTGGCCGGCGAAGATGTCGCTCACGGCAGGTCCACATTCCGGATCATGAACCACTCGACGGCGGCCGCCGCCACGATGACGAAGATGACGACCGGGACCGACAGCGCCCCGCCGAGACGCAGTCCGGCCACCGCCGCGACCGCGATTCCGGCCAGGACGCCGTGGCGGATCGCCCGCCACCACGCACCGCGGTACACGATGCGCCGTCGCGCGAGGAACTCGGCGAGAAAGGCGAACGGGATCACGAGCAGCGCGACCGCGATTGACCCGAGGGCGATGACGATGGCGCGGTTCGCTGCTGCCGCCGGGCATGCCTGGCCGGGCACGCCGGCCGGACAGAGGCGCGATGCGATGACGATGGTCCCGATGATCCCCAGCGCTGCCAGCAGCACGAGGAGCGCGACGGTGACGCGATGGCGGCCCACCGTCAGGGATCGACGGTTGGCAGCGGAGCACGACTCATGTGCGAGCCGCGTCGGGACAGATCTCGCGGTACGGGCAGAAGCCGCACCGTGCGGCCCCCGGGTTGGCCTCGAAGTGACCCGCGCGGATCCCCTCCCCCGCCGCGGTGACGGACTCGGCGGCTCGCGTCAGCCGCCGCTCGTTGGGTTCGCTTCTGCCGACGATGCCGGATTCGAGGAAATGCAATGCGAGCTCATCCGGCAGACGGCCATGCTGCGCCTCGTAGGCGAGGGCATAGATGGAGAGCTGCAGCGACTCGCGCGCGCGCCGGTTGGCCGTTGCCGGATCCCGCACATCGCTCGACTTGTAGTCGGTGATGCGCACGGAGCCATCGGCATCCAGGTCGACACGGTCATAGCGCCCCCGAACGCGATCACGGCCCATCTGGACCGAAAACTCCTGCTCGACGCCGCTGGGCCGAGCGGGGTCGGACTGCTGCTCGTCCCAGAAGCGATCCAATGCCGCGTGCCCGGCCGCCTTCCGCGCCTCCTCGTGCGCCCGGGTGAGGAAGCCGACCGACTCCCACTCGGTGTCGAGCGCGGCGTGGAGCTCCTCGCGCGCCATCTCGCGCCCCGCCATCTGCCGCCGATGGAAGGCCTGCACCGCACCGTGCATGGCGCGGCCATAGACGAGCTGGTGGCTCGGCGGGGTGGGGATCCGAATGAGGTGTCCGAAGCGATATCGCGCCGGGCACTCGAGATAGTCGTTGACCTGGCCGTACGACAACATCAGCGGCCGCTCGCCGACCGTCGCCGGGCTCGCCGCAGGCGCCGGCTGACGCGCCGGCCGCTCGTTGCGCGCGATCCGTTCGATCAGGTCCGGCGCGACCGCATCCGCCGGGGTTGCCGGCGACAGGTCCAGCGCCTCGAGCGCGAACGGGCTCATGTGGCGGCTCCGGCGGCCGCCGTAGTCCCCGGCCCAGCTGAGCACGAGCTCCTCGCGGGCGCGCGTCATGCCGACGTAGAAGAGGCGCCGTTCCTCGGCGAGGTGGTGGTCACCGTCGGGGAGATCGCCCCGCACGACGCCATCCGGCAGGTCGAGCGCATCGCCACGCGACCGCGTCGGGAAGCGGTCCTCCACCAGGCCGACCATGAGCACGACGGGGAACTCGAGACCCTTGGCCTTGTGATAGGTGAGCACCTGGACCGCGTCGCCCTCATCCGGCCCGGCGTCCGCTGTGGCGGGATCGTCTCCGGCCTCGATGAGTGTGTCGAGCTGGTCGACGAGGAACGGCAGCCGATCGTCGCGCAGGAGCGAGGATTGGCGGCGGACGATCTCGAAGAAGCGCGCGACGTTCTGCAGACGTGCATCGCCTCGCTCGCGCGCCTCGGCGGCCAGGCGACCCAGCCAGCCGGACCCCGCGATGAAGTGGTACAGCAGCTCGCCGCAAGTCCGCTCGGTTGCGAGCGACCGATGCTGGTCGATGGCTGCGAGCATCCGCTCCACGACCTCGCGTGCCGACCGCCCGAAGGGGGAACCGGCGGGGTGCTCGACCGCCTCCCGGAGCGACTGCTCGAGCGGGGTGCGCCGGCGGCTGGCGCGATTGAGGGCGATGGTGACGTCCTCCGCCGCCAGTCCGAAGATCTCGCTGGTGGCGAGGTCATAGGCGCTCACCGAGTCGGTCGGGTCCTTCACGGCGCGCAGGAACGAGACGAGGACGCGCACCTCGGGCTGCCGGTAGAGGCCGGCGGTGCCACTGAATCGCCACGGGATGCGAGCCATGTTGAGGGCGCGCAGGAACGGGTCCGCATCACGGTTGCCGCGGACGAGCACGGCGTGGTCACCCGGGCGGCGGCCGGCTGCAATCGAAGCGTGGATGCGTTCGGCGACGGCGTCCGCCTCGTCGCTCCCGGTGGCATGTGCCACCAGCTCGATGGCACCTGCGGCCGGTGCCGGTCGCGAGAAGGCTGAGCGAGCGCGGAGCGCCTTGTCGATCCCTTCGCGCGCCTCGAGCCGGTCCGGGTCGTTGTGCCGGATCAGCCGCAGCGCGGCATCGAGGATCTCCTGGCGGCTGCGGAAGTTGTCGATGAGGACGACTGATCGTGCCTTCGGGTACGCCGTGCGGAAGCTGAGGATGTTGCCGAGCGCCGCTCCGCGGAAGCGATAGATGCTCTGGTCGTCGTCCCCGACGACGGTGACGTTCGCGCGCGGTGACCCGGCCAGCAGCTGGACCAGCTCGAACTGGGCGTGATTGGTGTCCTGAAATTCGTCGACGAGGATGTACCGATAGCGCCGACGCTCCTCCTCCAGCACCGCCGGCTGCTCGCGCAGCAGCCGCAGCGCGAGCGTCACCTGGTCCCCGAAGTCGAGCCGGTCCTCCGCCCGCATCAGGCGCTCGTACGCGGCATAGCAGTCGGCGAGCTCCGCCTGCCGGGCCGCCCGGTCGACGAGCGCCGCGTCCTCCGGGTGCTGCGCCGCCTCCGCCGCGAGCGCGTCCGCGGCGGTGCGGTACGCCGCCGGCGCCACGTCCTCATCGCGGGCACGGCTGAACAGCGTCACCAGCGCGGAGAGGAACCGGGTCGGGTCGCCAAGGGGGCGATATCGGTCGAGCGGGAGCTCGAAGAGGTGCTCGCGGAGGAAGATGACCTGCTCGCTGCGGGAGAGCACCGTGGAGCGGTCCGAGAGGCCGGCCTCGAGCGCGTGCTCGCGCAGGATCCGGTCGCCGAAGGCGTGGAAGGTCGCGATCCGCGCATCCGTGTAGCCGTACGGCACGAGCCGGTCCACCCGCTCCGTCATCTCCGCAGCGGCACGATCCGTGAAGGTGAGGGCGAGGATCTCCGATGGCGCGGCTCGCTTCTCCGCGATGAGCCACGCAATGCGGCGCGTGATGACGGTCGTCTTGCCGGTCCCGGCGCCGGCGACGATCAGCAGCGGCCCATCCCCATGGGTGACCGCCTTCCGCTGCCGAGGCGTGAGATCGGCGAGGAGCGGTGGCTGGACGCGAAGGTGCGGACGGCGTGGACGCGCAGGTGGGGCGGCCAGTTCCTCGAAGATGGGGAGCTGGTTGGGGGACGGCACGACCGACGGCACGTCCTCGATGGTAGCGGCTGACCGAGTCATGCCGTCAGCCTCGGCGGTGATCGTGACAGCTCGGCTGTCGCGGCCAGATCAGGCCCGGTGGCGGCGTCGCTCGGCGGCCCGGTGCGCGATGAGCGCTTCGGCGTGGCGACGGCTGGTTCGGAGCTCGTCACGCACGCGCGCCACGCTCAGCCGCCCGGTCTGGCCAATCTGGTCGAGACGCGCGCGCAGCGCCTCGTACCGATCGCGCGGATAGTCGATGCCCGGCCCGACGCGGACCAGCTCGCCGGATCCGCGCAGCTGGTCGAGGACGCTCGGCGGTATACCGAGCCGGAGGGCCAGCCCGTCGACGCGCGGCGGCTCGGCCCCGGTTTCGCGCAGTCCGTCCATGAGTCGATCCACCCGATCGCGCATCGTCGCGTCCAATGCCGCGCTGTGCCCCGGGAGACGAACGCGTCGCCCTTCCCCGGCCAGGGCGCCCTCCTCGACCAGTATCCCCACCAGGGCGCGCAGCGCGGCGTCGTCCAGCGCCAGGTGGCCGCCACCGCGATGGCCGGCGGGCATGCGCTCCGAGCGGTCGGCACGCGCCTCGACGATGACGGCATCGATGCGGTGGTCGGCGCGCAGCGGTTCGCGCTTGTGGAGCCGCCGCACCGCCGCGAGGATGCGGCGACGGCCGAGCCCCATCATTGCGTCCACCGGGGCGGCGACGCCTCCGCGGGGAGCGGTCAACCGCCGCCCGGGATGGGCGCCGTGCCGTCGACCGCGATCCGGATGGCCTGCGCCTCCTCGTCGGAGAGGTTGTGGCGGCTCGCGCCCTCCTCCACCGGCTTGGCGAAGATGCGGGTGTAGCTGCGACCGTGCAGGCTGCTCAGGACGATCCCGTCGCGACGGTCGTCGAGCACGGCGATGGCGAAGCTCTGGTCGCCACCGGTGTCGTCGAACGGGTTGAAGCGCACCATACCGATGTGCTGGAGCGCGCCGCGCGTGCGCCGCTCGAGGTACGTCTGCAGCTCGTTCACCTCCTCGAGCCGCCGCGCCACCTGGTCGACCCGATCGACGTGCCCGGTGAGCACCTGCTGCAGGCTGCCGCCATCGGTGGACCGAACGAGCGCCCGATACGCGCGCGTCGCGCGGCCGAGCCGGATGCCCAGGGCCAGCAGCAACAGGAGGAGGACGAGGACGGCGAGCGCAAGCAGGCCGACCACGAGCGCCAGGTTGTCGGAGACGAGTCGGTTGAGATCGGCCATCGGCGCGGTATCATACCGTCCCCGAACGGCCATCCCGGCCATGCGGGCGCGCGCCCACCCGGCGCACCGACCACGAGATGCGAGACGCGAGAGGACCGATGGCAAAGCGAGGAGGCAAGGCGGCGACACGCCGACAGCGGCAGCGCACGACGGCGCGCTCGACCCGGCCAGCCGCGGCGCCCCGCCCAGCGACCCCGGCCACCCCGGCCGAGCCGCCCACGACGGCAAGCGCCGGCGATGTGAGGCCGAATGCCGGCCCGCGCCCGGCTCCCGCGGCGATGAGCCCGACCGTCACCACCCCGCGTCGTGCCCGGACTCCCGCGACCGCTCAGGGCGGCTCGTCACGCCTCACCGAGAAGGCGATGGCGGAGTACCACTACGTCCGGATGGACCTGCGCAATATCGCGGTGCTGAGCGTCGTCATCCTCGGCCTGCTGGCGGTAGCGTTCGTCATCGTCAACGTGCTGGGGCTCGGTCGGGCGGCCTGACCCCGCGGGCTACCGCGCCCGCTCGCTTCCCCGCCGCTCGTCCGGCGCGCCAGGCGCGCGGGTCGCCTCCAGGCG
>JBBRWZ010000029.1:0-27478 GCA_038248895.1 Candidatus Limnocylindria bacterium | reverse complement strand
CCCTGATGGGGCGGCTGCAGCGCGCCGGCATCGACGAGGTGAACGGGCACCGGATCTACGCGGTGTCGAAGAGCGAGATCGCGGCCGCCGAGTCGTGGCTCGAGGCCACCGGCCTCGCATCGGTCATCGACGAGGCAGCGAACCAGCACCGTGCGACGCCCGGCGCGTCTGCCGAGGCAGCGCTCGACACCGTCGCCGATCGGTTCGTCGAGACGTGGGAGCAGCGGGCGGGGCTGATGACGTTCGGCCAGGCGGTGACGGACGCGATGGCGTTCCGCGCCGACGAGGGCGTGGCACTGGCCATGACGATCACCGAATGGCAGGCGTTCGCCGCTGCTGCACCCTGGAACGATGCCCGGGCGAAGGCCAGGGAGATGGGTCTCGCGCCCGCGTGGGATGCGGATCTGGCGAAGACGCCGGAGGGCTACTACCAGGTGGCCGGCGGCATCGACTATGCCATCGCGAAGTCGCTGGCGGTGGCGCCCTTCGCCGACCTGCTGTGGATGGAGACGAAGACCGCCGACCTCGAGGACGCGCGGCGCTTCGCGGAGGCGATGCACGCCGTCCATCCCGACAAGATGCTCGCCTACAACCTCTCCCCCTCCTTCAACTGGGACACGACCGGCATGTCGGACGAGGAGATGCGCGCCTTTCCCGTCGAGCTCGGAAAGTTGGGCTTCGTCTTCAACTTCATCACCTATGGCGGCCACCAGATCGACGGTCTCGCGGCCGAGGAGTTCGCCACCGCCCTGCGCGACGACGGCATGCTGGCGCTGGCACGCCTGCAGCGCACGTTCCGCCTGCTCGAATCGCCGTACCGCACCCCGCAGACGCTCGTCGGTGGGCCGCGCGCCGATGCGGCCCTGATGGCCGCCTCGGGGCAGACGGCGACGACGCGCGCCATGGGCGTCGGCTCCACCCAGAAGCAGCACCTGGTGCAGACCGAGGTGCCGACCCGCGTCCTCGGCGGCTGGCTCGGCCGCTGGGCACAGCACCAGGGACTCGCGTATGAGCCGACCGTCAGCCTGCGGCCGCACACCGCCGGCTCCGAGGTGCTCGACCTGACGGTCAGCGATCCCGGCGGCGCGCCGCTGGCCACGATCGTCTTCACCACCATCGTCGACCGCCGCGGACGCACGATCCTCTCCGTCCGGGACCAGACCACGGTCGACCCGACGCTGCGGCGCAAGCGCCTCATGACGCTGCTGCACCTGTTCCTCATCCATCGCTACGGCGTCGCATCGGTCCATTACCTGACGCCCACCGACGACAACCGCCGCCAGACGGAGCGCATGGCAGCCATGGGCCTCTACGCGTCGGTCAGCGACGAGGTGGGCGAGATCATCGTCGCCGACGTGGACGGCGCAACGGTGCACGAGCTGGTCGCGCCGGAGAGCGCGGCGCTGACGGCCCTGATCGAGAACGCCTAGACCGATGTCGTGGCGGTTGACGCATCGCGCGGCACCGCCCGCAGCAGCAGCGCGGCGCCGAGATACGACGCCGCCATCAGGCCGAACGCGGGCGGATAGCCGACTCGATCGACCACCTGGCCGATGATGAAGGCCCACCCGGCGCCGATCCCGAACGCCGCGGTGAAGTAGAGGCCAAACGCCACGTCGCGTATCGGTCCGTCCGCGCGATCGGCAAGGTAGGCCTGCAGCACCGGCGACTCGCTGAACACCGCCGCCCCGAACGGGACGAGCAGCGGCATCAGCAGCACCAGGTTCGCGCCGGCGAGGAGGAACGCCCCGATACCGGCGGCGCAGACGAGGTAGTACGCGACGAGCACGCGCTGCCGCCCAAAGCGGTCGGAGAGGATGCCCGCCACGAGCGGACCGATGACCGCGCCGGCGAGCAGGATCAGGTAGAGCAGGCTCACCGTCCCGCGGTCGATGCCGAGCGGGCCGAGGAGGTAGAGCAGCATGAACGGCGCGACGATGTCGAGCCCGCGTCCGCCGGCGGCGACGAGGGATGCGAGGAGGATGAGACGCAGGTCGCGCCGTGCCAGGACGGCGCGCGCATGGCTGCCGACCGACCCGGCGGAGCGCGCCCGATGCCGGTAGGCACGGTGGTCCTCGCGCACGAGGAGCGCGAGGAGGACGCCCACCACGAGCGCGGGGACGGCGAGCAGGCCAATCGTCCGCTGCCAGCCGAGCGTGACGAGCAGACCCGCGCCCAAAAGGCCGCTGCCGGCCAGCAGCGGCACGGCGATGGTCCCCACGTTGCCACCGGCGACATGGGCGCTGATGGCGAAGCCTCGCCGCTCCGGTGGATAGGAGTCAGCCAGCAGCGCATTTCCCACCGTGTGCTGCGGGCTCGACCCGATCCGCGAGGCGCTGATGCCGAGCAGCAGCTGCCCGATCGACGTTGCGCCGGACGCCAGGAGCAGGCCCAGCCCGAAGACGACCTGTCCGCCGGCCAGCAGCAGCGGCCGCGCCACGTAGCGTGGCAGCACGGTGTACGCGAGCTGGATCGTGCCGCCCACCGCGGTGGTGATGGCGATGAAGGTGCCGACATCGGCCGGGTTGAGGGCATACTCGACGACCACGATCGGGTAGACGAGCGGCAGCAGTGCCGAGAGAGCGTGGATGATCGCGTGCGCCACCGCCAGCAACGCGAGCGTGAGACGTGGGCGGGGGGTGGCCGGTTTGGTAGCATCAGCCGCGTGTCCGCCAGATCCCGAGGCACCGCGTCCCTCGCGCCGGTCGACGGCCTCGAAGGCCGCCTGGTGGCCACCGTTGCCCCTCTCTTCCGTCATCTGCTCTCCCACGCCCGTCGCCGCCCTGCCTGGAAATCGCTGACGTACCAGCAGTACAACGTCTTGCGCATCATCGACGGCGAGGAACCGATGCCGCAGGCGGAGATCGCGCGGCGCCTCCTCGTATCGGCCCCGGTGGTCACGCGGCTTGCCGCCTCCCTCGTCGACGCCGGCTACGTCCTGCGCGGCGCCGATCCGGACGACCGGCGCGCCGTCCGGCTATCGCTCACCACCAAGGGACGACGCAAGGTCGGCGCGATGCGTCGCGACCTGCTGGCCGCGACGGCCGAGCTGATGACGCCGCTCGCATCGGATCGGCGGGCAGCCATCGGTGTCGCGCTCGACGAGCTGCAGGTGCTGTTGCCGACCCACCGCGTCAGCGGGCGTCCGCGCTAGGCTCGAGCGTCCCCAACCGCGTCCGCCCCAGCTGCCCGGCCCGCGACGCGGCACGGAGGCGCCAGCCGACGAGCGCCACGCAGACGAGCGAGAGGAGCGCACCGATCGCGAACGCGACCCGGGCATCGGCCCGCTCCGCGACGAAGCCGGCGAAGAGACCGCCGATGGGGGTGCTGCCGGCGAATACGGTCACATAGAGCGCCATCACCCGGCCGCGCAGCTCGTCACTGACATTGGACTGCACCGTCGCGTTGACGGTGTTGATCATCATCATCGACGCGAAGCCCGCGACAAAGACGAGCGGGACGGCCGTCCAGACCCCGGGCGCACCGGCGAGGAGCAGCTCCGCGACGCAGAACGTTGCGCCGCCGACGAGCATGAAGGGCAGGACGCGGCGCTCGTGGAGGAACGCCAGCGTCACCGCCCCGACGAGCGATCCGAGCCCCATCGATGCGTACAGCCCGCCATAGCCGGACGCGTCGAGGCCCAGATCGGCCTGGGTGAAGATCGGGAGCAGGATCCGGTAGTTGAGCCCGAACGTGCTCACGCCGGCGAGCAGGACCAGCGACCACAGGACGATGGGCGTGCGGCGCGCGTAGACGATCCCCTCGCGCAGGCTCACGAGGACCCGCGGGCGCACGTCGACGGGCGGCGGCTGTCGAAACGCTTCGGCGTCAATGAGGAGCAGGCTGGCCAGGACGGCCACGAAGCTCACCGCGTTGATGGCGAGGTTGAAGGCGACGCCCGCCGTGTTCGAGTGGAAGAGGGCGACGCCAATCGAGATCGTGACACCCGCGAGCGCCGGACCGATGACGCGCGCCGAGTTGAAGGCCATCGAGTTGAGCGCGATCGCATTGGCCAGCATCGGTCGCGGGACGAGCTCGGCGGCGATCGATTGGCGCAGCGGCATGTCCGCCGCGTTGACGAGCCCCAGCAGCAGCGACAGCGCCATGATCAGCGGGATCGAGATGAGCCCGGTCACGAGCAGCGCGACGAGGACGAGGACCTGGAGCGCGGCCGCGCTCTGGGTGACGAGGAGCGCGCGGCGCTTGTCGACGCGATCGGCGAGGACGCCGCCGAACGGGGAGAGGACCGTGGACGGCAGGAACTCGAGCGCCGCCACGATGCCCAGCTCGATGGGACTGCCGCCGAGCGTCAGGACCAGCCACGGCAGGCTGACCTGCTGCATCCATGTCCCCGTACGGCTCACCGCCTGCCCCATCCAGTAGATGCGGTAGTTGCGGATACCGAGCGCGCGGAAGCCGCGTCCCAGCGAGTCGCGACCCATCATCGCCACGGCTTGATCAGCTGCCGGTGGCCGCCGGGCGGTCGCCGTCGTGGTCGGTCGCGGTGGCGTCGGTACCGGCCGCCAGGCGAACCGGTGCCTCCGACGCCGGCACCGCAGCCCACCGCCGCCCGGCGCGCGGGACGAGCTTCCACGCGACGAGCAGCAGGATGCCGCTGGCGAGGATCGATCCGACCACGAACGCGGTCGGCGCGTCCCACACCTCGGCGATGGCGCCGGCGAAGAACCCGCCGATGGGGGCGCTCCCGGCGAAGACCATCACGTACAGGCTCATCACCCGCCCGCGCAGCTCGTTGCTCACCGTGTTCTGGATCGTCACGTTGATGGTGTTGATCATCAGCATCGATGCCAGGCCGATGAGCGCCACCAGCACGAACGAGGCGATGGGACTGTGCACGATGCCCAGCACCAGCTCGAGCACGAGGAACGCGAGCCCGCCGAGGAGGATCAGCCGCAGCATCGGCCGCCGGTTACTCGTGAACGCGAGCGACAGCGAGCCGATCAGCGACCCGACGCCCATGCACGCGTAGAGCGCGCCATAGCCGTCGGCACCGAGCCCCAGCGTGTTGCGGGCGAAGAGCGGCATCAGCGTCTGGAAGTTCATGGCGAATACGGCGGTGCCGCCGAGCAGCACCAGCGGCCAGAGGACGTTCGGCGTGCGTGCCGCATAGGCGAATCCTTCGCGTAGGCTGGCGCGGACCGATGCAACCTGCGCCGGACGCACGACGCGGTGGAGCTCCGCCGGCACGATCATCCAGAGGCCGACGAGGACCGCCAGGAAGCTCACCGCGTTGATGCCGAAGTTGAACGCGGGGCCCCAGAGGGCGAGCGTGAGGCCGGCGATGGCGGGCCCCACGACGCGGGCCGCGTTGAACGAGGCGGAGTTGAGCGCGATCGCGTTGACGAGGTCCTCCTGTGGCACGAGCTCGGCCGCGAAGGCCTGTCGCACCGGCATCTCCACGGCGCTCACGATGCCGCGGAAGACGGCGAGGGCCATGATCTGCCAGATCTCGATGGCGCCGCTGAACGTCAGGGCGAAGAGGGCGGTCGCCTCGGCCATCGCGGCGAGCTGCGCGAGCACGAGCGCGCGCCGCTTGTCGATCCGATCCGCCATGACCCCACCCAGCGGCGCGAGCAGCGTCGCCGGCGCAAACTGGAGCGCGAGCACGGTGCCGAGCTCGAGCGGCGAGCCGCCGAGCAGGAGGACGAGCCACGGAAGGCTCACCGACTGCATCCACGTGCCGACGAGGCTGACCACCTGGCCGCTCCAATAGAGGCGGTAGTTGCGGTGCCCGAGGGCGGCCATGCCGCGCCGGAACCCACCGCCCGGCGTCCCCGGTCCCGGGTCAGTGGCGCCGGGCCGGCCGAGCACGCGCAGCGGAGGGCGCGCAGCGGCCAGCAGCAGGCGTGGGAAGGCGGACAGGGTCATTGTTAGCAATGCTAACAAAATGGTCCGCGTCTGCCAAGTGGCGGGACCCTTGCTCTCTGGCCCGCATTGGGCCAGAATCGATGGCTCACTGATGCCCCGCCAACGACGACGACTCGGTGCCCGGCTGCTTCTCGGGGGGTTGATCGCACTCGCCACCCTGACATCCCCTGCCCTCGCCACGGGCCCCGGCGCTCACCGCGATGACACCGATCCGATCCCCGCCTATTGGCTGCTCCCCCGTCGGACGGGCCCGCCAGTCGCGCCGGTGACGCTGCCGACACCGCCGGCGGTGACACAGCCGAGCAGCTACCAGCGGGCGCTCGACCATGCCCGCGCGGTGCTCGGCTCGTACGGCGTCGCCCTCACCGTGGCCGGTCGGAACGGCGTCACGTGGACCGGGGCGGCGGGCGTGGAGCGCGACGGGGCGACGGCGCTGCCGGCGGACGAGCCGTTCGTCATCGGCAGCGTCAGCAAGACCTTCGTGACCGCGGCCCTGCTCCGCCTCGCCGAGGAGGGACGCATGTCCCTGGATGACGAGGTGTCACGCTGGCTTCCCGCCGTCAAGGTGGCGCGCGGCGCCACCATCCGTGACCTCCTCGCCCACACCAGCGGCATCGCCGACTTCTACAACCCCATCAAGTCCACGCTCCTCGGCGATCCGACGCATGCCTTCACGCACCAGGAGGTGCTCGACGCGCTCGGGGGGGCATGGTTCGCACCGGGCAGTGCCTGGGGCTACTCGAACACCAACTTCCTCATCGCGGGGATGGTGCTCGAGCGGGTGACAGGGCGGCACGCGGAGGATGTCCTGGCCGAGCTCGTCACCGCTCCCCTCGGGCTGGATCAGACCTGGCTCCTCGCCGGGCGGCGGATCGACGACAGCCTCATCGACCGTTCCTGGGCGAGCTCGTTCTGGACGGCCGGGGCGATGCGCTCGACGACCGCCGACCTCGCCGAGTGGGGTGCCTCACTCTACGGCGGCGACGTGGTCGACGCCACCGACCGCACCGCGATGACCACGTTCAACAGCGATGACTACGGCCTTGGGACCCGGCGCTTCAACTTCGGCCAGGAGATCGCCATCGGGCACACCGGCCTGCTCGGCACGACGACGAGCATGCTGGTCTACTTTCCCGCGGAGCAGGTGAGCGTCGCGATCGTTGCGAACCGCGCCCAGGTGGATCTCGCCGGCGCGCTGGTCGCGTCGGCGGGTGGCGCCCCGTCACTGCTCGAGCTGGCACTCGGTCCCGGCGCGAACCTCTCCGCCTTCAGCCCCTCGCCGTCGACTGCGCACTGACGGCCGCGCGTCAGCCGAAGAGGATCTCGCGAATCACCGGGGTCGACGGCGTCCCGTGCGCGAGCACCGACTCGAGGAACGGGCGGTAGACGAACTCGGTGCCGTCCGCTTCCGCGCGGCGCCGGGCCTCGGCCTCGAGGTCGTGCATCTCGACGCTGCCCAGGAAGTATTCGCACAGCTGCGTCGAGCTGAGGCGCGCCCGCGACCACTTTTCGGTTGCCTCGGACCGCTCCTGCCAGCCGCCGTCGACCATGAGGCGCATCGCGTCGTCCTCGTCCATGGCGCCGGCGTGGATGCCGATGTCCATCATTGTGTTGGTGATGGCGCGCAGGTAGAACTTCCAGTGGATGAGCATGAGCGCCGGATCGTCGGCGCCGTAGCCGACGTCCATCATCACCTGCGTCACGTACACCGCCCACCCCTCGGCGAAGACGCCGGACTGGAAGATGGCGCGCACGAGTGAATCGGTCCGGTTTGAGTAGGCGAGCTGCAGGTAGTGGCCGGGGACCGCCTCGTGAATGGTGAGCAGCCGCAGCTGGCGGGCGTTGTCCTCGCGCAGCATCGACTCGACCTGCTCATCGGTCCAGTCGTCCGGCGGGGGCGTGATGGCGAAGAAGCTGTCGAGCCCCTTGTCGAGCGGCCCAGGCGGGATGAGCATCGCCCCACCGAAGGCCCGCAGGAAGGGCGGCGTCCAGATGATCTGCATCGGCTCGTCGGCGAGGCCAACGAGGTCGTGCTCTCCAATGAATGCCTCGATCCTATCGTTCTCCGCGCGGCAGAAGTCCAGCAGCTCGTCGGCGCGCGGATGGTCGGCGCTGATGGCGTCGATGACGCGGCGGACGAGCGTCGTGTCGTCAGCCGGAGGGTCCTCGTCGCCGATCCACGTCGGCCACAGATCGCGGGCCAACCGGATCATCTCGCCCCGCACCTCGGCGAACGCCTGCGTGGCGCGGCCTTCGAGCTCGTCGGGTGTCACTTTGGTCTTGAGCGCGTGGCGGAACTTCTCCGCGTAGAGGTCCGCGCCGAGTCGAAAGTCGCCGGTGGCGCGGGGCGCGAGGTCGTCACGCAGCCACTCGCGGAACGCTTCCACCGCCCGCACCGCGGCGTCGGCCGCCGCCGCCACGTCGTCGCGCACGGCTGCATCACCGCTCCGCGCCGCCTCGTCGGCTGCCCTCCGGGCCAGGTCGGCGACGCCGCCGATGGTCGCAATCGCCTTCTCGGTGTGGAAGCTGCTCGCCGGGCGTGGACCGCCACCGTCGAGGTTGGCCCGCGCCGCGTCAAGCGCCGCGGGGATTCCGCGCAGCCGATCCGCGACGCTGCGCAGTCGCTCCGGCAGCGGCGCGAACTCGCGGGCCAGGAGGCTGAAGAGGCCACCGCCGAAGAGATACACGTACGTGAGCGGGCTCCAGGTCTCCTCCCGCAGCGTCTCCTCCCCGAAGCGCGCGGCGGCGATGTTCTCGAGCAGGATCCGGCGGTCGATGCGCTCGTCGCGGGAGAGCGTCGTGGCGTCGAGCGCGCCCATCCGCTCCTCGGCGTCGCGCAGGAACGCGAGGCGCGCGTCGCGTCCAGCCGGCGAAAGATCGGGCCACGCACCGTCGTGCGCATGGTTGCCGAGCTCGGTGGCCAGCGCCGGGTAGTGCCGGAACCAGCCGGCCAGGATCTCGTCGACGAGCAGTTGCATTGCCATGTCGCGATGGTAGCCGAGCACCGTCTCGTCGGGGGCGCGGTGCTACGGTGGCGGGGCATCGCCGCATGACGAGCCCGCACGAGGTGGCCGCGACCCGCGATATGACCCGTCGTGACCGCCGCACGGCCGAGACGCGGACGCGCCTCATCGCCGCCGCCGCGCGCCTCTTCGCGCAGCGCGGCGTCGACGCGACCACCATCGACGAGATCGCCGCCGCCGGTGGCGTCAGCCGCACCAGCGTCTTCAACTACTTCGGCTACAAGGAGGCGATCCTCGTCGAGATCGGGGCGGGGTTCGTGCGCGAGATCGCCGATGTGGCATCGCGCACCCCGCGCCGCGCTCCTCGCCAGGCGCTGTACGACCTCGCCGACGCCATCGCCGCCATCGCCGAGCGCGATCCGCAGCTCATCGCCGCCGTGGCGCACGAGATGATGCACCCCGACCCGGTGCGGCGCCACGCCGCCAGCGATCGGATGGCGTACCCGGGCCTCATCGCGGGCATGCTCGCCGATCTCGCCGCGGCCGGACGGCTGCGGCATCCGCGACGGGTCTCGAGCCACCTCCGCCAGCTCGTGGATCTCACCGGCGGCGCGCTGCTGCGTGCCGGCGGCGACTACCCGATCGAGCAGCTGCGCGCCGAGCTGCGCGCCAACGTCGATCTCTTCTGCGACGGGGCCATCCGCGACGGCTGACCGCGCCTATCATCGCGCCATGACTGAGAACCTCGCCGCCGTCGACGCCTACCTCCGCTCGTGCAGCGCCACCGCCACCGCGGCGGCCGATGGCGCAGTCGCCCTCGATCGCACCGTCGTCTATCCAGGTGGCGGTGGACAGCCGGCGGACCATGCGTGGCTCGACGCGGCCGACGGCCGACGCTGGGCGGTGACATCGGTCCGACGGGAGGGTGCGACGCTGTGGCACGTGCTCGAGCATGCGGAGGCCGGCCTGCCGGCCATCGGTGAGGTGGTCGAGGTGGAGCTCGACTGGGAGCGACGCCACCGCCTGATGCGAACCCACTCCGCGCTGCACGTCCTGTGCGGTGTCGTGTGGCGGGACCATGGCGCCCAGGTCACCGGCGGCAACATGGAACCCCTGGCCGGTCGGATGGACTTCGAGTTCGCGACGATGCATGCCGATCTCGTCGCCGAGATCGAGCGCCGGGTGAACGAGGAGATCGACGCGGACCGTCCGATCCGCGTCGGCGTCCTGCCGCGCGACGAGGCCTTCGCGATCCCCGACCTCATCCGCACCAAGGTCAACCTCCTGCCGCCGGGAATCGAGACGGTGCGCATCGTCGAGATCGTGGGGCTCGATCTCCAGGCCGACGGCGGAACCCATGTGGCACGGACGTCGGAAATCGGGCACGTGACGGTCACCGGCTACGAGAGCAAGGGCCGGATCAACAAGCGGATCCGGATCGCGGTGAGCGACTGAGCGTCGGTCGCGTGCTCCGGCCTGCCTCCGGCCGTGTGCTCTGCTCTCCGGCCCTGCGCTCGGGCCTGCTCTCCGGCCGGCTCTCTGCTCTGGGGCCCCCCGTTCTCCGGCTCTGCTCGCATTCTGCACATCCGGACCGGCGGCGGCGGCCGACGGCGCATACCGGAGCGTGGCTTGCCCGGTTTCTCAACCGCTGGACCGATGCATTGCCGTTCCGCGGTCCGGATGCGCAGATCCCGGGCACTGGGCACCGACGCGATCCGCAATGATCGAGCCATGACCGATGCGAACCCCGCGCTGGCCGCCATCGCGGCGTCCGGCGTGCTGCATCGCGTGGTGCGAACCGCGGTCGCGCAAGATGCGGCGGAGAGCGCCGCGCTGCAGGGAATCGAGCTCGGAGCGCTGCTCCGCACGATTGTCGTGCGGCGTGCCGAGGACGACTATGTGCTGGTGCTTGTCCCCGGTGGACGGCGCTTCGACTGGCCGAAGCTGCGGGCCGCGCTCGGTGTCCGGCGGCTCGCGCTCCCCGATGCCGCGGAGGCACGTGATGCCACCGGGTACGAGCGGGGTGCGATCACGCCGTTCGGGGCGAGCCACGCGTGGCCGGTGATCGTCGACGCATCCGCGCTGTCACAAGAGCTGGTCGCCATCGGCGGCGGTGCGCGCGGCACGAATATCCACCTCGCGCCATCCGACCTGGTACGCGCGACATCGGCGACCGTCGCCGACGTCACCGAGGCGCCGTAGCCCGGTCACGCCCCGCCGTAGCCCGGTCACGCCCCGCCGTAGCCCGGTCACGCCCGCTCTCGCCGTTCGGAATATCGGTTATTTCGCGCTGGAAGCCGGCCAAGCATGCGGTTTGTTCGATATCTGGCCGCGCGCAGGACCATGGAAGGCGGCGGCCGGCCCGCGATCTGCATTTACCCCCACCACACCGCACGACGATGGACCGATGCCCCGACGCGACGACCTTCCCGGCACGCTCGAGCGCTCACCGCAGAAGGCGCAGGAGACGTGGCTCCAGACGCATGACAGCGCCGCCGACCAGTACGGCGACTGCGAGCAGGCGCACCGCACCGCCTTTGCGAGTCTGAAGCGCGGCTGGGAGAAGGTGGACGACCACTGGGAGCGGAAGGACGCGACGGGCCCATCTGATCCCCGGTCGACGAAGTCGACCGCACAGAAGCGCCGCAACCAGGGCGAGACCTTTGGCGGCGTCGACCTCTACGGCAACACGAAGGCGGAGCTGTACGCGCGCGCCGCAAAACTCGGCGTCACCGGCCGCTCGCGCATGACCAAGATCGAGCTCGCGCGGGCGATCGATCGCGCCCAGGGCTGACCAGGAGACCGATCAGCGCCGGCTCTGGTCTCCGCAGGTTGCCTCGAGCGTGCCCGGGATGGCCTCCTGCTGGCCCGGCGTGAGACCGTCATCGAACGTTCCCTCGACCGAGACGGCGTTGCCGTCAATCTGGACCACGTCCGTCCCACGCAGCGACCAATCGATGGTCGGCTGGTCGAAGTTGGTGACGTCGTCGTAGCTGATGCGCTGGACGACATCGGCGCCCTCCAGCCTGCCCTGGCTCGATGGGTCCTCGATCGTGACCTGCATCTGCGTACGAGCGTCGCCCGCCTGGCCGGATGAGTTGGTGCTGAAGGAGTAGGTGCTGCTCTCTGTCGCATCGTGGCCGAAGGCGCAGAGGAAATTGTCGAACTCCCACGTCTGGTCACCGATCGTGAGCGTGGCCGAGCCCGGGTTGAGACGTGACTGGATGAGTGCCACCGTATCGGCATCCAGGTTTGCGGCGGTCGGATTCTCCTGGAGTGCCTGCCAGCCGACCATGCTCAGATCGATCGTGCCCCAATCGATGGTCGTGACATCGACCGTCGCCCAGTCGACCTGCGAGACGTCCGGGGCATCGGCCGGGGAATCCGATCCGCCCGGCGCCGTCGATCCGGCGGCGGCAACGCTGCTCGCGGCGGAGGTCGCGGACGCTGAGCCCGAGTCGGAGCTCGCGGGAGCGTCGCCGCCCCCACATGCCGCCAGGCCCATGGCGATGATCAGTCCGATTGGTGCGAATCGTGGCGTATGCGTCTGCATAAGACTCCTCGTGGCGATACGGATGGAAGCCGCCCGTGATCGAGGGCAGTGCGCCACGAGCCGGCCCGGTAGGTACCTAGGGAACCATCCGCGATGGTCGACGGTCAAGGCCTTGTCCGCTCATCGGTGAAGCGCTGACCCGGTTCAGCGTCAGCTGGCGAGCTCGTCCAGGCGGCGCTGCATCCCATCCAGCGGCCCGCGGCCGCGGAGCCGCCCCACCAGCCACAGCGCCGGCATCACGAGCAGCAGCATCCGACCCACGCCGTGGAGGTTGATCTCGGCCTCGTAGCCGATGATGCTGCCGCCCGCCGGATCTGGGTGGACGGTGATCTCGTCCCAGCCGTCGTAGCGCGTGCCGGACGACCCGACCAGGCGGACGCGCTGCGGCGTGGCATCCGGCTCGAGCCGCGTGATGACGTGCACGAGTCGCAGCCGCATGCCGAGCGGGCCGCGGCCGGTGAGGACGTAGCGGCTCCCGACGTGGGGCCGACCCGGATCGACGCGCTCGGCGTGCTCGATCATGGGGTCCCACTCCTCGATCGTGCCGAAGTCGGCGAGGTAGGCGAATGCGCGCTCCGCCGGGAGCCGGGTGGGGAACGAGGTGCCGATCCGCATCGGTCTAGGTCTTCTTGCGCTCAGGGATCTCGTCGGCGAGGTCCGCCACGGAGTCTGCGAACGACTGCGCCGCCTCGGTCCCGGTGATGCCGGTCCCGACATCGGTGTCCATGCGGTCGCCGATCACCACCGTCGGCTCCGAGGGCGCACCGATCTGGCGCAGCGCGGAACGCCATCCATGTCCATCGGCCAGCTGTCACGCCGGCGCTCCCGCAGCACGTCCATCAGGACCCCGATGCTACCCGACCGTGGGGCATCGCCTCGCGGCGGGCTGATCCATCGGCGGGATGGCACCGGAGCCAAGATCGAGGATCGCTTCCGCTGACAGATCGGCGGCTGACGTGCGTGGGGGGCGCCGGCCCGTGAGCGTCACGCTGCATGGGCGTCGATCCATCAGCGAAACGCTGCGCCGCGCGACGTCCCGGTGAACTCCCGCCGATCAGGCGTCAGGCGCGGGCCAGTGCCGCTCGTTCGGCCAGCGCGATCGGCAGGGTGCCGGCGCCGGCGATCGCGTCGTGGAAGTCGCGAAGGGTATCCACATCGCCATCCTCCGCTCCGCGAGCGGCAAAGAACGCGGCACGGATGCGGGAGATCTCGAGCGCCCCGGTGAGATACGAGCTCGCCTGGGTTGGCCACGAGCAGTACCGCGTCACCTCCGCGATGGCCGTGGGCTCGGTGAGAGAGCTGTGGGCGAGCATGTACGCCACCGCCTCCTCGTGTCCCAGCTCGCCCATGTGGAGCGACGTGTCGACGACGATCCGCGCCGCGCGGAAGAGCCTCGCCTCGACCTGGTAGAACGCGTGCCGCGGGTCGTCGTAGAACCCATTCTGGGTCATCATCTCCTCCGCATAGAGGGCCCAGCCCTCCGCGAAGTAGCTCGTACCGAACTCGGCGCGCATTTGTGACGGGTTGGTCTTGGCCATCGCCAGGTGCCAATGGTGCCCTGGGTACGCCTCGTGGACCGCGGTGGTCGGGATGCTGGGGTACGCGTTGGACTCGAGCCGCTTCGCGGTCTCCTCCTCCGACGCGCCGTCCGGCGGGAACGGGACGAAGAAGTGACCGCGGAACGTGGCGGCGTAGTGCGGCGGCGCCACGTAGCTGGCGACCGCGATCACCGGCCGCTGGAACGGCGGCGATGGCACGACGAGACAGTCCTCGCCCTCGGGGAATGTCACCAGGCGCTTGTCCCGCAGGTACTGGCGCGCTCGCTCGGTCCACTCCTCGTACCCGACGCGCATCGCTTCCGGATCCGCCGGGCGGTCGGCATTGAGCTCGTCGACGAGGCGCTTCCAGTCCTCGTGGCCCGCGATCTCGTTCGTCAGCCGCCGCATCTCGGGGAGCAGCAGCTCCACCTGATCCCGGCCGAGCGCCTGGAGCGCCTTCGCGTCGAACCGCAGCAGCTCCGCGTCGCGCAGGATGGCGCTGTAGTTGTCCTCGCCGAACGCCCAGTCGCCCGTCGCGTCTGGGCGCATCTGCTCGAGGAAGGCGGCGTAGGACTCGAACGCGTCGGCCGCGTCTGCGCCGGCGGCGGCGAGGTCGCCGCGATGCTCCTCCGCCACATCGGCCGGGAGGAGGTCGCGAACATAGCGCGCCCCGGCGCGGGCCTGGTTGATGGCGCGCTCGAGGATGACGAGCGGCACGAGCTCGGGACGCAGGTTGGCACGGCCGGCCGCGAGATTGGCGGGCACCTGCCGCAGCCGCGCTGCCGCCGCGGCGGCCAGCTCTCCCTCCGGTCGCAGCTTGTGCAGGAAGAGGACGAAGACGCCCCGCATCCCGGGGTTGAGGTAGGTATCCGGCTGCCGGCGCCACAGCTCCCAGCCGTGGTAGATGGCGCGGTCGCGCAGCGAGGCAATCGCGAGGTCGCGATCGATCTGCTCATCGAAGGTGAGCCCGTCGTCGGCGAGCGACGTGAAGCGGGCGAGCCAGTCGGCCGAGCGGGCGGCATCGGCCTCGATGGCGGCCTCCGAGAGGTCCTCGAGCTGATCGTCGTAGTCGGTCAGCCCCAGGTACGAGGCGCGGACCGGGTTCGCGGCGTGTTCCTCGTCGAGGAACTGCCGGGCAAGGTCGGTGAACGAAGGCATGGCGGTGGGCACCCCAACAACGCTTCTGAATGGACCGATGAGGACGCGCTCAGCATAGCCCGATGGTCCTGCCCCATGGCAGTCCAGACGGCACCGGCCATGGCGGGCCGCACGGGGAAGCCGGACGGTCTGATGGCCGTGATCCGGCCGCTGCGAGAGGCCCTGCCCGGATTTCGCCGCATCCGGACCGGCAAACCGTGCCTCGCCGGTCGGGCGGTACACAATCCGGGCGTGCCACGCGGGCGCACGGGCCGAGATGGCTCTTTCTCGGTCCGGATGTGCAGATTCCGAGCGCGGCCACGCGTCCGAGCAATTGACGCCTGGTGGGCCAGCCGGGGTGGGGCACGTGCCGGCGCTGTGCCCGGATTTCGCGCATCCGGACCGGCAAACCGTGCCTCGCCGGTCGGGCGGTACACAATCCGGGCGTGCCACGCGCGCGCACGGCCGAGATGGCTCTTTCTCGGTCCGGATGTGCAGATTCCGAGCGCGGCCACGCGTCCGAGCGGTACGCGCGCCTGGGTGGGCCAGCCGGGGCGTCCCCCTTGACGATCCATCGGTACGTGCGCAGCCCGGGCGTCACCCGGCCGGGGCGTCAGGCGACAGGCACACCGATCAATCGACGGGGCGTAGCCCCTCACGCGCGGCGGGCGTCAACCCCGCGATGAATCGAAGGGCCCGGCCCCAACTAGCGGGGTGGCGGCACCAGCCGCGCGAAGCGCTCGGGGTCGGCGGCGGCCGCGACCTGGATGGCGTTGAGCGCCGCTCCCTTGCGCAGGTTGTCGCTGCTGACCCACAGCGCGAAGCCGCGCTCCCGCCCGGGGATCGCGCGCAGCCGGCCCACTACGACCGGATCGCGCCCCTCGACATCGAGCGGCATCGGGTGACGCTCGCGGCCGTCCGCGGACCGATACTCGATGCCCGGCGCCCCGCGCAGGACCCTCTCGATCTCCTCGACGGGGATCGGGCGCTCGGTTCGGATGTGGAGCGACACGGAGTGGCCAGTGTGGACGGGCACGCGCACCGCCGTCGCCGCCACGTCGAGCTCCGGCAGATCCAGGATCTTGCGGATCTCGGCGTGGATCTTCTTCTCCTCGCCGGTCCAGCCCGTCTCGTCGAGAACGTCGATCTGGGGGACCACGCTGTCGGCGATGCGACCGTGGAACGGCGAGCCGGGAGCTTGATCGCGACCCTCGCTCCCCCGCTCCGCGTCGAACGCATCGAGCCCCGCCCGGCCGGCGCCGCTCACCGCCTGGTACGAAGCGATATCAACCGAGACGAGGCCCGCGGCGTCGCGAATCGGCGCCAGCGCCACGATGACCGCCGCGGTGGTGCAGTTCGGATTCGCCACCAGGTTGCCGCTCCGCCGCCGGGCGGCCACGGCATTGGCCTCGGGGACGACGAGCGGCACGTCGTCGGCCAGACGGAAGGCGCTCGAGTTGTCGACGACCAGCGGGACCGATGCGCCCGGCCCGGCCATGATCTCCCGGCTCTGCGCGGCGTCGACGGCCAGGAACAGGACATCCAGCTCGCGAGCCCGCGCCGCGTCGAGGATCTCGACCGCTACATCGGTCCCGTCGTACGCCACCCGGTTGCCCGACTCATGGCCGAAGGGGCGGATGCGATCGGCCGGCAGGCCGGCGTCGGCCAGGATGGAGAGGAAGACGCCGCCGACCACGCCGCGTGCGCCGGCGATCCCGACGATGGGCCACGCGGCTGCCGAATCCGGCTCGTGCTGCTCGGACATGCCCGAGACGATACCTCAGCCGCGCGGGCCGAACAGGATCGGCCGCTCCCCGGCGACGAGGCGCGCGACGTCGGCATAGACTGCGCCGGCGGTGACGCGGCCGCCCGCCCCGGGGCCGCTCACCGTGAACGTGCCCGCGGCCGCGACGTCCACGACCAGGATGCTCTCGACGCCCGCGGTGCGTGCCAGGGGATCATCCGGCGCCAGCTCCATCGGTCCCACCGTCATGCGCTCCGGTGTCGCCTCGGCGACGAGCCGGATCACCGAGCCCGCCGCGACCTCGAGCCCCACGATGCCCGCCGTGGCGACGTCCGTCTCGGGTCGCCAACGTCCCCACGCGACCGATGCCAGGACCGCCAGCTTCTGCGCAGCGTCGCGACCGTCGACGTCGAAGCTCGGGTCCGCCTCCGCGTAGCCGGCCGCCTGCGCGGCGCCCAACGCGTCGTCGTAGCTGCGGCCCTCGCCCATGGCCGAGCAGATGAACGTGGTGGTGGCGTTCACGACGCCCCGGAGGCGCGCGATGGCGCCGGTCGCGGCGAGGTGCTCCACGGTCTCGATCATCGGCGTGCCACCGCCCACCGAGGCACTGCCCAACAGGGCGGCTCCGTGGGCTGCCGCGAGCTCGGCGAGCTCGGCGCCGTGCGTCGCCAGCAGCGCCTTGTTGGCCGTCACGTACGGCGTCCCGGCTCCGAGCGCCGCACGGGCCCACGGCAGTGGCGCCTCCGCCCCGCCGGCGAGCTCCACCACGACATCCGCTGTGAGCGCCTCCTCGGGTGGACCGATGCGGACGCCGTCCGGGATCGGCACCGACCGCGCGCGCGCCGGGTCGCGCACCGCCACGGTGCCGAGCTCCAGGGGCAGCGGGCCGCCGGCCACCAGCGCGCCGAATGCAGCGCCAACCGTCCCCCACCCAATCAGACCGATGCGCAGGCGATGTCCCATGCGGACCAGTCTACGGGCGGCGCGGGTACACTACCCGCCATGGGTGCCACCGAGACTGTCGACATCTTCCTGGAGCTCATCAACGACGACCGCCGCGAGAAGGCGATCGAGCTCTTCGCCGAGCATGCCGTGCTCGGGATCAGCGTCCCGGGGTCGGACGAGCGCACCAACCTGCGCGGTCGCGACAAGGTGGGCGGCTGGTTCGTGCGCGCCGGCGACGGCTTCCGCATCTTCACCAACGAGAGTCGCAACATGGGCAACAGCTACATCGCCGAGGTGACGGTGATGCGTCCCGGCGTGCCGCCCATGAACGTGGAAGCGAACTTCCGCGTCGAGGGCGGCGAGATCGTCGCCCTCTTCCTCCAACCCAACTGACGAGCCGCTCCTCCGCCGGCCGGCCGGTGCTCATGGGAAGAGGTCGCTGGCGCGGTCCATGATGATCGCCGCCGCCCCACCCCCGCCGCGGCGATAGGCAAATCCGCGCACCACCACCACCGGTCGCTGCGCCGCCTTGCCGCCGGCCAGGTCGGCTGCCGACGCGAGCTGGTCCGCGACGGCGGTGACGGTCGCCTTCATCTCGCGTCCGGCCGCATCGGGCTGGCCGCGCAGGTCGAGGAGCGCCTCCATCCCTGCGACCCCAATCGCGATGTTGACGATCCCGTTGCGCCACGGCCGTCCGAACGAGTCGCTCACGACGACCGCCGGCGCCGCACCGATGCGCGCGCGGATGCCGTCGCGGATCCGCTCCGCCGACGCATCGGGGTCGACCGGTAGCAGCGTGGCCGCCTCACCGCGGCCGACGTTGGAGAGGTCGACGCCGGCATTGGCGCAGACGAGGCCGTGGGGCGTGCGGCTGATGATGAGCCCGGCCGGACCGATGCGCACGATCTCCGCCGTCTCGCGCAGCACCAGCTCCACCTGGCGCGGGTCGCGCCCCCATTCGGCGCCGAATGCGACCGCCCAGGGTCGCGGCTCGACGCTGGCGAGCTCGACGAGGCGATCCTCCGCCTTGCTGACGATCTTCTGGGTCACGACGACGACGTCGTCATCGGTCAGGCCGATGGCGGCCGCCTCCGCAGCTGCCTGGATTAGCTCCGCCAGATCGTCCCCGGCGCGCACCTCGGGGATGCCGTCGATGGCGAGCAGCTGGATCGACGAGGGTTCGTCGCTCATGCCGCGTCGCCGAGCTCGAGCCAGCGGGCCAGGTCGGCCGGCGTGTCGAGGTCGAACGAGAGGCCGGGCCGATCAACGAGAACGGGCTCCACGCCCACCCTTGCCGCGGCCGCGAGGTGCGCCGCACGGCTGCCGATCCCGAATGCGAAGCTGATCACCGAGGGTGGCCGCAGGGCGAGGCCGTTCGTCCCGCTGCCGCTGCGATCGGCGGCCACCGCCACGCCACGCGCACCGTCCGCGGCGGCCAGCAGCGCCGCGACGTCGTCCGGACGCAGGTTCGGGAGGTCGCCGTGGAGGATGCCGAGGAGGGCGATGCCGTCGTCGAGCGCCGCGCCGCGCGCCTGGTCGAGTCCCGCGTTGAGCCCCATGCCGCGCTGCACCAGGACCTTCGCGCCATGCGGCTCCACGACCGACGCCAGCTCCGCCGATGGGGTGATGACGACGACGTCATCGACCGCCTCGCGGGTCACGCGCAGAACCCGCTCGAGCAGCTCACGCGCGAGCGAGAGGCGCTCATCCGGGGCGAGGACCGGCGCGAGCCGTGTCTTCGCCACCGTGAGGCCGCGGTGCGGCACGATGATGCGAGTCCGATCGGTCACGCGGGGAGGATACCGCTCCCCTCGAGGAGCGCCGTCGCGAGCGTGGCCCGATCCGCGTCGCTGCGCATCACGGTGGGCAGGACGCGGGGCTCGATCCCCAGCTCGCGGATCCGCGGCGCCAGTGCCGCGTCAGAGGCATCGAGCACGAACGCCGCGGCCACGCCCACGTAGCGACGCGCCACGCCCACCGCGGAAACTTCCTCCCCGAGCGAGGCAAGCATGCGGTCAGCCGGCCCCTTGAGCGCGCGGCCGGCGATGATGGGGCTGACCGCCACCGCGCCCGAGGTCGCGACCGCCGCGCCGAGCTCGGGCAGGGCCAGGATCGGTCCGATGCTCACGACCGGGTTGGATGGACCGATGACGACCAGGTCTGCGTCCAGCACCGCCGCCACCGCGGCCGGTGTCGCCGTGGCCGTCGCGATGCCATCCAGCCGCACGCCATGCACCTGCGGCTCGGTGCGCCGCCCCACGAAATACTCCTGGAAGTCGAGCGTGCCGGCATCGGTGTCGACGAGGCTGCGCAGCCGGTCGTCGGTCGCCGGCAGGACGTGGGACTCGATGCCGAGCGCGGCCGCCGCTGCGGCCGTGACATCGGTCAGCGATGCGCCATCTCGGATGAGCTGCGTGCGTCGGACATGCATCGCCAGGTCCGCGTCGCCGATCCGGAACCAGGTGCCCTCCGCGCCGAGCCGCTCGAGCATCCCGAGCGCGGTCCACGTGTCGTCGCGAACGCCCCAGCCAGTCACCGGGTTGATGAGGCCTGCCAGCGTGTAGAGGACGCTGTCGACGTCGGGGCTGATGTGGAGCCCGTTGAGCTCGGTGTCGTCGGCGACGTTGACGATGACGCTCAGCTCGCCGGGTGCGAGGACCTGGGCGAAGCCGTGCGCCAGCTTCGCTCCACCCGCGCCGCCGGCCAGGAGCGCGACCCTCACGCGCCGGCCAGGAGCGGCTTGACCTCGGTCATGAGCCGCTCCAGCGTCTCCGCGTCATACGGCGCGGGGAAGCCGACGATGAAGTGGCGGAACCCGATGCCCAGGTACGGCCGCATCTTCTCCGCGACCTGCTCCGGTGTCCCGACGAGCTGGTTCGACCACGTCTTCGCGCCGCCGTTGTGCTTGAAGGTGTCCTCGAGCACCCGCTGCGCCTCGGCCGGGTCGTCGCGGATGATGCAGGTACCCACGCCCACGGTGCGCTCGATCTCGTCCGGGTCGCGGCCGACCTCCTCGCAATGGCGAAGGAGGATCTCCGCCTTGCGCTGCACGTTTTCGAAGCCGCCGCCAAGGTTGCAGGCGTCCGCGTAGCGGGCCACGGTGCGCAGCGTCCGCTTCTCGCCACCGCCCCCGATGAGGAGCGGCAGGTGCTCCTGGACCGGTGGCGGGTCGTTGCGCACCTCGAGCGCGGCGTAGTACTTCGAACCGGAGGGCCGCTCGCCGTGGAGCATGCCGCGCATGATCCGCGCCGCCTCATCCAGCCAGCGCAGCCGCTCTCCCGGCGAGCCACCGAACTCGATCCCGAAGGCGCGGTGCTCGGTCTCGAACCAGGCCCCGCCGATGCCCAGGATGGCGCGGCCGTGGCTGATGTGATCGAGCGTGGTCGCCATCTTCGCCACCAGTGCCGGGTTGCGGAACGTGTTGGCGCCGACCATCAGCCCCAGGCGCGCGCGCGACGTCGCCTCCGCCCAGGCGGCGAGCGTCAGCCACCCCTCGAGCATCGGTCCGTCATCCGACCCGACGATCGGGTAGAGGTGGTCCCATGTCCAGAGGTCGTCGTAGCCGAGCTCGTCGGCACGAACGGCGGCGGTCCGAAAGGCGTGCCAGTCGGTGTATTGGTTCCAGGCGATCATGCCGATCTTGACGGCGGCGTCGGGCATCGGGAGTTCAGGCTCCTCTCACGTGGGTCGCGGTGGGTCGCATCGATGGTCAGTGGTGGAAGATGACGCGCTCCACCCGCATCTCGATCGTGATCCGGTGTTGTCCCTGAAACGGGTCCGGATCGTCCTCGTAGCGGCGCGCCAGGTCCTGGATCACCTGCAGCCCGCGTTCCGGGTCGTCATCGAGCCTCGCGGTGCCCTCGATCGTGACGTAGTCGTTGCCGTCCTCGAAACAGAGCGACATGCGCGGGTCGCGCTGGAGGTGGCGGTGCTTGACGCGGCCGGCAAGGGTGTTGAGGACGATGATCCCGTCGTCATGCGCATGGATGTCGAACCAGATCACCGAGAGGCTAGGCAGCCCGTCGCTGCGGATCGTCGCCATCACCGGAAAGCGCAGCTCGGCCAGCAGCCAGGCGCGAACGTCCGGGGTCATCTGGCTGGTCGTCTTCATCGTCTCGGGCATCGGTCTCCAACCTGGGGCACAGCAGTGCGTTGCTCGTCGGGACCACCATGGTAGACCGATGCGGCCAAGTGCGGCCGAGGCGCGCCCGGCCGTAGACTTCACCGATGCGCATCGGCTTCAAGACGAGCCAGACGAACGTCGACTGGCCGACCCTGCTCGTCATCCTCCCGGCGGCGAGTGGCCCGGACGGACTGCGGCGCGTGGTGCACGAGGTGGTCGAGCCGCTTCGCGAGCGCGTCGGCTGAATGGCCGACGCCCAGCTGCTCAGCATCGGCAGCGAGATCCTGCTGGGCGAGACGGTCGACACGAATGCCGCCCACCTCGGCGGGGAGCTGGCGCGGCTGGGGATCGAGCTGCGCGGCATCCGCGCGGTGCCCGACGATCGCGTTCTCATCGCGGAGGCGTTCAGGGCGGCACGCGGCGCCGTCGATCTCGTGATCGCGACCGGCGGCCTGGGCCCAACGCACGACGACGTGACCCGCGACGGTCTGGCCGATGCGCTCGGCGAGCCGCTCGCCACCGACTCAGCGCTCGAGGCCGGCCTGCGCGAGCGGTGGCGCGGGCGCGGCGACTTCCCGGCGAGCAACCTGCGCCAGGCGCTGCGCATCCGGTCGGCGGAGATCCTCGCCAACCCGATCGGCTCGGCGTCGGGCTGGTGGGTCGATCGCGACGGGTCCGTCTGCGTGCTCATGCCGGGCGTGCCGTCCGAGATGCGCCTCATGTGGAGCGACGAGGTCGCGCCCCGGCTGAGCGCGCGTTTCGCGCTGGCGCCCCAGCGATCGCGAAGCGTGAAAAGCTGGGGCGTCGGCGAGTCGCGCGTCGCCGACCTGCTCGACGACCTGCTCGCGCAACCCGGGCCGGGCATCGTCGCCGGCATCTACGCTCGCGACGATGGCGTCCACGTCCGCTTCTCGTCGTCCGACCCTGGCGCAGACCTCGACGCCCTCGTCCAGCGCGCGCTGGCGACCCTCGGCGATGACGCCTGGGGCACCGATGCCGACGACCTCGCCAGCGTGACCCTCGCCGCACTCGGCGCTGCCGGCGCGCGGACCGTGGCCTCGTGGGAGGCCGATACCGAGGGGGCGCTGCTGGCGATCCTCGCGTCGACGACCTCCTCCGACGGGACGACGACGTATGTCGGGGGCATGCTTGACGCGGGCGGCCTGGCCGCGGTGCCACTCGCAGACGCGGTCCTCCAGGTCTCGCTGCTGGATCCGGGAAGGCATGGCCGCAGCAAGGTCCGCGTCGCGGTGAGCGGTGCCGTCAGCGTGGCGCCCAAGGAGCTCTCGATTCACGGCAGCGGCCCACAGCGTCAGCGACGTGCCGCCTACGCCGCCCTCGACGCGGTTCGCCGCGCCGTGGCCGTCGAACGGCGGGCATGACGAGGCCGGCCCCGGCGGGCCGGCCTCGTCGCTGGGTGCCGGGTTCAGCAGCCGGTGGCCGGCGCGCGGAATCCGGGGAAGGGGTTCAGATCGCCCATGAGGGTGTAGCGACCGACGTTCGTCGACGACGACTGCGTCGGCTCGGACACGTAGTTCGGCGCGGTCCGCATGAACCACGGCAGCAGCGCCTCATCCTCAGGGTGGTAGTACCCGTCGGCACTCTGCGTCGCGTTCGGGTTCGGTCCCTGGCGGAACGTGTTCGTCCCCATCGCGAAGCCGATATCGACCACGGGGTCGCCGGTCTCGAGGATGTTCGTGCATCCGTACTGTGGCGCCGTCGGCGTCAGCCACGGCTCGACCCAGTTGTTCACGAACGGATCGTCGCCCCACTCGGCGATCTCGTGACTGATCGCGTGGATGTCCTGCAGCGCCCAGTTCGCACCGCCGTCCGGACGGGCGTAGATGCCGGGCGAGATGTACGAGGCCCACGCGAAGGTCTGCACCGGCGCGTTGCCGTTGCTGTTCGTGTTGCCGGCACCGTTCCCGGTCGCCTTGGCGCCGTGGAAGCCGATGATGCAGCAGTTGAAGATGTCCTTGCCCGAGTAAAGGAGGACGTCATCGGTCAGGTACAGGGGCAGGTGCGTGGGATCCGCCTTCGTCTCGAGGTTGTGGATCCGGGCCGCCCACCAGTAGACGTCGACGTCCGCGAAGATCACGCCCCGCCCGCTCTGGAGTAGCGTGCCGTGATTCGCCGGCACCTCGATGACGACCGGCGGCAGGACATTGGCGTGGAGCCGGAGGTGGTAGGGGCTTGACCCCGTCTCGTTGAACTGGGCGCGCATCGTCGCGTCCTGGAGCTGGAGCGCCACGCCCGCATCATCCTGCGACAGCGCACCGCCGTCCCCGCGCGCGTAATTGGCGTCGGTGGCTGCCGGCGTCGAGCCGTAGTCGTTGAGCGCGAACTGCGGCGAGTCGAGCGTGGCCTGGACGACGTTTCGACCGTCAAAGGTGAGACCGCCGACGGTCACGATGAGGGGCGTGATGTCCGTCTGGATCGTCACGTCGCAGGCGGAGCCGCTGCACTGGTACGGGTCTGCGCCGACCATGTTGTAGCCGTAGGTGACCCCGTTGTTCGGGTCGACCGACGAGCCCCACCAGTGGGCGACGGTGCGGGTGGTCGGGAGGACCGATGCACCGTCGAAGGTCGTCGTGATGGCCTTCATGTCGGCATCGGAGATGAGCTGCGGCTCGGCGCCCTTCGGGGTGGTTCCGAGCGCAAAGCCCGGTCCGACGAGGCCGACGAGCAGCGCGGCCGTGGAGAGGATGGCGATCGTGCGAACGCGCATATCCCTGCCTTTCACGTTTCGCAAACCGATTGGCAGAGGCCGAGCCGTGCGGCCGCGGTTGCAAGAGGTCGGCTGAAGATGATCTATGTAGCACATCGCGGTCCCGCCGTCCTGGGGCGGTGCACCAAAGCAACAGGAGGCATGACGCCCCCTTAGGGAGCCAGGCATGAGGCCCCGCCGGTCGGAACCGGCGGACTTGGCAATGAAGATGGACCGATGTCCGAGGGGCGAGGGCGAGCCGGTCGGCGCCGCGGACGAGGTCGACCGGGCGCGCGTCGCCGGCGAGGACCGCCGCGGCAGCAGCCGGGTCGCGGGGCAGGCGGAGCTGGTGAGCGGTGGCGTACGAGCCGGCGAGCACGTTGTAGGTCACGCTGAGGGTCCTGTCGCCGCCGGCTACGACGACGGGTCGCGAAGCCGTCGGCGATGGCAAATCAGGTTGATCAGCCCGTCGGCGCCGCGGGTCGCGACATGGACGAGCTCGGCATCCAGTCCCTCGCGGACGAGATCGACCCTCTGCCTGTGCGAGCCGTACCGGCGCAGCCGGCGGGCGCAACCCTGCACCTCGGGTTGGATCCGCCCGGCCTCCACGGCCGCAGTGACGTGGAAATTCGCCTCGCTACGCCGGACGGCGACCAGACATGGCGGCAGCGGGTGCACGCGAGTGGCCCGCAGCGGCTGCGACGTGCGGCGTTCGCGGCGCTGGACAGCGTGCGTCGCTCGCGCACGACAATGAGATGGGGCCGGCGCACCCGCGGTGGGCGACAGGGTTCCGTCACGGCTCTGGTGGCGGACCGACGCAGTGGATCGCCACCTGGCGCCCCGAGCCGTCGATGTCTGCCCCACCCGCACCGTCCCAATAGCGCAGCGCCGACGGATTCGCCGCGAGGACCGTCCCACCGTTCGCCTCGAGCGTGGTCACGAACCACGCCCCCACCTCCGGCCGTTGGCCCACCCCGTTGATCAGTCCCGCCACGAACCACCCGGACTCGATCGGCGTGCCCTGGGCGTCAGCGGCATTGACGACATCGGTCGCCGGGCTGGCAAATGCGCGGGCGACGGTCGCGCCTCGAACGGTCAGTCCCCTCTCGATCCTGCCGCGCACCGCCTCGGGCGCAGCGGAGCATTGCGCTTCGGCGCTGGCCGCGGCAGATGGGATCGCCGCGGCGCCGCTCTCGCCCGCCGATGGCAAATTGCACGCCCCCAGCGCTTCGGCAATGACCACGATCCAGACCAATCCGAAGCTCACGACATCGAGTGTCGCACGCCGTGCGTCATCTGCGCTGGCACAGTGAGGGGGCGAGCCGGGTAGGCTCGCCCCCTCACAGGTCTGGTCATCAGCCCGCGTTACGGCGCGAAGAACGCCATGACGCGGGTGACCAGGTCCGCCTTGGCGGTGGCATCGCCGTACGCCTCAAACGGGAAGGCGAGGAAGACGACTCGGTACGTGGCCGAGTCGAAGCTCAACGCATCCGTCTGGCCAGTATCGTCCGTGAACGCTGCGACCGCGCCGCCATTGAGGGTCAGTCGGTCCTCGTACGTGGCGCCGAGCACCGAATGGTCGATCGGCATGGCGCCGATGCCATCCGTCACCGGGTTCCCGGTCACACCCGTGACCGTGGCCGTCGGCTTGTCGTTCTGCGTCTCCGCACCGTCCCACGTGATGTGCAGGTAGTTCAGGACGAAGTCGGTCTGGCCGGCGGTCTGGTCCAGGATGTCCTGCCCATTCATGAAGAGCCTGCCGCCGCCATCGAGGAAGGTGGCCAGCTCATCCTCGTACGGGACGATCGGGTCCGGGTAGCTATTGCCCGTGAACCAGACCACGTTCGTGTACGAGTTGAGGAAGTCGGCAGGCAAGTTAGAGTCCGCCGCTAGGTCCCATGTGTTGAAGACGACGCCAGCGGAATCGAGCGCCGTCGAGTAGATCGACTGGACGTCGGGGATGTTGCCATCACCATCGACCAGGAGGGTGTCCGCGGCCGCCGCCGTCGTGCGCACCGTCGCGCTGGCGGAGACCGCTGGATTGCCCACCGACGTGGCCGTCACGACAGTCTCGTCCACCGCATTGTTGGCAGCCGAGACGGGGATGTGGACGGAGACGCACAGGTCGGCGGTTTGGCCTGCGGTGAGCGGACCAACGTTCGCCGGCAGCGCGGTGGCGCAATCGCCTGCGAGAAGCTGCACGTCGAAGGTGCTACCCGCAGTCGTGACCGCGTAGCTGTCCGTCTCGTATCCGAGATTGGTGAGCTGCAAGGGATAGGTCACCGTCGCGTCGGGCCGGGCCTGCTGTGCCTGGGCGGCGGGAAGCAGGCTGACCGCAAACTTCGGTGCGATGAGCGTGATCGTCGGGGACCCGGTTGCACCGGGGCCCTCGGTCGACGTCACCACGATCCCGTCGTTGGTGATCGACTTCACCTTCTTCTTCAGAGCGGACGCGATGCTCACCGTGAAGTGAACATCAACGCTCTCCCCGGCAGCAAGGGTGATGCCGCTCCAGCGGACCGTGCCACCGCTGTAGGTGCCACCGTCCGCGGCCGACACGAAGCTCGTGTTGGCCGGGATCGGGTCGCTGATCGAGACGCCGGTGGCTGTGCCGTTGCCGACGTTCTCCACCGTCACGGTGTAGTCAACATTGCTGGTCGGACCGACCGGAATGCCGGCATCGACCTTTGAGACCTTGAGCGCCGCGACCTCCGTCGCGTCGGTCATGCGGAACGCGCCGCGGCCGTGCGTGCCGGCCAGGAGCGTCCGTGGGCCGACGCCGTTCGTGCCATTCGGCACGCCGGAGTCAAAGTCCATCTGCCAGATCCCGACGATCGGGAACTCGGTGCCGAGCGCGCTCCAGTTGACGCCGCCGTTGT
>JBBRWZ010000028.1:0-28487 GCA_038248895.1 Candidatus Limnocylindria bacterium | reverse complement strand
GTGCTCGGTGGCGGTGCTCGGTGGCGGTGCTCGGTGGCGGTGCTCGGTGGCGGTGCTCGGTGGCGGTGCTCGGTGGCGGTGCTCGGTGGCGGTGCTCGGATCATGCGCATCCCGACCGGATTTCCGCCGCTCCTCGGTCGTGGGGTACACATCCGTGGCGGTGCCGAGCACGCGCGACCGAGAAACGAGCCGATCCTCGGTCGTGATGCGCAATTTGGTGGCATCCGCGCCGGCGGCGAGGCCGTGTCGGTGGCGGTGCTCGGTGGCGGTGCTCGGATCATGCGCATCCCGACCGGATTTCCGCCGCTTCTCCGTCGTGCGGTACAGATCCATGGCACCGCCCAGCACGCACGACCGAGAAACGATCCAATCCGCGGTCGGGATGCGCAATTTCGTGGAGTCACCGCCGCGGCGACGCCGAGTTGGTGGTCATGCTCGGATTGTGCGCATCCGGACCGGACTTCCACCCCTCCTCCACTGCTCCTCGGTCGTCGGGTACCGATCCGTGGCAGTGCCCAGCACGCGCGACCGAGAAACGATCCAATCCGCGGTCGGGATGCGCAATTTCGTGGCGTCCGCGCCGCAGCGACTGTGGCCGTCGCCCGTCCCCCGCCCGTCCCCGCACCCCGCCCGCCGCCACGGACGCAGCCTACAGCGCACAATGGCGCCAGATGACCGACCTTTTCCTCGCCCCCGGCGCGTCGGGGACGGTGGAACGCCTCCGCCCGATGATCGAGCTCCTCGCCCAGCGTGAGGTGACGGCGCGCGGCGTCGCCCTCCCGCGTGGATCCGCCGATCGAGCCCTTCCCGCCTGGCGCGCGGCCCTCGACGACGAGGACCCAGCGCGGATCGCGATCGGCGGCCAGTCGTTCGGCGGCCGCGTCGCGTCGCTGCTGGCGGCGGAGGAGCCGCGCCTGCGCGCGCTGGTGCTGCTCTGCTTCCCACTCCATCCACCGGGCCGGCCGGAGAGGGCGGCCGAGCGAACTGCGCATTTCAGCGCCATCCGCTGTCCCGTGCTCCTGCTGTCCGGCGAGTCCGACCCGTTCGCGCGCCTGCCGCTGCTGCGGGACGCGGCGCGCCAACTGCGCGATGCGGAGCTGGTGACGTATCCCGGCGTCGGCCACGGACTGACGCCGGTCATCGACGACGCGATGGGTCGCGTGGCGGCGTTCCTCACCCGGCCCGGTCTATCCGCCGGCGGTGCTACGCCTGCGGGACCACCTCGGTCATGTAAGACGATTGAGGCGAGTCGGGCGCGATCGCCGGTTGACAGGCCGTCATCCGTGACCTAGGTTGACGTCGTGTCCACCAAGCGTGACGAGACCCGAGCGCGTCTCCTCGATGGCGCCCGCCGGTTGCTTGTCGAACGGGGCTACCACGGCGTCACGATTGACGAGATCGCGAAGGAAGCGGGCATTTCTCGTCAGGCGGTGTATGCGTACCACTTCGGGTCCAAGTCGGAGTTCCTGATCGCTCTGCTGGTGCACGTGGAGGCCGTCGAGGGGATCGCGGAACTCCTGCGACCGTCTGACGAAGCGGCGTCGGGAGTGGAGGCGCTCCGCGAAGCCGTGAATGCGACCGCGGAGTTCGAGCGTCGAGTCCACGACGTCGCGACCATGCTGTTGGCAGCCCGCCGTTCGGATGACGCCGCCGCGGCAACTTGGGCCGACCGGATGGCTCGCAAACGGGAAGGCTTCGGCCGGCTCGTCTCGAGATTGGCCGAAGAGGGCGACCTCCGGCCCGACTGGACGCCCCAAGACGCGGCGGACCTTGCGTACGCACTGCTCTCATCTCAAGTGTTCGACGTACTCGTGTCGGAGCGGGGCTGGTCCGTCGACCAGTACGCAGCACGGATCTGGCGGGCACTCGCGTCCGCGATCGTGGCGGGACCGGCCGATCCGGTTGGAACGAATGAAGGAGAAACCTGAGATGTGGAAGACGGAGCACTCTGAGGTCACGACAGCGTCGCCGGAGGCTGTCTGGCGGGTCGCGACGGCCGTGGCGAATTGGCCGACTTGGAATCCGGGCTATTCGGCGGCCACGCTCGACGGTCCACCGAGCAAAGGCACCGCCGGGACCGTGACTTTGCCGAACGGCATGCATCGCCCGTTTACCGTCGTCGATGCCCATTCAGGCTCTGCGTTTGTTATCGGTGCCAGCGGCCCCGGCGTGCGTCAGCGCTTCATCCACCGGATGGAGCCGCTCGGCAAAGGCCAAACCAAGGTGACAATGGCCGCGACCATGGAGGGTGTGCTGTCGCCCGTGTTCGCGCGACTCTTCGGCAAGGTCATCGCGGGCTACACACCGACCGCGGTTCGCCAGCTTATCGCGAAGGCCGAGGCGATCGGGGCGTAACGCGCGGACCCGCCCTTATCGCGGGCTTCCTACCCACCGTCGAACAGCTCCTGGACCAGCGCGCGGCTCGTCCACGACACCCACTCGGCGTGCGTCCAGTGACGCTCTATCACCAAGGCCCGATAGGCACCGGGGCTCGCCAGGAATAGCAGGACATCCGTTGCGCGCTCCTCCGTGAGGTCGTCGCGCAGGGCGCACTTGCCGGCCAGGAATCCGACCATCTCCCGGTAGCCTTCGGTCCGCATCTGCTCGTTCCTGGCGAGGAAGGCAGCCGCCTCGGGATCGGCGGCAGCCGCGGTCCTGACTGCATAGTCGAGCGGTGCGACACGGCACAGGATCTCGCTCACTCCTTCGACCACGAATCGCATCGATGTCGAGACGTCGGGCTCGGTGACCGCCTGCCGGTACCACGCCTGATCCTGCGGCACGGCCGGAGGGTCTTCGCCCATGACGGCCAGGCTGTAGGCGCTGTCGAGGACGTCGGTCTTGGTGTGGAACACGAAGTACACCGTCTGGACCGCGACCCCCGCGGCGGCGGCGATGTCCGCCATCGTGGTCCGCGTATAGCCGCGCTCACCGAACAAGTCGGCGGCGGCTCTCGTGATTTGCAACCGCGTGGCGCGGGCGCGTTGACGTCCCAGCGGTCGCGCTTGGTTCGAGGGCTTGACAGCGTTCACGGCGAAATCCATATTACAGGACCTTGAGACTAGAGTATGACTCTAGAGAGAGATGACACTTGGAGGCTCGTGATGATCAGGGTGGAGAAGACGATCGCCGTCCGTCGACCGAGCGATGAGGTGTTCGCGTTCGTCGCGGACCAGACGAACGCAGCCCAATGGCAGTCGGGGATCGTCGAGGTCCGGCGGCTGACCGATGGACCACCGGGTGTCGGAACCAGGCACACGTTCACCCGCACGCTCATGGGCAGGCAGATGACCGGGGAGAACGAGTATGTCGTTTTCGAACCCGGGAAGCGGGTGGCCTTTCGGACCACGTCGGGTCCAGGGCTCCTGGCCTCCTACGCGGTGACCGCGGTCCCGGAGGGCACTCACCTCACCGCGACGATCGAACTGGACGTCTCCAGGATCATGTCGGTGGCGGAGCCGCTCGTCGCTCGTGTGCTCGGCCGGGACGTCGTCGCGAATCTCGCCCGGCTCAAGTCGATCCTGGAATCGAGACCGACCACAGCACCGGCGGACATGCTCGGGGCTGGGTAGATGGTCGTGGCACAGACTCCAGCACGAGTGCCGCTGGCAGTCCGCGCTGCGGCCATCATGTACATCATCCTCGGACTGGGATTCGGGATCGGAACGGCAATCACCCTCGACCACCTCCGGCGCCGCGGTGAGTTGCCGATGACTCCGTGGGGCTTCCGGTCGCTCGTCGGGGGTCCATTCGAACAACTTTCGGCGGGACATTTCAGCGTGCTCGGTTGGGCGCTGGTTGGCGTCTGCGCCCTCGATGTTGTCGCTGGAGCCTGGCTGTGGCAGGGCCGGCGACGCGGCCTCGCGCTTGGCGTCGCGACCACTCCCCTCGCGTTCGCGCTCGGTCTGGGGTTTGCGCTGCCCTTCCTGGTTGCCGGCGTCCCTCTTCGAGTCGCCTTGGCCATAGCTGGGCGCCGAAAACCTGCGCTGACGGCCCCTCGAGGCCGGTCTACCCTGGCAACGCGCACCTCCGACCTATCTTCAATCGGGCGTTGGCCAGGTGATGCTTCACGGGCGTGTCGGATGGGGCCTAGCATCTCCCCATGCGCGCCAGTCGCCTCCTCTCCATCCTGCTGCTCCTCCAGACGCGGGGGCGCATGACGGCCCAGGAGCTCGCCGACGAGATGGAGGTCAGCGTCCGGACCATCTATCGCGACGCCGACCAGTTGGGTGCGGCGGGCATTCCGATCTACGCCGACCGCGGCCCCGCCGGCGGATACCAGCTGCTCGACGGGTACCGCACGCGGCTCACCGGGCTGACCCAGGACGAGGCGGGATCACTCTTCTTCGCCGGCATCCCAGGACCGGCGGCCGAGCTCGGCCTCGGGGCAGTGCTGGCGACCGCGCAGCTGAAGCTCCTCGCGGCGCTCCCCGCCGAGCTGCGGGCGCGGGCCGGGCGAATCCGCGAGCGGTTCCACCTCGACGCGCCGGCCTGGTTCGCGGAGGCCGATGCGACGCCGTGCCTCGGCACCGTGGCGGACGCCGTCTGGGGGCAGCGGGTCCTGCGCCTCCACTACCGGCGCGACCGCAGCACCGTCGAGCGCGTCGTCGACCCGCTCGGCATCGTCCTCAAGGGTGGTGCCTGGTACCTCGTCGCCAGCCCCCACGGGACCGATGACACTCCACGCACCTATCGCGTGTCGCGCATTCAAACGGCGGCTGGCCTGGATGATCGGTTCGAGCGGCCCGCTACATTCGACCTGGCGAGCCACTGGACGGCATCGATTGCCGCCTACGAGGCCGATGTGCCGCGGCTGGCGGTGACGGTCCGGGTGGACCCCGACCGGATCTGGATGCTGGCGATGATGTGCGGCGCCGCGGCGGTGCAGCGCGCGGAGCGCGTCGACGTCCCTGATCCGCAGGGCTGGGCCCATCTCAGGATCGAGGTCGACTGGCCGGACGAGGCCCCGAACCGGTTCGTGGCGCTTGGCGGACACGCCGAGGTGCTGGAGCCACCCGACCTCCGCACCGCCATCATCGAGCTGGCGCGCGCGTCGCTCGAGCGGCATGCCGCGGGCGCGTGACGGACGCCGCAGGAGCGTGACGGACGCCGCGTAACGCCGAGACGGATCCCCGCACCGCGTGAGCCAGATGCGGCTGGCCACCGTACCCACGCCATGGAACAGATGATCGACGTCGGCGGCGAGTACCGGTCCGGCGTCTGCAATATCGGGCCGGCGGAGATCGCGGCGCGCCGGCGGGCCGGCGATATCGGTGTGGCAGCGACAGCCGGCATCCTCGGCGCGCTCATCCTCGTCGGCGCCGACCCGTGGTGGCGCGCCGCCATCTTCTTCCCGGCGGCGGTCGCGGCGTCCGGGTATCTGCAGGCAACGATGCACTTCTGCGCGAACTACGGGTGGCGCGGCGTGTTCAATCTCGGCGACGAGCTGCGCGACACGACGACGATCACCGATCAGGAGGCCGCTGCGGCGGACCGCCGAACGGCGCTGCGGATCGGCCTCCTGTCGGCCCTCGGGGGGGGCGTGGTGGCGGGGGTCGCCGTGCTCCTGCCCGTCTGAGGGATTCTCACGGCGCTCCCAGAATCGGCCCCGATCATGACGGCATGACCACGCGCACCGATTAGCGGTCGTCCCCCGGGAGCACCCAGGCACGCCGGAGGCGCCATCCCACGCATTCCCCGACGAGCGCACGCGGGGGTCCGGGCGCTCGCAGCTCGAGCTCTCCCGCGTCGGTGACGAGCCGATAGTCGGTATGCGGTCCGCGGAACCAGGCCGCCGACACGATCGCCACTGGCGCCGCGCCAGCATCGAGCTCGGCCCAGTCCGCGCGCACGAGGAGCCGAACTGGGCCGGGCACACGCGGCTCAGCCGCGGTGAGTTCGACCGGCATCACATCCCTGCCAATTCGGACCTGCGCCGGGTCGCCGGTGGTCGCGACCAGCTCGCCGTGGAGCACCGAGGCGGCGCCGGAGAGCCGCGCCACCCACGCGTCGACCGGTCGTTCGTAGATCTCGAGCGGATCGCCGACCTGGATGACGGCGCCGTCGCGGAGCAGCATGACGCGATCGGCGATGGCGAGCGCCTCGCCGACATCGTGGGTCGCGTAGACCGCGGCCGCGCCGGTGCGCCGTCGCTGCTCGGCCAGCTCGGCGACGAGCGCAGCGCGCAGCGGGACATCGAGGTGGGCGGTCGGCTCGTCGAGGAGGAGGAGCGTCGCCGAGCGAGCCAGCGCACGGGCGACGCCGACCCGCTGCTGCTCACCGCCGGAGAGCTGCGCCGGCCGCCGCGCGGCGAGGTGGGCGACGCCCATCAGCGCCAGCAGCTCGGTGGCCCGGCGCCGCGCGTCACCAGCCGTCGACCCTGCCCGACGCAGCGGGTAGGCGACCGTGTCGAGCGCATCGAGGTGCGGCCACAGCGCGTAGTGCTGAAACACGAATCCCAGGTCACGACGCTCCGGCGGGACCGTCCGTCCACCACCCGAGACGACGCGGCCGCCGACGCTGATCCTGCCACCGCTCGGCGTGACGAAGCCGGCGACGGCGTAGAGGAGGCTCGTCTTGCCCGACCCTGACGGGCCCAGCAGTGCCACCGTCTCGCCGGCGCCGACCACCAGGTCGAGGCCGCGCAGCACAGGCACGTCGCCGTAAGCGACGTCGAGGTCCGAGCACTCGAGAGCGGCCGGGACGATCATCCGAGGCCCACCCCCGCGGCCCCCCACGGGACGCGCCGCAGGAGGAGCAGGCCGAGCGCGGCCAGGCCCACGATGGCCGTCAGCACGACGGCGAGAGCGGCGGTGACGGTGGGATCCCCCAGCTGCTGGAGGTTGACGATCGACACCGCCAGGGTCGTCGCGTGCGGACCGTAGAGCAGTGTCGAGATGGTCACCTCGTTGATGGCGACGGTGAAGACGAGCAGCCCAGCCGCCACGATCGCCGGAGCGAGCAACGGCAGCACCACGGTGCGCAGCGTGGTGAACGAGCCAGCGCCGTGGACCCGTGCCGCGCGCGCCAGGTCCGCGGGGAGGCGCGACACGGCGGCGGCCACCGGGCGCTGGCCGAGCGCCCACAGCTTGGCAAGGTAGGCGACGAGGAGGATCGCGAGCGTGTCGCGCAGCGTCACGCCGTATGCGATGAGGATCGCCACCGCCACGACCGATCCCGGCAGCGCGAACGTGAGCAGCACCATCATTCCCACCGGGCCTGATCCACGTCGCGACGCGACCGCCGTCGCCAGCCCGCCGAGCAGGACGGCACCGATGGCGGTCAGCGCCGCCAGCACCAGGCTGGTCCCGAGCGAGGCAACGGTCCTCGCGTCGAGGGCGGCGGCGAAGTGAGCGAGCGTCAGGTTCGGCGGCAGCGGGGTGAGACCCACGGCGCGGGTCATGGCCGTGAGGACGAGCGCCAGCAGCGGCAGCAGCACGGTGAGGACCACGAAGGCCCACGCGGCGCCGGTGCCGGCGCGCGAGGCCGGGGCATGGGCGGCGACCGGCCCAGCGCTGGCCCCGGTGCGCTCGCCACGAATCGCCAGCGCCCGGCCCGCCACAGCGACGGTGACCACCGCGAGGAGCACGAGCAGCGCCGACAGCGCGACGACCCGCGCGAACGCCTCGGGTGTCGAGCTGAAGGCGAGGTCCTGGTAGATGCGCGTCGTCATCGTCACCACCCCGGCGGGCCGGCCAAGCACCACTGGCGTCCCGAATGCGTTCATGGTGGTGACGAAGACGAGCGCGGCTGCCGCGCCGAGCACCGGCAGGAGCAGTGGCAGCGTCACCTGGCGCAGCGACTCCCATGGCGTGGCGCCACTGGCGCGGGCGGCACGCTCGAGATCCGGCTCGCTGCGCACCCGCAGGCCCGCGGCGACGACGAGGTACGCCAGCGGAACGGCTCCGGCGACGAGGACGACCACGATGCCGACCGGTCCGTACAGGCCCGGCAGCTCGACGCCGGTGAGGCGCGCGGTGATGCCCACCGGGCCGTAGGCGCGGGTCCAGCTGATGGCGGTCACGAAATCGGGGATGAGGAGCGGCGCCAGGATCCCGGCCCGCAGCCACGCCACGCCCGGCACCGCGCTGCGCTCGGTCAGCAGCGCCAGCGCGGTGCCGCCGGCCACGGACGCGACCGTCACCACGATCGCCATCCAGAGGCTGGTCGCGACCGCCGCCGCTCCATCGGTGCCGATCGCCGCCGCGAGACCGCCGAGCCCGGCGCCCCACGCGGTCGAGAGCAACCGGAAGAGGGGCCAGGCCACGATCCCCAGCAGCGCCAGCGCCAGTGCCACCCACCCGGTCGCGCGCCAGCGCGACCCCTCAGCCACCGAAGATGGAGCGATAGTCGCGCAGCAGCTCCTCCTGGCGGTCGAAGATGGCGTTCCAGTCGGGAGCGACCTGCGGGCCGCCGATCTCGGGACCGGCGACGTCGTCACGAATCGGCTGCCAGCCCGTGTCGGCGATGGCCGTCTGACCCTCGACGGTGAGGAGGAAGTTGGCGAATGACTCGGCCGCGCCGGGGTTGTCGGTGCTGTCGAACACCGCCACCGGCGAGTAGACGGCGATCGCCCCCGACGTCGGCCAGGCGATATGGACCGGCGAGCCGGCCGCGATCGCGTCGCGCGCGGTCTTGTCGAGCGTCATGCCGAGGTCGTACTGGCCCTCCGCCACGGACGTCAGCACCTCGGGGATGGCCTGCACCTGGGTCGCCCCGTTCTGCTTGAGCGCAGCGTAGTAGTCGATCCCGTAGGCGTCGCTCGACGCGAAGTAGCCGAGCGCACCGAACGCCGAGCCGGCGAACCCCGGGTCGGGAATTGCCACCCGCCCGGCATGCGCCGGATCCACCAGATCGGTCCAATCCGTCGGCTCGGGAGTCACCCCGTCGCGGTAGACGATGATCATGTTGAGCAGCCGCGTCCCCCAGAACGTATCGGTGTGGTACGCGGGCGGGACGGCATCGACCTCGGCCGGCGTCCACGCCTTGAAGAGATCCTGGGACGCGTACGCCTGGACGGAGAGGGGATCCGTGCCCCACAGGACGTCGGCGCCCACGCCACCCGACGCTCGCTCGGCGGCGATGCGGGCGTCCAGCTCGCCGGTGGGAGCGCGGAAGACGTCGATCGACACGTCGGGGTACGCGACGGCGTAGGCGGCGAGCACGGCGTCGACCGTGTCCTGCGTCACCGATGTGTAGAGCGTCAGGGTGCCACTCGGGGCGGTGCTCGTCGTGGGACCGACCGACGGTGCGCCGTCGGAGGCGCCAGGGGAGGAGACGACGGAGGGGGACGGGGATGCCGTGCTGCCGGGGGAGGCACAGGCGACGAGGAGCAGCGCGATCGCGACGGCGCGGAGCGCGCCGAGGATGGTGCGGGCCATGGAATCTCCTTATGCAGAGCGGAAGGCATCTCGGCCGACATGGGCCGGCTTCCACGCTTGCTGCCGATGGGTTCAGCTGTTGGCGGGCACCACCTCCGCGGTTGGGTTCGTCATGCGAGCAGCGTCGCCGCGCCGGAGCGCGAGACGCGCCGATTGGTGATCTCGAGCTGGTGCAGCGAGAAGCGCCGCAGGTTGGCAAGCTGTCGCCGGGAGAGCCGATCGCAGACCCAGTCCCAGTGGAGCGCGACCCACTCGCCCGGCGCGAGGCCGTCCGCGAGGCTCGAGCCGCCGAACCCGCGCGTCGCCGACTCGGTTCGATACTCCCCGAGCCGGAGCGAGGTCCCATCCCAGGTGAGCGGCTGCGATGTCACCTCGGCCATATCGCCATCCACGCTGAGCACCTTGCCCCAGCGGATTCGGCATCGATCGAGGACGTGGAGCGGATGCTCCACGCGCTCCCCGCGCAGGAGCCCGACCCAGGGATAGATGCCGAAGACATGGAAGCTGTGCGTCGGCAGCGCGCCGGCGGGAATCGCCTCGGCGAGGTAGCCCCAGCCGGTCCCCGCGCGCTTCCGGAAGCGGTCCAGCAGCGCGCCGCCGAAGCGCGTCATGTCGACGCGTCCGAGCAGCGAGCTGCCGAGCCAGTACGCCTCCACCACCCGGCGGTCGAGCGGATCGGCGATGCCGGCCTCGCCGGCGATGAGCTCGAGGTAGGGCCACGCTCCGGAGAAGCCGCGGGCGAGCTGCCCCAGCTCCGGGTCAACCTGGCCGGTGGCGGCGTGGCCGAGCAGCGCGGCGTGGTCGGCCGGGCCGCAGTAGCCGAGCGCGTTGGGTGGATAGGCATAGCGCGCGAAGAGCACGGGACCGTCGCCGGCCCACGGCGGGACATCGAACGCGGGGGCGCCCGCCGTCGTGTCGAGCAATGGAGCGGGTTTGGTTCCGGCCGGGTTCATGTCCGCGCCTTCGCCCAGGGTGCTGGCTCCGACTCCCACGGCGCGCGCGCGCGCTCCGGCGTCGCCGGCGGCTCCGGTTCGCCGGCCGTCTCGACGTCGCCGTTGGGACCGATGGTGCGGAGCATGTCGACCGAGTCCGCTGCCTCCTCGGCGGTCATCGTCTCGAGCGCGAACCCGAGGTGGATGAGGATCCAGTCACCCACCTCGAGACCTTCGAGCAGACCGATATTGATGTCGCGCGCCACGCCCTCCACCGCGACCGACGCAACGTCGGGCCGGGCCGCGTCGAAGGCGACGATGCGACCGGCGATGCCGAGGCACATCAGGCGGCCCCCGTGGCGCTATCGGCGGGAAACTCGAGCGACTCCAGCATCAGCTCGTCGCCGGGCACCTCGATCACGTTGAGCTCGGCATCGGCGAGCGGGGACTCCAGCGTGAGCATCTGGAATGCCTGCATCAGCGCATCGCGGTCGGCGGCATGGTGCCCGCCCACGCGGACGTTGACGCGCGTCGCCCGTCGTCCCGCGGCGCGGCGCAGGGCGGCATCGACGATACTCTCGCAGAGGCCCACTTCATGCATCGGTCACATCTTCCGCATGCGGAAGTAGCGCATGATGTCCGGCAGCGAGGCGAGCACCGCGATCAGCGCGATCGCCACCACCACCACGACGATGACCAGCCACCAGTTCATGTCACGCTCCTTACATGCTTCGCATGCGGAAGTACCGCATGATGTCCGGCAGCGACGCCACGACGCTGACGACCAGCGGCAGCACCAGTGTGACGGCCGCAATGATGCCCACGATGCGCTTGAACGTGAAATCCATGACGCGTTCTCCTATGCAGTCCTGACCGCGGAACCCGCGGCGCGCCCGAGGCGGCCGCCCGCGCTCACCAGCTCATGCACCATGCGTACCGCCTCGTCGACGGCAGCGGCGACGGGCTCGCTCAGCCCCATCTCCTCGGCCAGCGAGGCCGGCTCGCAGCCAAGCACGATGATCTCGAGATCGGTACGACCGAGCGATCGGATGTGGTCGATCATCGCACCGGGATCCATGCCGTGCGGATCCGGCGGCCCGAAGGACCCCTCGTCCGCCTCGCCGACCTCCATGACGTAGAGGGTGCCCGGCTCCCCGCCGCGCTGGGTCGCGTCGACGAGGAGCAGTGCCTCGTAGCCGTCGAGCAGCTCGTAGGCGAGATGAATGCCGCGGATCCCGAAGTCCGCGACGGTGACGTCGGCGGGCAGCGGCGGCCCGACGTCGAGGCGCCGCGCCACCTCCGACCCGAAGGCGTCGTCGGAGAGGAAGATGTTGCCGATGCCGGCGACGAGCACGCGGGTCGTCATCCCCGCCCCTCCGCCGTCGCAGCCTCGGCGACGAGCTCCAGCTCGCCGGGGCGGTAGTAGAGATAGCGGCCGACGAGCGCGTGCATCTCCGAGGCCGGGTCGTCGAGGAGGGTCACCGCCACGTACGGCTCCTCCTCGAGCGTCTCGAAGACGGCCTCGACCCGCGCGACGCGGCCGGCCACGAACATGTCCATGCTGTCGCCGCGCGGCCCCGGGTTGAGCCGCACCAGCGAGCCGCGGCTGACCATGCCATCGCCCACGGCGACGGTGGCCGTCGTCGGGTCGACCCGCGCCTCCGGCTCCCAGAACGGCGCGTCGGGGCTGAATGGGTCGGTGATGTCCGGCACTGGTGGCGGCGCGTCGAACGTCCCCTGCGCGGGCTGCACCATGCGCACCGCGCCGTGGAGCCGCTCGAGCATCTCGGCCGGCATGCTCTCGGAGCGGTCGATGATGGCCTGCGCGCGCGGATCGGTGGCGCGCGCCTCCCGCTTCTCGGCGTCGGTGAGCGTCATGATCCGCAGCGTCAGGATCTCGTCGATCTCGGTAGAGTCGAACAGATCACCGGGGCTCTCCGGCGCGATCTCGGGCTGGTCGTAGAGGATGATCGGCGAGGAGAGGAGCGTCGTGCCGTCACCGCCCACGAGCACCGGCCAGGTGTGCTCGTTGGCACAGCGCCTGGCCGCCCCCGCCTGCGCCTCGTCCGGCTCGAGCAGCGAGACGAAGCGGCCGGCGCTGGTGACGAGCAGCGTGTGCGCCCCCAGGAAGGCGAGCCGCATCGCCGCGTCGCGGTCCGCGCCGCCGGCCCAGGGTGCGGTGTTGACGACGTCGACCCGCAGCCGGACGAGGTCGCCATCGCGCTCGGCGGCGAGCCGCAGCTCCCCGCTGAGCGACCAGCGCCGACGCCGAATGCGGACCGCGTCGCCCAGGCTCTCGGTCTCGTCGCCGCCGGGGATCTCGAACGTCTCGACCCGCGGCGATGCCAGCACCTCGGCGAGGGTGACCGCGGCGACATCCACGTGCTGCTCCGTCGCCTCGTCCCACGGCAGGAGGAGCTCGCCATCGAGCTCGAGCTGGGCAACCGGCGCCCAGGCGCCGGCATCGGTCCGCTGCTCGACGGATCTCGACTGGAGCTGCAGGAACCGCAGCCGCAGGTCCACGGACGCAGCCTCGGCGTCGGCGAGCAGGCACTCGGTGCGCGACGACGGCCGCTCCGAGCTGGCCGCCGCCTCGGCATAGCCAGCCGGCACCAGGACGCCGAACTGCCATCGCACCTGGTTCTTGCGCGCCGAGGCGCGGTACGGGTAGAGCAGGTAGCCCTCCCACAGCACGGCATCGGCGATGCGCTGCGCGTCGGCGAAGCTCATACCGGCTCCCCCTCACGCGCCTGCTGGAGGAGCGCCTCGACCGCCTCGTCCCAGTTCGGCAGCGCGTGCTCGCCACGGTACCGATGGAGGGCATCGAACGTGTCTCGCCGCAGCATGATCCAGCCGCCGTCGGGGAAATAGGCGCGCATCGTGGTCTGCCACACCTCGACCGGCAGCCGGTAGCGCGCCTCCGCGCTCCACGACACCTGGTCGATCGAGACCGATGCGCCGGCGCGCTCGAAGACCGTCCCGGAGAACAGGAGGAGCAGCGGGATCTCGCCGTCGTCGAGGGCGTGGAAGTACTTGGCCGCGATCACCTCGAAGTCGTACGTGACGGTGATCGGGATCTCCACCTCGACGCTGCCGCGGAACGCGGGCACCATGAACGTGGCGTGCGTCCAGACGAGGGTGCGGAGCGTGTCGCCCCACCGCGCCGGCGGACCGAACAGCTCGAGCAGGCGATCACCCTCCGCGTCGGTGTAGCCGCGGCGGCGCGGCTCGATCTGGACCTGCGCCCGGAGCGCGATCGTTCCGATGTCGGCGCCGCTCGACTCATTGACGCGCAGCTTGACGAGGATCGTCGGCACCGCCGCATACGGCTCGGTGCGGGCGCCGACGACCTCGAAGGCGAGCTCGCTCATGCCCGGGCCGTCTCCACCCGCGCGCGAGCGCGCAGACCGTCGAAAAAGGCACCGATGCTGGCGCGCGCCGTCTCGCCGCCGCCGAAGCCGCGCCAGTCGCGGCGAATGATGCCGGTCAGCTCGTAGCAGACGTCGATGGGGACGACGTAGGCCTCGGTCGCATCGCGCTCGCGGCGGACGAGGAGGCCCTCCACGTCGGAGAGCATCTCGCGCACCATCGGGTTGGCGGCGACGAGCTCCTCCCAGGTCGCGAGCGGCAGCTCCGACTCCGTGGCGCCGGCCGGCGATGGATAGAAGGCGACGGTGCGCTGCATGCGCGAGTTGTGGAAGAAGAACGCCATCCCGACGGGGATCTGGAAGGCGTCCCACTGTCCGGCGTCGAGCCGGAAGCCGGGATCGGTCCGCACGCGGTCGGGGACGGCGCGGTACTTCTGCCCCGAGGTGCCCTCCGCGTTGAAGAGGAGGTAGCAGGCGCGGTCGACGCAGGCGAGGCTGCGGGTGTCGACGTTGACGAGGTGCGCGTGTTCGTCACCGATCGGCTCCGCGCAGAGCTCGCACGCCTCACCCGGCGCCGGACGCTCGCGCGGCTTGAGAAAGCGGGCGAGCGTGCCCGCCACGGCCGGGTTGCGCGTCGCATCCTCCGGTCGCGGTCGAGCAAGGCGAGCCAGGCTCGAACCGCCGAGCCCACCGGGACTGGGACGGCGCTCGGTCATGCGTGCGACGCGACCGCCTGTGGCAGCGCCACCTGGACATCGCCGCCCTGGACGATGAGCGGCAGCGGTTGGAGGTGCAGCTGTCCGCCCTCGGTCGCCCGACCGGCCCGCTGCATATCGAACGTGGTGGCGCACGTCGGGCAGGTGACGACGACACCCGCCACGTCCGCGGAGGCAAGCGACTGGCCGCAGCGGCCGCAGCGGTCGCGATATGCGTACATCGTGCCGTCGTGGCCGAACAAAATGAGCTGCTGACCGCCGGCATGGACCGATGCGAGCCTCCCCTCCACCGCCCCGGCGCTGATCTGGATGGTCGTCCAGTCGACCGGTCCCTGCACCGGTACCGGTGCCGACGACAGCCCGTCGATCTGGACGAGGGAGCCGTTGGCACCGCGGGTCGCGACGCCGCCGTCCTCCTCCACCGCCTCGACCCGGGCGATCTCGGGGGCCGCCTCGAGGATGGCGCGCTCGAGCGCGTAGTTGAGCGTGATCGCCGACGAGGGGCAGCCGGAGCAGCTGCCCTCCATGCGCAGGCGGACGACGCCGTCCTCGATCGCTTCCACCTGCACGCCACCGCCGTGCGAGCCCAGGTACGGGCGCACCTTGTCGATGGCCCGCGTCACCCGCTCGGCGAGTGGGATCGGATGGAGATCGTGGAGGACGAGCAGGCTCGACAGCAGCTCGTCATCGATGATGCGGCTGACGAGCCCGGCACCGTCGCCGGGCAGCGCCGCGAGCTCCATGACGCGGCTCAAGCCGGAGCCATAGAGCTGCATCAGGAGACGGACGAGCTCCTCGGCGGCGTCGGCGAGCCGCGGGTCCCCGGTCCCCGACAGCTCGCCCAGCAGTCCCTCGATGCGCTGCGCCGTGACCCGTGGGTCCGCCACGGAGGCGGCCACCTAGCCGAGCTCCGCTTCGGTCGGCATCGTCGCCGGCGAATGCCGGCGCTCGACCACCTTCCCCTTTCCGATGTACATGTGGACGCCGCACGGCAGGCAGGGGTCGAAGCTGCGCACCGTGCGCATGATGTCGATCCCCTTGAAGTGCTCGATGTCGTTGTCCTCGAAGATCGGGCAGCCCTGCACCGCGTCCTCGTACGGCCCGGGGGTGCCGAAGCTGTCACGCGGGTTCGCGTTCCACGGCGTGGGCGGGTAGGGGTGGTAGTTGGCGATCTTCCCCTCCTTGATCACCATGTGGTGGCTGAGCACACCGCGGACGGCCTCGGTGAAGCCGACGCCGATCCCCTCCTCGGGGACCTTGAACTCGTTCCACGTCTTCGTGTGCCCGGCCCGGACCTCGGCGAGGGCCCGCTCGGCGAAGTAGAGCGCGCAGGCCGCCGCGTAGGCCTGGAAGTAGGTGCGCGCCCGGTCACGCTCGATGGTGTTGCTCCACTGCGGGATCTTCCACTCGAAGCTCGTCTCGGGCAGCGACATCGTGCGCGGCAGGTTGATCTGCACGCTGCTGCCGGTGGCCTTGACGTAGCCGATGTCGACGAGGCCGGAGAGGGCGGTCGACCAGAGGCGGGCCAGCGGGCCGCCGCCGGTGTCGAGCGCGAGATGGTCCTTGCCATCGAACCAGCGCGGGCTCATGACCCAGGTGTACTTGTCGTCGAAGTCGCGCTTCTGCGGGCGCGGCACGGTGTGCTGGTTCCACGGATGGCGAACGTCGACCGGGTTCCCGAGCGGATCCTTGTCGACGAACTTCTCCATCCCCGCCCAGTCCTCGTAGTAGGACGAGCCGAGGAGAATGCGGATCCCCAGGTTGATGTCGACGAGGTCGTTGGTGACCAGCTTGCCGTCGACCACCACGCCGGGGGTGACGTACATGCTGCGTCCCCACTTCGTCATGTCCTTGTAGTCGAAGTTGGCGACGTCCGGGTCCTGGAAGCTGCCCCAGCAGCCAAGGAGGATGCGGCGGTTGCCGACCTGCTCGTAACCGGGGAGCGCCTCGTAGAAGAAGTCGAAGAGATCGTCGTGCAGCGGCACGACCTTCTTCATGAACTCGACGTAGCGCATGAGGCGGGTGATGTAATCGGTGAAGAGCTGGATGGTGGCCACGGTGCCGACGCCGCCCGGGTAGAGCGTCGACGGATGGACGTGGCGTCCCTCCATGAGCGAGAACATCTCGCGCGTCATGCGGCTCATCTGGAGCGCTTCCTTGTAGAAGTCGCCCTCCATCGGGTTGAGCGAGCGCATGATGTCGCCGATGGTCTTGTAGCCGTGGATACCGGCGTTCGGCGACGGGGTGCTGTTCGCCTGCTCGAGGACACCGGGGTTCGTCTCCCCCACCATGCGCTCGCAGAAGTCGACGCCGACCAGGTTCTCCTGGAAGATGTTGTGGTCGAACATGTACTCGGCGGCCTCGCCGAGATTGATGATCCACTCACCCAGGTGCGGCGGCTGGACCCCGTACGCCATGTTCTGGGTGTAGACCGAACAGGTGGCGTGGTTGTCGCCGCAGATGCCGCAGATGCGACTGGTGATGAAGTGGGCGTCGCGCGGGTCCTTGCCCTTCATGAAGATCGAGTAGCCGCGGAAGATGGACGAGGTGCTGTAGCACTCGACCACCTCCTTGGCGGCGAAGTCGATCTTGGTGTAGATCCCGAGGCTGCCGACGATCCGCGTGATCGGATCCCAGGCCATCTCGACGAGATTGCCGCGATCGCTCTTGCTGCTTCCGCTGGACTTGGTTGCGGTGGCCATCTGGATTGGTGCTCCTTCTTCAGGTGGCCCGGCCTACGACCAGGTCTGCTTGTAGCCGGTGGTGAGTTCGCCGCGGCGGTGCCGCCACTTCGGCTCCTTGTCGACGGTCTTCGCGGTCATGCTGCGCAGCCCACGGATGACGTTGCCGTAGGCACCGATGGCGGTGGTCGACACGCGCGCACCGGGCGGCTCGTCCATGAACGGCATGAACTTGTCCGGGAAGCCCGGCATGGTGCAGCCGATGCAGATGCCACCGACGTTGGGGCAGCCGCCGACGCCGTTGATCCAGCCGCGCTTCGGCACGTTGCATTTCACGACCGGCCCCCAGCAGCCGATCTTCACCAGGCATTTCGGCGAGCCGTACTCGGTGATGAAGTCGCCCTGCTCGTAGTAGCCTGCACGGTCGCAGCCCTCGTGGACCGTCTTGCCGAAGAGCCAGGTCGGGCGCAGCGCCTCGTCGAGCGGGATCATCGGCGCGGCGCCGGTCGCCTGGTAGAGCAGGTAGAGGAGCGTCTCGCTGAAATTGTCGGGCTGCGTCGGGCAACCCGGGATGCAGACGATGGGGATGCCGGCCTTGCTCTTCCAGTCCCAGCCGAGATAGTCGGGAACGCCCATCGCGCCGGTCGGGTTGCCGGCCATGGCGTGGATACCGCCATACGTCGCGCACGTGCCGGCGGCAACGACGGCCAGTGCCTTCGGCGTCAATCGGTCCAGCCATTCGCTCGTCGTCATCGGCTGGCCCGTCTCCGGGTTGTTGCCGAAGCCGGACCAGTAGCCTTCCTTCTTGATCGACTCGTTCGGGATGGAACCCTCGACCACCAGCACGAACGGGTCGAGCTCGCCGCGCTCCGCCTTGAAGAACCACTCGATAAAGTCGTTGACGCCGCCGACCGGCCCGTTGTCATAGTCGATGAGCGGCCAATGGACCGCCACGCGCGGCAACCCGGGCAGCGCCCCGAGGACGATCTCCTCGATGCTCGGCTGGGTGGCCGCCGTCAACGCCACCGAGTCGCCGTCGCAGCTCAGCCCGGCGTTGATCCACAAGATGTGAACGAGCGGCGCCTCTTCGCGTTGTGCGGTTCCCTCCACCTGGCCGAATGTGGTCATTGCTGGCATCTCCTCACGGGCGTGGGTCGGGCTGGACCTGGGCTGGACGGCCAGCGTCCCTCCCGACGCTGGGCGGCGCATGGCGCGGACAGGCGCGACGCCGCGGGATGGCAACGTTGCGGGTGGGCGGATCGGCGCGGAAGGAGCCGAGCAGTGGCCAAGGGTCCCATCGCGGGGCTCTCACGGAGCGCTGGTTCGGCGGCTCGGACGCCAACACGAAACCGGCTCATGGCCTACCCAAATGTGTACTCCAGTCAGCCTACTCCCCGCTCCATGGGGAGGCAAGGTCATTCGTGGTCATGCGTTGGCACGCCTGCTGCTTTGCAGCACGGTGCCGGCCGCGCAGCGACCGACGCAACACCCTATGGAGGCACACCACGATGGGCCACGAGCACGACCACGACACTGAGCATGACCACGAGCACGAGCACCACGACCACGGTGACGAGGTCTCGCCAACCGACATGACGCCGAAAGGGCCGAAGGGCGTCGGCGAGGGCCAGGGTCCCTCGTACGGCGATGACGAGGCCAACCGGCCCAGCACCGATGATGGCGACGACACCCGACCGGCGGGCACCTCCGAGCCGAGTGACTGGACCGGCGTCGGGCAGCATCCGCCGATCGACGAGGAGAGCCCCAACCTCACGCCGAGCTGACGACTGGCGCTCAGCCGCTCGGGAAGTCGGGGTACGTGCCGGTCACCTCGATCGCCTCGACGACGAAACGCTCACGGCACAGCAGCGTCGCCGTCCGCGAATCGATCGGCTCCGGCGGATCCCCCGGCGCCACCGCGCAGCCGGTCGCGGCCGGGTCGTCGAAATGCCCCGTGACATGGACGATGGCCCCGGCATCCGGCGCTCCCGGGCCATCGGGTCCGAACCGGACGGCGAATGGACCGATGCTGGTCGCCGGATCCACCGAGATCGGTGTCTCACCGAGCGGAGTTGCGAGCCACGCCGGCTCGAACGTTCCCGCCGCCGCACCGCCACAGCCGGCGCAGCCGTACACGCCGTCGAACGCGATCGAGGTCGCCGCGAAGCACGCCAGGCGCTCCCATCCCGTCATCGTCTCGATCTGTGCGAGCGACGCGGGGAGCGTGGGGCAGCGCGGCGCAACCAGCTCCACGTACGCCGTCTCGGCATCGCCGGCGGCGATCCAGCCCACGGCGCCATCCGCCGGCAGCGGCTCGCCGAGCGCGGGGAGCGCCGTCAGGTCGCCGATGCGCCGCGCCGGGTACCAGTCGAACCCGCCGCCCCTCACCGGCCCCCACGCGTCCGCGGCCGGCCCGACGAGGATGAGCTGATCCGCGGCGAGCTGCTCGAGCAGCCGAGCATCGGTCGATGGCGTCTCCCGAACGCGCAGCACGTCGACCGCGACCCGCACGACCGAGCCGGGTGGGAGGACGTCGGCCGGTGCGGCGACCAGGGGCGTGGGGCCGGGGGTTTCCGGCGCCTCGGTGCCGGGCGGTGTCGCAGCAGTGGTCGGGGTGGCTGCCGTCGCCGCTCCCGAGCCGCTCGACCGGGGGCTGCCCGATGCGGCGCCGGTGCCGCCGCCCGAGTCGCGCGTGAGCATCGCGCCGGCGACGAAGCCGACGACCAGGGCCACCAGCCCGACCACGACGAGTGGCACGAGCGGCGTGCGACGCTCCTGGTAGCGCGACGACCGATATCTCACCCGGCGACCCTCTCGCGTGGCGCTGAGTATGGCCGCTGCGCCGACCGCCGTGCATCGGCCGCCGCGCAGCCGTCACCGTGCGCCGGACGTGCCGGACATCGGTCAGTGAAGGCGCGACCCGCCCGTCCCGCCCGGGCCCGCGCCGCCATCGCTCGGCTCGCCATCGTCGCCATCGCGCAGGAACCGCTCGATCTCGGCGATCAGCTCGTCGCCGGCAGGAAGGCGCGACTGGTCGGCAAGCAGCTCCAGCCGCTCGACGTGTGCCCGGGTGTCGTCGTCGGAGGCAGCGGCGGCATCGAGCAGCCCGCGCCGCTCGAGCGCCTGCGTCGCCAGCGACCCCACCGGCAGCTCGGCACCGAGCACCTGGCCGAGCGACGCGAGGAGTGCCAGCGCGGCGGTCGGATAGCCGCCATTGACGTAGTGCGGCACCTGCGCAAAGAGGCCGAGCGCGGGAATGCCTGCGCCGGCCATCGCCACCTCGAGGACCGACAGGGCGGCCGCCGGCACACGGAGCAGCCCATCGGGGCCTTGCCGGATGCCGTCGGGGAGGAGTCCGGGCGCAGACGCCGTCGCGAGCACCGGGACGGGCCGCGTGTGGGGCACCGCCGCGGGAATGGCGCCGAGGCTGACCCACGTCACCACGCCGAGCTCACGCGCGAGCGCGACGATGTCGTCGGCGAGGCCGCGCCAGCGGAAGTCGGGCTCCGGACCGCGCAGCACGAGGAGATCCCGGTCTGCGTGCCGCACGGCGCTCAGGGTGAGTGCCGCCCAATCGAGGCGCATCGGCCGCCCGTCGGAGATGTCGAGCGTCGGGCGGCGGGCGCGGTAGTCGTAGATGGCGTCGGCATCGAACGTGGCGACCACGGTTCCGCGTTCGGCGAGCTGGGCCACCGCCAGCGAGCCGGCGGTGCCGGCGTCGACCCACCCCTCCAGCGCGGCGATCATCACCGGGGCGTCGAGCTCCGGGGTCGTCTCGCTGCGGCGGTAGAGCGGCATCTGCACAGGATACGGCCCGATACCATGAGCGGCGCATGCCCTCCACGAACCCGGGGACCGATCCCGACAAGCTCATCCGCCAGCAGGCGGGGTCCTACCGCTCCGCCGACGAGCGGTTCGAGGTGCGCCAGACGGACCAGGGCTGGTATCTCGTCGACTCGCAGCAGACCGATGACCTCGGGCAGGAGCTCGTACGTGGGCCCTACCCGACCCTGATGGCGGTGCGCACCGCCATTCCCCCCGCACGCAGCGACAAGGTGGTCCCCCTCCCGCGGCGTGCGCCGACCAGGTCTGCCGGCCCGCGCGCCGCCAACCGCAGCGCGAAGCCCTCGCCACCGCCGAGCTGGATCGATCGGCTGCCGCAGGGCGAGGCACGGCGCATTCGCAGGGTCGTGGCGGCGCTCGAGGCCGAAGGCATCCCCAAGGCGGAGCAGCTCGTCCGCCGCGATCGGGAGGGCCTGCTGCCGGCGGTCGCGACCACGCTCCTCCGCGCCCGCATCGAGGCGATTCTCGAGGATGCCTCACCGGCGGAGCGGCGCCGCGCGATGGGGATCGTCGCGCTGCTCACCGGCGAGGGGACGCTTCCCGACGAGCTGCCGCGCTGGATGCTGGTCGAGATCGGCCCCGAGCCGCCGCCCCGCAATCGGCGCATCAGCCTCTGAGCTCGCGCTCGCGGCCGTGGTGGCCGGATGTCGCCCGTTCGAGATTTCGGCCATTTCGCGCGGGAAGCGGCCGGCGCGTGCGGTTCATTCGATATATCGGTCAGGTGGACGCTGGAGCTGCGCGCGCCGGTGGGACTCATGCACGCAGGTGTTCGAGATATCGGTCAAACCGCACGCTTGGCGCTGGTCCGGCACGATTCGTCCGATGTATCGAACGGGCCGGAGCTCGGTGGGGCGACCGCGCGCTACAGGCCGCCGCGCACCGCCCACAGGTCCGGGAAGAGCGGCTGGAAGAGCGTCCCGCGCAGGTAGGCCGCACCCGAAGACCCGCCGGTGCCCGCTTTGTCACCGATCGTGCGCTCAACCATCTTGACGTGGCGGTAGCGCCACTCCTGGAGGCCCTCGTCGAGGTCGACGAGATGCTCGGCGACCGTCGCCTCGCCGGCATCGGACCGATAGACGGCGAGCAGCGCCTCCTGCACCGCCGTGGACGGTTCCAGCGCGAGCGTGACGTCGTCGCGCAGCGGGACATCGAACCCGCGGCGTCGCAGGTAGGCGCAGAACGAGTCGAAGACGGATGGCCGCGCCATGGCCGCCGCGATGCGCTCGCGCGCCGCGCTGCCGGCCGGGTAGTGGTCCGCCACGCGCGTGTCGCGCCGCCCGAGGGCCGCCTCGAGCTCGCGGAACTGCGCCGACTGGAAGCCGCTCGATGCCTCGAGGCGGACGCGGAAGCTCGTGAAATGGTGCGGCGCCATGGTCTCGAGGACGTCGAGCTGCGAGACGATCACCTTCAGGATGGTGAGGATCCGGCGCAGCGTCCGGTTCGCCGGCGCGGTGTCTCCCCCCTCCAGCCGCTCCTGGAGGTGGGAGACCTCGTGGATGAGCTGCTTGAACCACAGCTCGTACACCTGGTGGATGACGATGAAGAGCAGCTCGTCATGCTCATCGGTGCGCGGGTGCTGCGCGTTCAGCACGTCGTCGAGCGCGAGGTAGCTGCCGTACGTCACCGCGGGGTGGGCATCGGTCATGACTCGAGGATAGTCCGACGCACGCCGAATCGTGCATGCTGCGCGCGCCATGGACCGGACCGATACCGCCCGCGGCGTGCAGCCGTTCGTGTTCCTCACGCGACGCGAGAACGCACCATCCGACCCGATCCGGCGGGACGTGGAGGCGCCCGACCGCGTCGCGTGAGCCGGGGAAGGGCAGCGCGTTGTCGCGCTGTCGTGGTGCCGACCCTTGTCGCGCCACGCGTTCATGTCACGCACCTTGCTGTCCGGAACTCGGCGCGCACTGGTCGATCCCCTGCCCGGATTCAGCACATGGCGACCGCGAATGCGCCGTTCCGCGGTCGATGGGTGCAGATCGGGGGCATGCTCGAGCGGGCGCGACCGTCTGGACGCCGATTTGTCGGTCCGGATGCGCAGATTGCGGGCACCGAGCAGTGCTCCGGGCGAGCAGCGCTCCGGGCGAGCAGCGCTCCGGGCGAGCAGCGCCATTCCGCTCCGCGCCATTCCGCTCCTCGCCATTCCGCGTCAGACGCCCCGATAAGGGACGCCGCTCCGCGCCCGCTCGCGCGACGCTGCGGGGTCGGGGTGTGCGCCGAGTGTCCACGGGCGCCCCGGACGGGCGAGGGCTGCGGCGCCGGGCACGACGAAACGGGCCCCGGATTGCTCCGGGGCCCGTTCGAGAACGAAGGCGTTCCCTAGTGGTGCGTTACCGCAGGCGGCGGGTCTTCGCTGCCGCCATCGCCGCTCCGCCACCGATCAGGAGGAAGAGGGAGATTGCGACCAGCCAGCCAAGCGCCGGGTTGACGGAGACCGTCTGGGCACTGGCCGAGTTGCTCATGCTCTGCGCGGCCGACTGGCTTGCACCGGTCGAAGCGGCAGGCGTGGGCGTTGCAGCCGCCGCATTGGCTGCCGCGTAGTACGGGAAGCTGCTGCGGAAGTTGCTGTCGCTGGCGACGCAGTCGCTCGTCAGCGCGCCGTTGGTGACGACGCCGTACGAGATGTCGATCACGTCATCCGCCAGGGCACGTCCGTTGAGGGGCGCACCGTAGTCGGCCGAGGTGGTCGTGTCGTAGCCGAGGACGTCAGGGAGGATCAGGCCCGCGACGGTGTCACCGTAGGCATCTGCGGTGGCCACGTTGTCGCCCAGCCCCTGGCGAATGAGGGAGACGGTGCCCTTGACGCTCGCCGTCCAGTTGGCAACGTCGTTGGCGGGATCGTCGGCGTTGTAGGCATCCTTGTCGGCATCGGTGTGGTTGAACACCGTGTTGACGCCGGGCTTGCCCATGCGGTCGAACTGGGTGCCGCCCGCAACGGTCTGCGCCCACACGTTGATGGCGCCACCGCCGAGATCGGCGTCAGGAACCTCGAGAACCACGGCGCTGGCGTTGAAGCCGGCGAAGAAGTTGGTGTCAGGCTTGTTATCGCAGATGAGCGACGTATCGATCGAGCCGTCCGCGAGCAGCGCGCTCTCGAGCTGCTTGAAGCCATCGAGGTCGAAGAAGAACGGATCGTCGACGAGGCCCGCGTACACCTGGCCACCGGTCGAGATGGCGGCGGCGGTGTCAGTCGTGCCGGCCGCGAACGGGGCCCCATTGAGGGTCACGGTGTAGGCCTGCGTGCCACCGGAGGCGGCGTCGAAGGAGAACGTGTAGACGTTCTCGGGGGTGGTGTCGCCATCGGTCGAGACGTTGATGTTGTAGTCGACCGAGGGATCGAAGGTGGTCCCGGAGATGACGCCGGCGGCCGGGTTGACCGTGAACGTCAGGACGGTGTTGGAGGCATCGGAGCCTTGGAACACGTAGAGGTCGTTGATGTCGGCGGCGCCATTGGTCTTGACCGAGGCACCGTCGAGGTGGTCAGCCGCCGATGCGACTCCACTGAGCATCAGGCTCAGGGCGGTCGCGGCGACGAGCATGGCTCGAATGGGTCTGCGCATGGATGGGCTGCTCCTTAACTGTTGTGAACGCCTTCGTGGGCGGAACGGAACCCGTTCAGGGAGACCGTTCTGGGATAGGTACGGGCCAGCGGCGCGTTTGTATGACCGCCCCGCTCTACAGGACCTGGTTGGCGGCTGTCACCGCAAACACAATGCCGGTGACGAAGACGATGGCGCCCGCGGCCACCGGGACCCACTGACCAATGCGTCGCACGAACGGTGAGGCCAACCAGCCGCCCTGGGCTCCCCGCGCCGTGCCCCCGACTCGCGCGATGACGAGCCCGAGCCCGCCCAGCACGACTGCCATGCCGATCCCGAACATCGCGATAAGCACGCTCCCGAAGAGGAGTCGATCGGTGCTGATGGCCACCAGGAGCACGATGACGGCCGATGCGCTCGGCACCGCGCCGCCGGCAAAGCCGAGGGCAAGCGCCGAGCGCCAGGTGAGCGTCCCGCTCGGGACCTCGTGGGTATGGCCGTGGTCGTGGCCGTCGTCGTGATGGTGGTCATCGCCGCCAGCATGGTCATGATGATGCTCGGGCGCAACGGCTCCCGATGCGGATCCCAGTTTCCGGTGCTTCCTGTCACGGGCGCCGCCAACCAGACCCCGCAGGCGTGGCAGCTGCCGGGCGAGGAGGACGAGCCCCAGGCCGGCGACGATGATCCCCGACCCCAGTGAGAGCCAGCCGATGACGCGCTCCGGCAGGAACACCTCGCTGGCGAGCAGGGTCAGCACACCCAGGGCGAAGACGCCGGCGGTGTGCGACACCGCCACCGAGAGACCGATCTGCGCGGCCGAGCGCGCGTCGCCGCCCGCGCCGAGGACGTAGGCGGCAACGAGCGTCTTGCCGTGTCCCGGCGAGATGGCATGCGCCGCGCCGAGTGCGAACGCGACGAGCAGGGCCAGCAGGATCACCGGCGGCGTCAGGTCGCCGCCGACGAGCGCGGCCAGCGGATCGTTGGTGTTGCCGCGCTTCGCCGGCGCCGCGGCCGCCGCCGTCGGGGACGGCTGGGCCGTCGCGCTCAGGGTGAAGGCGAGCGTGCCGCTGCGAACGTCCGGCGGGCTCGTCAGCGATCCCTGCGGGTACGCGGTCAGCTCATCCGACGGGCTCACGTCCGGCACGTCGCTGGTGCTGATGGACGCGTCGCCGGTCGCGCGCGCCGTCACCTCGCGCCAGCCGATGCGGTCACCGCCGGTCGTGTCGGTCACGGTCAGCGTGTGCTCGGCGGCGCCATCCGCGACCTCGGTCACGGCGAAGGCGCACTCGAGACGCAGCGTCTCGAGGCCCCCGACGCCCTGTGGGAATGCGACCTTCGCATCGGCGACGGACTCGAGCGCCGCCGCGGCCCCGTCGATCGTGACCGAGAGCGCAGCACGCACCTCCTCGCAGGCGCTGGCGCCGTACGCCGCGATCTCGTCGGGCTGCCGGGTGCCGTCGGCGTTGGTGTCGAGCCGCTGCACCGTCTCGAAGGCGGGAATCTCGGCCATGTCGATGATGTAGCGGATGCCAACGCGGTCGCCGATCTCGACGGCGACGGCACGGTTGACGGTGAAGTTGCCGAGCGGGTGCGCGCTGGCGACGGCCGGCAGCGCCAGTGTCGCGACCAGCGCCAGCAGCGTTACGGCGACCCGCCGCGGATCAGCCCAGCGCATCGAGCGCCTCGGTGAGGGCGGGTACCTGGAGCGGGGCGAGGATGGCGGCGTGCTGCTGCGCCGCCGTGAGCAGCGTGCGGGCGTCATCGGTCCGGCCCTGCGCCACCGCGATCATCCCGGCGTGGTAGAGGATGCGGCCGTCGGGCGTGCCCAGCCGCATCGCCTGGTCGGCAGCGGTGCGTGCTTTTTCGAGCCGCCCGGCGCGGTACAGCGCCCACGCGAGGGCGTCGTAGCCGAACACATCCTTGCGTACGGCGATCTCGGCCTCGGCAAGCCGCACCGCCTCGTCGATCTGCTGGTCGTGATCGGCGAGGAAGATGACGAGCTGGCGGTCGTAGACGCCGCCGGTCGCCTGGGCGATCTCGGCGATGCGCTGGACGAGTGCGTACGACTGGTCGGCGCGCGCCTGGTCGCCGTCGAGCGCGTAGAGGTCGCCCAGGTCGGCGACGAACTGCGGGGTGGGAAGCCGCGCGGTGCCCTGCTCGAGCAGCACGATCGCCTCGTCGCGACGCCCCTGCGCCTCGCGGATGCGGGCCAGGCCGGCCATCGCCGGCACGTAGTCGGGATTGTTCTCGAGCGTCGCCTCGTAGGCGGTGCTCGCCTCGTCGATGCGGTTCTCGCCGCGCAGGAACTCGGCGAGCTGGAACTGGTAGGCGGCGATCTGGTTCGGGAAGCCGTCCACGACCGCGGCATCGATCGCCTCGTGCATCCGCTGCTCCGCCGTCTCGACGTCCCCGACGAGGAGCGCATAGCGCGCCAGGCGGGTCAGGACGGGGGCGGTGCGCGCCAGCGGCGCCAGCTCGTTGTACGCCGCCAATCCGGCCGCCTCGTCGCCGAGCTCGATCGACGCGTCCCCGAGCAGCGCGGTCGCTCGCTGGTTGCCCGAGTCGAGGTCGAGCGCCTGCTGCGCCGCGTCGCGCGCCCCGGCGAAGTCGTGAATCGTGAACGCCACCTGTCCCTGGCGGAGGAGGAGCTTCACGTCGTTCGGCGGCGCAAGGCGCTGGGCGCGCTCGAGTGCCGTCTGGGCGCGGGAGATGTCGTCGAGGTTGCCGGTGGAGCGGACGCGCTCCAGGTAGGCGTCGATGAGTGCGAGCGTGCTCGAGTAGTCCTTCTCGCTGGCCGCGACGCGTGCCTCCCAGAAGGCCACGCGCTGGTCGACGGTGAGCATCGGCCCACCGGTGGTGGGCGTCGTGGGCGTGACCGAGGGAGCCGTCGATGTCGGGGCCGATGGCGCCCCGGAGCGCGCCGGCGTTGGGCTCGCTTGCGCGACCGGCGCCGGCAAGCCGAGCAGCATCGCCGCAACGGCGACGAGGCCGATGACGCCGAGCAGCATGGCGCCCACCGCGAGACGGGCGAAGGTGGTGGCGGGAAGGTGCATCTCAGTGAAGGATACGGTGGTGGTGCTCGTTGGCATCACTCCGCGCAGTGGTCCGTCCTCCCCCGGCCGATGCGCCGGGGACCATCTAACGGCCAAGGAAGTGGCCCCGCCTGGCCGGTGCATGCCGGCCGGCGCATCTCTCGGCCACCGAGCGGCCGCAATCCCCGGAAGCATTGGCCCTCGTTGGCCGTTGGATGTCCGTCCGAGCATGCGCGGCACCTGGGTCGCGGGTAGCACGGACGACGGGGCACGGCAGTCCGGCGGCGGGGCTTGCCATATCGGTCAATGGTGATTTACCGTAAACCGATATCAACGAATGGAGCCGCGCATCATGCACGCCTTCGAGGCATCGTTCGAGCGCTTCGTGATCGGCCTGAAGGCGCATGCCGAGGCCGGCTGAGCGCCCCCCGGCGCCTGATGCCGCCGGCGCCCTCGACGCCCTGGGCGACCCGCAGCGGCGGGCCATCCTGACCCTGCTCGGCGAGCGCCCCCGCGCCGTCGGCGAGCTCGCCGCCGAGCTGCCGGTGAGCCGCCCGGCGGTCTCGTTCCACCTGCGCCTCCTTCGCGAGGCGGGACTGGTGAGCGAGAAGCGCGCCGGCACCCGGCGCATCTACGCCGTGCGGGCGGAGGGACTGGAGGCGGTCGCGGCGTACCTCGAGCGGGTGTGGGGCGACGCCGCCATCCGTTTCCGGCTCATGGCGGAGAACATGTCCCATGACTGAGCTGCCGGTGCCGCAGCCCGTCGAGCCCCTGCGGCTGGCCTTCGATGTCGCCTGCCCGGCGGAACATGCCTTCATGGTGTGGACTGAGCGGATCGCGGCGTGGTGGCCGGCGGATCACACCGCCACCGGCGAGCCGAACCTCCACATCGTGCTCGAGGGACGCGTCGGTGGGCGCATCTACGAGCGGACCGATGGCGGGGAGGAGCACGACTGGGGCGAGGTCGTGGCGTGGGAGCCGCCGCATCGGTTC
>JBBRWZ010000027.1:0-28998 GCA_038248895.1 Candidatus Limnocylindria bacterium | reverse complement strand
TGCACCACCATCATCGAATCCGGCCTCGACATCCCGAACACCAACACGATCATCATCGTCCGCGCCGACACGTTCGGGCTGGCGCAGCTCTACCAGCTCCGCGGCCGGGTCGGGCGTTCGGACCGTCGCGCGTACGCGTACCTGCTCCATCGCCGCGGACAGCCGCTTTCACCGATCGCCCGCAAGCGGCTGCACGCCATCTTCAGTGCCTCCGACCTCGGGGCCGGCTACCAGCTCGCGCTCTCGGACCTGGAGATTCGCGGCGCCGGCAACATCCTCGGCGGTGAGCAGAGCGGCTACATGGCCGCGGTCGGCTTCGAGCTCTACACCCGGCTGCTGGCCGATGCCGTCGAGGCTCGGAAGGGCCATCGACCGATGCCGGACCCGGCCCCGGTGCGCCTCGACCTCCACGGCTCCGCGTTCCTACCCGACGACTACATCGCCGACTCCGGAGCCAAGCTGGAGGCCTACCGTCGCTTCGCCCAGGTCAGGGCCGATGCCGACGCGGAGGCGCTGCGCGCCGAGTTGCGCGACCGATTCGGACCGATCCCGCCGCCGGTGGAGGGGCTCTTCACCGCGGTCCGAGTGCGCCTGGCGGCCGAGGCGGCCGGCGTCCCAGAGGTTCATGCGGATACGGGCCAGGTGACTCTCAAGTGGCCGCGGGTCCTCGACCGGCAGGCGCTCAGCGTCGCGCTCCAGGTCGCCGGGCTGCGGCCGACGATCGGCTCCAACCAGGCCCGCATCCCGGTCGGCGCCGGGCGCGACCCGATCGACGTGGCGCTGCTTGCCCTCGAGGCGATCGGCCGGCCGCGGGTACCATCGAGCGCATGAGCGACCCGGTCCGCCTTCGCGACGTCACCGCTGACGACGTCGATCTGATCGACGCCTGGGAGGCGGACCCGGTCAAGAAGGGCGAGTTCAACGACTTCGGTGAGCCCCATCGGTCCATCCGCGAGAGCGTGGAGGCCGGCACGACGATCGGTGACGACCACGGCATGCTGGTCATCGAACGGGTGGCCGACGGAATGCCCATCGGCACCATCGGCTGGCGAGCGGTGTCATACGGTCCCACCACCGGGTCGCGCGCCTGGCAGCTTGGGATCTCGCTCGTCCCCGAGGGACGCAGCCACGGGTTCGGCTCGGTCGCACAGCGGCTGCTGGCCGACTACCTTTTCGCGACGACCGATGCCTTCCGGGTCGAGGCCTCGACCGACGTCGACAACCTCGCCGAGCAGCGGGCACTCGAGAAGGCCGGCTACCAGCGCGAGGGCGTCAACCGCGGCGCGCAGGTCCGCCATTCCGGCCGGCATGACCTGGTGCTGTACGCGCGGCTGCGCACGGACGATTGACCCGCCGGGCTCATCCGTCGTTTCGAACCATCTACCTGGCCACCGAGTTCGGTTGGTCGTTCCTGGCCTTGATGATCTTCACCGCCAGCTCGCTGTACACCATCCAAGTGGCGCACCTGGATGCGTTCCAACTCGTCCTGGTTGGGACGGTCCTCGAGCTGAGCGCCTTCCTCTTCGAGGTGCCGACCGGGGTCGTGGCCGATACGGTGAGCCGGCGCCTGTCCGTCATCATCGGCACCGCCCTGATGGGACTGGGGTTCCTGGTCTGGGGTGCCACGGCGCTTTTCGTCGTAATCCTCGTCGCCCAGGTGGTGTGGGGGATCGGCTCGACCTTCATCAGCGGCGCCTGGGAGGCGTGGGCCGCCGATGAGTCAGGTGAGACCGACCTGGGACCCCTCTTTCTGCGGGGGAGCCAGGCGACGTCGGCCGGAGCCATTGGGGGACTGGTGGCGAGCGTGGCGATCGGATCGCTCTTTGGACTCGCCGCGCCACTGCTTGTGGCGGGGGCCGGCTACCTGGCGATCGCCGTTTGGCTCGCGCTCGTCATGCCGGAACGCCGTTTCACGCCGGCCGTCCATGAGGACGGACGGGCCGCGGCCATGCGTGACACGCTTCGTGGCGGGATCACCGCGGTGCGCCGCGCGTCGATCCTGCTCACCATCCTGGCGATCACGTTCTTCGCGGGCGCTGCCAGCGAGGCGTTCGACCGGCTCTGGCAGCTTCACCTCGTCGACGATGTCGGATTCCCGGCGGCGCCCGGCCTCCCGCCGATCCTGTGGATCGGAGCCCTCAATGGCGCGGCGCTCGGCCTGGCGTTCGTGGGCGCCGAGATCGCTCGGCGGCTGGCCGCCACCTCGACCCATGTCGGCGCGGCGAAGGCGCTGCTGGTCATGGACGGGGTGCTGGCCCTTGCCCTTGTCGGCTTTGGGTTGGCCGACCAGTTCGCCGCCGCGGCGAGCCTGTACCTGGTGGCCCGCGTGCTGCGCCGCGTGTCGCTGCCGATCCAGTCGGCCTGGATCAACCAGACCCTGACCACCCGGATTCGAGCCACCGTGCTGTCGCTCGACGCCCAGGCCGACGCGCTCGGGCAGATCGTGGCTGGCCCGCTGCTCGGTGCGCTCGCGGCGGCAGCCGGGACGGGCCGGGCGATGGTTGCCGCGGGCCTGGTGGTCGTGGCGTCGCTGCCGCTCTACTGGCGCACGATCCGCCACCACGGCCAGGACGTGATCGGCGCGGAGGTTCCCGACCCGGAGGGTTGAACAGCGGGCGTATACTGGATGCCTTATCGACCCGGGACGGGCGCACCCGTCCGGCGCCGACTTCACCGACGCCGCGCTCTCCGCGCGGCGACGAATAGGAGGCGACCGTGACGTCCCATCCACCCATCGATCCTCACGCCGCTCGCTCGACGCTGCGCGTCGGCGATCGTGAGTACGCGATCTATCGGCTCGATGCCGCCGGCGTGCCGGACCTGGCCAGGCTCCCGTACACCGTCAAGCTTCTGCTGGAGAACATGCTGCGCGGAGCGGACACTCAGCCCGAGCTGGTGAGTCCCGACGACGTTCGGGCGCTGGCCACTTGGGACCCCAGCCAGCCCGCCGAGTTCGAGCTGCCGTTCATGCCGGCCCGGGTGATCCTCCAGGACTTCACCGGCGTGCCGTGCGTCGTCGACCTGGCCGCCATGCGCGACGCGAGGGGGGAGTTGGGCGGCGATCCGGCCCGCATCAACCCGCGCGTTCCGGTGGACCTGGTGATCGATCACTCGGTGCAGGTCGACCAGTTCGGCAATGACGCTGCCTTTCTGATCAACGTCGAACGGGAGTACGAGCGCAACGGCGAGCGCTACGCCCTGCTCCGCTGGGCCCAGCAGGCCTTCGCCGACTTCCGGGTCGTGCCGCCGGGAACCGGCATCGTCCACCAGGTCAACCTCGAGTTCCTGGCCGACGTGGTCACGGAGCGCGACGGCGTCCTCTTTCCCGACACCCTGGTCGGGACCGATTCGCATACCACCATGATCAACGGCCTGGGGGTCGTCGGCTGGGGCGTGGGCGGGATCGAGGCGGAGGCCGCGATGCTCGGTCAGCCGCTCTATCAGCCAATGCCGATCGTGGTCGGCTTCCGGCTGGACGGCGACATGCCGGCCGGCTCCACCGCCACCGACCTGGTCCTCACCGTAACCGAGATGCTCCGCGGCCACGGCGTCGTCGGCAAGTTCGTCGAGTTCCACGGACCGGGCCTGTCGCGCCTCTCGCTGGCCGACCGGGCCACCATCAGCAACATGTCTCCCGAGTTCGGGGCCACGGCGACCTTCTTCCCGATCGACGACGAAACGCTCCGCTATCTGCGCATGACCGGCCGTCCGGCCGATGTGGTCGCACGGGTCGAGGCATATGCGAAGGCGCAGGGCCTCTTCCGGACCGATGACACGCCCGATCCCGCCTTCAACGAGTCGCTGAGCCTGGACCTGTCGACCGTCGTCCCGTCGGTCGCGGGACCCAGGCGCCCCCAGGACCGCGTCGCGCTCATCGACCTGCGCGACTCGTTCCGGGCCGCCTTCCCGAACGGCCTGCACAGTCACGAGGACGGCACCCTCCACGAGCACGGCGCAGAGGAGCACCCGGAGGACCGGGGCACGATCGACGAGGCGAGCGCCGAGTCTTTCCCGGCGTCGGACCCGCCGTCCTACACCCGCGACCCGAGGGCCGAGCGACATGCCCAGGCGGCGCCCCAGCGCCACGATCCGGCGCCGCTCCCGAGCGGCACCCATTACCGCGCGGTGGGCGTCGAGGTCGAGGGCCAGTCGTTCAAGCTGCGCTCCGGCTCGGTGATCATCGCCGCGATCACCAGCTGCACCAACACCTCGAACCCGACGGTGATGGTCGCTGCGGGGCTACTCGCCAAGAAGGCCCTCGAGCGTGGGCTGACCACCAGGCCGTGGGTCAAGACGTCGCTGGCCCCTGGCTCACGGGCGGTGACCGACTACCTCGCCATCGCCGGCCTGATGGAGCCGCTGGAGGCGCAACGCTTCAACCTGGTCGGCTACGGTTGCACGACCTGCATCGGCAACTCCGGGCCGCTGGCCGAGCCGATCGCCGCCGCGATCGAGGAGAACGACCTGGTGGGCGTAGCCGTGCTGTCCGGCAACCGTAACTTCGAGGGCCGCATCCATCCGCTGGCCCGCGCCAGCTACCTCGCCTCCCCGCCCCTCGTCGTGGCCTTTGCGCTGGCCGGTCGGATCGATATCGACTTCGCCAGCGAGCCGCTGGGGACCGACCGCGACGGCAACGACGTCTTCCTGGCCGACGTCTGGCCGTCGGCGAAAGAGGTCGCGCAGCTCGTCGCCAGGGCGGTGAGCGGCGACGTCTTCAGCCGCAACTACGCGTCGGTCTTCGACGGCGACGACCGATGGCGCACCCTGCCCGTTCCGGACGGCGATCGGTATGCCTGGGATCCGCGCTCGACCTACGTTGCCCGGCCGCCCTTCTTCGACGGCCCGACCAGAGATCCGGCGCCGATCGCCGACATCGAGGGGGCCCGCGTGCTGGCCATGCTCGGCGATAGCGTCACCACGGACCACATCTCGCCGGCGGGCACGATCGCCGGCACGTCGCTGGCCGGGGAGTGGCTGCTCGATCACGGTGTCGAGCAGCGCGAGTTCAACTCCTACGGTGCGCGGCGCGGACACCACGAGGTGATGATGCGCGGCACCTTCGCCAACATCCGCCTCCGCAACCAGCTCACTCCCGACGCGGAGGGCAACGTCACCGAGCACCTGCCGAGCGGCGAGCGGATGAGCATCTACGACGCCGCCATGCGCTACGCCGATGAGGGCACGCCGCTGGTCGTGCTGGCCGGGAAGGAATACGGCTCGGGGAGCAGCCGCGACTGGGCGGCCAAGGGGCCGTACCTGTTGGGCGTGCGAGCGGTGATCGCCGAGTCATACGAGCGGATTCATCGGTCCAACCTCGTCGGCATGGGGATCGTGCCGCTGCAGTACCTCCCCGGCGAGTCGGCCGCGTCTCTCGGCCTCACCGGGCGCGAGCACGTCTCGATCCGCGGGCTCGCGGACGTGGCACCGCGCCAGGAGGTGGTGGTCACCGTGCGCGGGGAGGACGGCGCCGAGCGACAGTTCCGCGCCATCGCCCGCCTCGACGGCAGTGTCGACCTTGACTACCTGCGGCAGGGGGGCGTCCTCCAGGCCGTGCTTCGACGCCTCGCCGCGACGGCGTGAGCTCGGGACCCGCTGCCAATCGGCACGGGCTCCCGGGGGCTCTCGGCAGGCACGTGGCCCTTCCGACGCGGCGTCCCCGGACATGCGGGGCGGCGATTGAGGTCGGGATGGCGTCATCTGAGACCGAGGGCGGATCGGCCCAAGTCAAGCTCCGACCCTCCCAACCTCCGGTCATACGCTCGAGTGGTGCGCATTAGCCGTCCAGACGGACGGACTGAGCCATCCGGCGGGTGAGGCTGAGCGTGCCCCTTCGCTGGTCGTGCCCTATGGCCCGCTAATGGGCACCAGGCGCGAATATGACAAGCCGTCGGGTGGGGCGGGCGGCCATTGTCGGGGGGGAGGCATCGGTCTAGACTCGCTGGCATCCGTCGCCCACCGTCACTCGCAGTTCGGAGCGTGCCCCCAACCGTGACGACCACCCTCTCCGTCGACGACCTGCGTGCGCTGATCCGCGAGGTCCCCGACTTCCCCAAGCCCGGGATCCTCTTCTACGACATCACCACCCTGCTGCGAGAGCCGGATGCGTTCGCGGCGGTGATCGACCAGCTGGCCGGGCAGGTGTCGGATGCCAAGGTCGACCTCGTGGTCGGCATGGAGAGTCGCGGCTTCATCTTCGCGGCACCGCTGGCCACCAAGCTCGGCGCCGGGTTCGTCCCGGTGCGCAAGCTCGGCAAGCTGCCGGCGGAGACCATCGAGGTCGAGTACGCCCTCGAGTACGGGACCGCGACGCTGGAGATCCACCGCGACGCGATCGAGGAGGGCCAGCGCGTGCTCATTGTCGACGACCTGCTCGCCACCGGCGGCACCGTGATCGGCACGATCGAGCTGGTGCGCCGTCTCGGCGGGGAGATCGCCGGGCTCTCGTTCGCGGTCGAGCTCACTGCGCTCAAGGGCCGGGAGCGGCTCCGCGAGTTCGACATCCACACGCTCCTCACCTACTAGGCATCGCGGGCGAGGCGCGGATCCGACGCATGGCTGTCGCCACCCGTGCCGTGAGCGGTGCGCGCCCGGTCACGGACCGCGCCGAGATCGTCGGCTTTCTGCGCTCGGATCGACGCTACGCCGCCTACGCCATCGGCGATCTCGACGGTCCGCAGCGCCACCGTGTCGCGTGGGCCATGGCCTACGACGCGGGCGGCGCCCCAATCGCCCTGGCATCGCACCACGAGGGACTCGTCCCGCAGCCGCTCTTCCTGATGGGTGACCCGGATGGTTGCGCTGCCATCCTCGAGTCCGTGCTCAAGCCGCGTGACGCCTATTTCGTCGCCACCACCGACCATGCCGCCGCGCTCGCGAGCTGCTACGACCTCGACCCGCCCACGGCGATGCTGCGGATGGTCGTCGACCGCGACACGTTCATGCCGTTCGCCGGCCCGGCCGAGCGCCTCGTGCCGGCCGACATCGACGAGCTCAACCGCCTTTACCAGCTCGGCTTCCGCAGCGGCTTTCCGCCCGCCGTGGTGGCGGACGGCATCTACTACGGCATTCGCGTTCGCGGCCGTCTCGCCAGCGCCGCCGGCACGCACGTCATCAACGGCCTCGAGGGGATGGGCGTGGTCGGCAACGTCATGACCCACACCGATTTCCGCGGCCATGACTTCGCGAAGATGGTGACGAGTGCGGTCACCGCGGAACTCCTCGACCGCCTCCCGGACGTGGCGCTCAACGTCCACGCCGACAACGCACCGGCGGTCGCGGCCTACGCCCGACTCGGGTACCGTGAGCACTGCTCGCTCGAAGAGCGGCTCGGTCGCCGGCGCTCCGGCGGCTGGGGACTGATGCGACCGATACGAGAGGCACTCCGACTGACGTGGCAACGCGAACCGAGATGAGCCATGACGTCGCCGACCTCGGCCTGGCCGAGCGGGGACGCCTGAAGATCGAATGGGCGGATCGGCAGATGCCGGTGCTCGCCTCCATCCGCGAGCGCTTTGCGAGCGAGCGGCCGCTCGACGGGTGGCGGATCAGTGCCTGCCTGCACGTCACCGCCGAGACGGCGAACCTGATGCGGACCCTCGCCGCCGGCGGGGCGGACGCCGTCCTCTGCTCGTCGAACCCGCTCTCGACCCAGGACGACGTTGCCGCATCCCTCGTCGTCGACCACGGCATCCCCACGTTCGCGATCAAGGGCGAGGACCGTGACTCCTACTACCGGCACATCGGGGCAGCGCTCGATCATCGACCCGAGGTCACGATGGACGACGGGGCGGACCTCGTGAACGAGCTCCACACCAACCGCCGCGATCTGCTCGACGGCGTCGTCGGTGGCACCGAGGAGACGACGACCGGCGTCATCCGGCTGCGGGCGATGGCGGGGGCGGGAAAGCTCGGCTACCCGGTGGTGGCGGTGAACGAGGCGCTGACGAAGCACCTCTTCGACAACCGCTACGGCACCGGCCAGAGCGCCATCGACGGCATCCTGCGTGCCACGAACATCCTCTTCGCCGGCAAGACCGTCGTGGTCGGCGGCTATGGCTGGGTGGGACGCGGGATCGCCTCCCGCGCGCACGGGATGGGCGCCAACATCGTCGTCTGTGAGGTCGACCCGGTTCGCGGTCTCGAGGCGGCGATGGACGGCTACCGGGTCATGAACGCGGCCGATGCCGCCGTGGTGGGCGACGTCTTCATCTGCGCCACCGGCAACCTGAATGTCTGGGGCGCGCCCCATTTCCCGGTGATGCGCGACGGGGCGATCCTCGCCAACGCGGGGCACTTCAACGACGAGTTCGAGCTCGCTGCTCTCGAGGCGCAGGCGACCTCGTCGCGCGAGGTACGGCCGTTCACCCGCGAGTACCTGATGCCCGACGGCCGGCGCATCTACGTCCTCGCCGATGGCCGCCTCGTCAACCTCGGTGCGGCGGAGGGGCACCCGGCGATGGTGATGGACATGAGCTTCGCGAACCAGGCGCTGGGTCTGGAGTGGCTGCGCGCGCACCTCGACGGGCTCGCGCCGGAGGTCCACGGCATCCCCGACGACATCGACCGCGAGGTCGCGCGCCTCAAGCTGGCGAGCATGGGCATTCGCATGGATCCGATGACCGACGCGCAGCTTGCCTATTCGCAGTCCTGGGAGTCAGGCACGTAGCCCATCCGCTTCGGCAAGAGGAGCGGCTAGCCGGTCCTCCCCGCGGCATGCCACACCTCGTGTGCCTCACCGATCACGGTTTCGAAGCGCAAGCCCATCAGCACCACACCGGCGAAGCCCGCGTCGCGGGCTAATTCGGCCGCCTCCCGCGCCAACCGCCAGCCATCGGCCCTGGCGGCTACCGGGCCAGCGGCCGCGAGGCGCTCACGGAGGCCGTCACTGACGGGTATTGCCCCGACCGCCTCCAGGCGCTGTACCCAGCGCATGGAAAACGGCGGGGAGATCTCGAGGTACACCGGCGGGTCATCGGCACGAAGCTCGAGGCGGGCGGCGACGTCACCCACTGACGCCGGGTCGAGCACCGGCCCGGTCGTCAGGAACTGGGCGCCGACGTCCACCCGGCGCCGGAAAACCCAGCTGCGGGAGCGGGTGCTCATGCCAACCTCGAATGATCCCTCTGGCATCGAAACCTGGAGCGCGCGAAGGTACTCGACGATTTCGTAGCTGTTGCTCCAGTGCTCGACCTCGGGAAGCATGTCGCCTTGCACGACCAGGAACGAGCTGACCCCGTTGCCGATCGCGCCGCGCACCTCCGACTCGATAGCCAGGATATTCCGGTCGCGGGTCGAGCACACAACCGTCGGCCGCACGTTGTTCGTGTCGTGGGTGATGCGCGCCGCGTACGCGTACGGTGACACGCGGACCTGCTTGAACGGGTTGTCGGTAATGAGGACTTGGTCCCACCGCCCGAGCAGCTCCCGGTGCGACATGTCCGGCAGTCGGGGCGGGTTGACCTCGACCACCTCCACCCAGCCCGCCGGGTCGGATAGCATCCTAGCCTGCCGCACCGGCTCGCATCTGTCGCGCGGCCGCCACCATATCGGTGAGCTGGCGCTCCACCTCCGACCAGGCGCGGGTCTTGAGGCCGCAGTCGGGGTTCACCCAGACGTCACCGGGCGCCATGAAGCTCCGGAAGTGCTCGAGGCGCTCGGTCATCAATGTGCTCCCAGGGGAGTGGGGGGAATGGACATCAAACACGCCCGGCCCGATCTGCAGGTGACCGTCGTCGAATAGTTCGTAGAACTGACGGATGTAGCTCTCGTCGTTCGAGCGGCTGAACTCGATCGAGGCCACGTCGACGCCGGCATCAGCCCACAGGGGCACGATATCGCCAAAGTCGCCGTAGCACATGTGAGTGTGCATCTGGACGTGCGAGGGCTGGTTGAAGACGTGGTTCAGGGCCGCCCGCACGCCGCGCGCGTAGACCGTCCGGAGAGACTCCTCGTCCGACGTTGGCAGCGGCCACCGCTCCCGAACCGCGGGCTCGTCGATCTGGATTATCCGCGCGCCGGCATCGACCAGGGCGCCAACCTCCTCGGCAATCGGCTGCGCGACCGCCCAGAAGAGCCGGTCGTCGGGGACGCCCGGCGGGCGGAACGACCAGTTCACGATCGTCACTGGGCCGGTGAGCATGCCCTTCACGGGGCGGTTGGTAGCGGCTTGGGCGATGCGCCAGTGGCGAATCGTCATCGGTCCATGCGGCCTTGGCGGCGCCGCCAGGATCGGCGGGCGGGTGCACCGACTGCCGTAACTGAGGACCCAGCCGTTGCGGGCTGTGATAAACCCGTCGAGCCGTTCGGCGAAGTACTCGACCATGTCGGTGCGCTCGAACTCGCCGTGCACGAGCACGTCGATTCCTGTCGACTCCTGCCAGGCCACCGCGTCGGTGATAAGGCGGTCCACTTCATGCAGATACTGGTCCCCACCGATGTCCCCGCTCGCCAACTGCCGCCTGAGCTGGCGCACTTCGCGGGTCTGGGGCAGCGAGCCGGTCGTCGTGGTCGGATAGAGGGGGAGGTCGAGATCGGCCTGCGATGCGCGCCGCTCCTCGCGCCCGGCGCGCGGCCGAATCTCGCCGACGGCGGGCCACGTGACCAATTCCGCCGATGGGTCCTCGACAGCCGTTCCGTCACGCAGCGCCGTCGCCCAGGCGGCGAGGTGGGCGGCCTTCTCGCGGGCGAAGGCGAAATGCGACGGCAGTTCCTCGCCCTCGACGGTGTAGGGCAGGAACATGAGGCTCGTGGACGGCACCAGCCACAAGGGCCGGCCGTCGTCGGGGAGGGCGGCAAGCTGCTCGCGGACCGGGGCGAACGCATCGGCCCATACACTGCGCCCGTCCATGACCGACACCGCGTGCGCCGGCTGGGTGTCCCACGCTCCATCGCGGACAAGCTCGTGCGTGGACAGAAGGGGGACCTGCAGGGCCAGCCCGCGTGCGCCGAGCGTCTCGACCGTTGCCGCGACAGGGCGGCCGAATTGGACGGTCACCAGCGCCGGCTCGGCGAGCCCGAGGTCGCCGACGTCTGCGTAGGCGGCCCCCAGGAGCACGGCGTCCTCAGGCGTCAGTTGCATGCCGAGCGACGGCTCGTCGATCTGGAGGCGGAATTCCGGATCGATCGCTCGCTGGTCGCGGACGAAGGCCCACAACGCACGACCCACGGCTCCCGCAAGTGCCTCCGGCGCCACACCATGGAGCTTGCTCAGCTTGACAAGGCTGAACGGTCCGAGCACCGTCCACGCCGTTTCCGGCGCGCGAATCGGCCGGCGCCACGGGAGCGGGGTCAAGCGATCAGGCAGCGACGAAACCACCGGGACGACGTAGTGGTAATTGGTGTCGAACCACTTCGTCATCTCCCATGCCGGCCGGTCTTCCGCACCGCGGGCGAGGATGGTGAGCACCGTGAACGGATCATCCGCCAGCTTGGGGCGTAGCTCGTCAGGAACGAGGCCGAGCTGCATCGCGGTCTCGAGCACCTCGTCGTAGAGCATGAAGTCGTCGACTGCGGAGCCGACGATCGAGCGCTGCTCGGCTAGGTGCGCGTCGCGCAGCGTTGTCACCCGGTTCAGGAGGTCTGCCGAGGACAGGCGGCCGCTCCACCCGCGCTCGAGGGCCCACTTCAGCTCGCGCTGCGGGCCGATGCGCGGGTAGCCGATGAGCCGGGCGAGGGGGGCAACCATAAGGCTATTATGCCCATCCCGGCGCCCGGCGCCCGGCGCGGTAGACTCCAACGACGCGTGCGCCCATTGCGCGAACGCAAAGGAAACGATGTCCGACCCGACGCTCCTCTTCACCTCGGAATCGGTCACCGAGGGACACCCCGACAAGCTCTGTGACGCCGTCGCCGACGCGATCCTCGATGATGTCCTGCACCACGATCCGCAGGCACGCAGCGCGGTCGAGGTGGCGGCCACGACGGGCATCGTCTTCGTCATCGGTGAGCTGACGACGACGCACTACGTCGACGTCCAGGAGGTCGTGCGCCGCACGGTGCGTGAGATCGGCTACACCGACTCCCGCCTCGGCTTCGACTGGGAGACGTGCGGGACCATGACCGCGCTCAAGGAGCAATCGCCGGACATCGCCCTGGGCGTGGATGACGCCCTCGAGTCGCGCGGCGGCGTCGATCACGAGCTCGGCGCCGGCGACCAGGGGATGATGTTCGGCTACGCGTCGGACGAGACCGAGGCGCTCATGCCGGCGCCGATCTTCTATGCGCACGCGGTGGCACGTCAGCTGGCTGCGGTCCGCAGGGACGGGACGCTGCCCTTCCTGCGCCCCGACGGCAAGTCGCAGGTGACGATCGAGTACGACGCCGACGGCCGTCCGCGTTCGGTCCACACCGTGCTCGTCTCGACGCAGCACGATCCCGACGTTCGGATGTCGGACCTGGCCGAGGCGGTGCGCGCGGAGGTGGTGGAGCGGGCGATTCCCGCCGACCTGCTCACCGCAGCCACCCGCCACTACGTCAACCCCACCGGACGCTTCGTCATCGGCGGGCCGATGGGCGACTCGGGCCTCTCGGGCCGCAAGATCATCGTCGACACCTACGGCGGCATGGGGCGGCACGGCGGCGGCAGCTTCAGCGGCAAGGACCCGACCAAGGTGGATCGTTCAGCGGCCTACATGGCGCGCTACGTGGCCAAGAACATGGTCGCCGCCGGCCTGGCGCGCCGCTTCGAGCTGCAGCTCGCCTACGCCATCGGCGTCGCGCGCCCGCTGGCCATCAACGTCAACGCCTTCGGCACCGGATCGGTGACCGATGAGCGCCTGCGGGCGCTCGTGGACGAGAGCTTCGACCTGCGTCCGGCGGCGATCATCGAGACGCTCGATCTGCGGCGGCCGATCTACCGCCAGACCGCGGCCTACGGCCACTTCGGCCGCCCGGATCTCGACCTGCCATGGGAGCGTACCGATCGAGCGGCGGAGCTACGCGATCTCGCCGGTGTCGGTGGGGAGGTCCCCGCCTGACTCGCGCCCCGGTTCGCTGGGGGGAGGAGCACGCGCCGGGGAGCCTGCCCCGCGTCATGCGCGCGCTGGTGCATCGGGCACGCGCCGCCCTGGGAGAGCGTCCCGTCGCGACCCGCCGCGGCCTGCCGCCGCTGCCCGCCGTGCTGCGTCGCGGCGAGCTGGCGGCTCCCTATGTCGCGGCCGAGCAGGCGGGCGATCACCGTCGGGCGGGTGCCGCCGCGACGGCCGCCGCGGACCGCGCGTTGCGCGAGCGGGCATGGTGGCCGGCAGACGCGTGGGCGCATCGCGCGCTGTGGCATTTCGAACAGGCCGACCTCTCGCTGGCCGCGGTCCGCGCCGCGCGCCGGATCGGTGACATCCGGGTGGCCGGTGGCGACCCGGAGAGCGCACGCCGCTACTATGCCGAGGCGATCGACGAGGGCCGCGACATCGGTGCCGAGCGCGAGCAGGGGCTCGCGGCGCTCGGTATGGGGCGCGCGGAGCTCGACCTCGCCAACGTGACGATGTCGCGACGGCTGGCACGGATCGCGCTGGAGCTGCTCGAGCGCGGCGGCGCAGCCGCGGACGAGCTCACGGCGGCACGCGAGCTCATCGGTGAGGAGAAGGAGGTCGGATGAGTCCCAGGCGCACGATGCGAGTCGGGATCGTGGGGGCGGGCGTGATGGCCGAGACGATGATCGCCGGGCTGCTCGCGGATCGCGCCGTCACGGCGTCGCAGCTCGTCGCCAGCCACCCGCGCCGCGAGCGACGCGATGCCCTCACCGGTCGCCACGGGATCCGGGTCGAGGCGCGAAACGCCGATGCGGTGACCGATGCGGAGATCGTCGTCGTGGCGGTGAAGCCGCAGATGCTCGGCCGCGTCATGCGCGAGATCGCCCCGGTCCTCGCGCCGCAGCAGGTCGTCCTCTCCATCGTGGCCGGCGCGACGCTCCGCACCCTCGCCACCGGCCTCGCGCACCCCGCCGTGGTGCGGTCGATGCCCAACACGCCCGCCCAGATCCGGCGTGGCATCAGCGTCTGGGCCGCGGCCGAGGCCTGCACCACCGCGCAGCGCGACCTCGCGCGTCGCGTCCTGCGGGCGCTCGGGGTGGAGCGGCAGGTGGAGGACGAGGAGTTCGTGGCGATGGCGACCGCCCTCTCCGGCACCGGACCGACGTACCTCTTTGCGGTCATGGAGGCGCTGATCGACGCCGGCGTGCACACCGGCTTTCCGCGCGAGCTCGCGCACGACCTCGTGGTGGCGACGCTCGTCGGATCGGCGGAGTACGCGGCGCAGTCCGACCTCCACCCGGCCCAGCTGCGCAATGCCGTCACCTCGCCGGGTGGCACGTCGGCGGCGGCGATCTACGAACTGGAGAAGGGTCGCCTGCGCACCGTCCTCTCCGACGCGGTGTGGGCGGCGTATCGCCGCACCCAGGAGCTCGGCGCACGGCTCGAGGAACAGACCGAACCGCCCGGGGAATAGGCCCCTGCCGGCTCGCGACCTTGGCCGCTGCTCGTGCGGGGAGCTGTACGACCCGGGCCTCATTTGGCCGCGGGTCGCGGGTCAGCGGGGGGTCGCGGCTCGCCAACCGCTCGTGAGGCGGCCATTAGCCGGTCACCGAGGTCGCGCGCACCAGCACCCGTGCGGGAATATCGGTGCGACATCCTTCGGCGGGGCGTATCGGTCAGCTAATGCGAACCTGGCGCGCATAAGACCAGAACGGTCCGGATGCGACGCGCTCCAGGGCTGCGGCTCGCCAACCGCTCGTGAGGCGGACATTAGCCGGCCACCGAGGTCGCGCGCATCAGCACCCGTGCGTAGATTACCGTGAAGGAACCGCCCGGCGGGGTGCATCGGTCCGCTAATGCGAACCTGGTACGCATATGACGAGAACGCGCAGCGCGTGGGTCTCGGGCACGTCACGTGAAGCCGCCTCGGCGCGAAGGTAGCGAGAGTACCGATCGTCGAGAGCCGGGCAACGGCCGTCGCCGGCGATCGGCGGGGATGGGGTAGGCTCCGCACCCATGTACGCAATCATCATGGCCGGCGGCGCCGGCACGCGCCTCTGGCCGCTGTCGCGGCGACGCACCCCGAAACAGCTGCTCACCCTCGCCGGGGAGACGAGCCTGCTGCAGCAGACGGTGGCGCGCCTCGGGACGCTGCTGCCTCCGACGGACGTGTATGTCATCACGGCCCAGGCACACGTCCGCGCCACCCGCGAGCAGCTGCCACAGCTTCCCGACGACAACATCCTGGGCGAGCCGCTGGCGCGCAACACCGGAGTCGCCGCGGCGCTCGCCACCGCCCTCGCAGGACGCGACCCCGACGAGGTCGCCCTGGTGCTGCCGGCCGACCACTTCATCGCCGATGCGACGGCGTTCATCGACGGCCTGCGCGAGGCCGCGCGGATCGCGGAGCGCGGCTACCTCGTGACCCTGGGCGTCGTGCCCGACGCGCCGTCGACCGGCTACGGCTACATCAAGGTCGGGGAGCCGCTGCACCCCGCAAGCGGCGCCGCTCGGGTCGACCGCTTCGTCGAGAAGCCGGACGTGCCCACCGCCGAGCGATTCCTCGCCGAGGGCGGCTACCTCTGGAACGCCGGGGTCTTCGTGTGGCGCAACTACGTCTTCCGCCAGGCGCTGGAGCGCTTTCAGCCGGCGCTCGCCGCCGCAACCGACGAGGTGGAGCGGCTTGCCGGCCTGCCGGGCTTCCTCGGGCAGATCCGCGAAGTGGTGGAGGGACTGCCGTCGATCCAGATCGACGTCGGGATCGCCGAGCCGGCCGCCGCCGAGGGTCGCATGGCGGTCGTGCCACTCGACGCCGGCTGGAGCGACATCGGCTCGTGGTCGGCGTTGCTCGAGGCGCTGACCTCGGCACAGGGCAAAGAGCTCGTCGCGTCCGGGCGCCATCTCGACCGCGGGTCGCATCGCGTCCTGGTCCAGGGCGGGGAGCGGCTGGTTGTCACGGTGGGCCTGAGCGACGTGATCATCGTCGACACGCCGGACGCGCTGCTCGTCTGCGCCAGCGACCGCGCCGAGGAGATCAAGCAGGTCCTCGACGAGATCAGCGCCGCGACCGGCGACCAGTACCTCTAGACCGATGTCACTCGGTCCGACGTCCCTGCCGCCCGCGGAGCGCATCGGCCCGGTGCCCGCCCGCCTGCAAGAGGACCGCATCCGCTTCGCCTGGGCGGCGCGCCTCGCCGGCCGCGGGCTGGGCTGGTACGTGCGCTTTGTCGCCGCCACGTCGCGCCACGTCGGACCGCCGATCACGCAGGAGCAGTGCATCTTTGCCATCTGGCACGAATCGAATCTGGGCGCCGCGATCGCGGCCTGGAAGCTGCGCCATGACAAGCGGGTCATCAGCTTCAGCACCCGCGGCGTCCGCGGGGTGGTGATGAACGCGATGCTCGAGTCGGTGGGAGCCGGGGTCGTGACACTCCCCGATGAGGGAAGGCAGAGCCGCGCCGAGGCGGCCCGAATGACCGCCGAGCTGGCGCGTCTCGGGCGTGAGGGGTGGTCGCTCGTCATCAGCTGCGATGGGCCGTTTGGCCCGTTCCGGGTCGCGAAGCCGGGCGCCCTGATCGTGGCGCGCGAGGCGGGCATCCCCATCCTGCCGTGGGCCATCTCGATCCGTCCCGCGCTGCGACTCAGCTCGCGCTGGGATCGCCATCTCGTTCCGCTTCCCTTCTGCCGCATCCGCGTCCACGAAGGGTCGATGCTCAGCATCGCGCCGCGCGAGCCGATCAAGCCGCGCCTGGCGGAGCTCCAGGAGCAGATGACGACCGTCGCTGCCGCGGCTGATCGACGGATGAACTGACCGGCGCGCGATACCATGGCCGCGCCAACTCCGCACCACGAGACCTGCCCCTCCCGTGAGCAAGATCAAGTTCGGGACCGATGGCTGGCGCGCTGCCATCGCCGAGGACTACACCTTCGCCAACGTGCGCCGCTGCGCCCGCGGCGTCGCCGAGTACCTCCAGCAGACCGGCGCCGCTGACCGCGGCGTCGTTGTCTGCCACGACCGGCGCTTCGCCTCCGAGCACTTCGCGGCGGCATGTGTCGAGGTGCTGGCGGCGCACGACATCACGAGCTTCGTGCCACCTGAGGCGGTGCCGACCCAGGTCGGCAGCTACTTCACCCGCGAGATGAATGCGGGCGCGGGGATCGTCATCACCGCCAGCCACAACCCCTGGACGGACAATGGATTCAAGGTCAAGGCCGACACCGGCGGCGCAGCCGCGCCGGAGATGCTCGGCGCCATCGAGGCGACCATGGATCGTCGCGCCGACGACGATCTCCCGCCGTTGCGCGCCTACGAGGACGCGCGCTCTGCCGGCCTCGTGGAGACGTTCGATCCCTATCCGCGCTTCCGCGACCAGCTGGCCAGCATCGTCGACATCGAGCGCATCCGAGCCGCGCGGAAGCGTGTCCTGGTCGAGCCGCTCTACGGCTCGGGCGCCGGCTGGTTCACGCGCCTGCTCGGCGACGGCGCGCTCACGATTCGGGAGCTGCACACGGAGCGTAACCCGTACTTCGGCGGCCTCAACCCCGAGCCGATCCGGCCCAACGTGGACGAGTGGCTGGCCGAGATCCCGCGCTGGGGCGCGGACTTCGGCATTGCCTTCGATGGCGACGCGGATCGCGTCGGGATGGCGACCCAGGAGGGGGTCTTCGTCAACCAGCTCCAGGTCTACGGGCTGCTGTACTGGTACCTGCTCGACGTGCGGAAGCAGATCGGTCCCGCCGTCTACACCGTCACGACCACGTCCATGGCCAAGCGGCTGGCCGAGATCTACGGCACGCAGGCCTACGAGACCGGGGTCGGGTTCAAGTACGTCGGTCCGAAGATGACGGAGACGAGCGCGGTCATCGGTGGCGAGGAATCTGGTGGCTTCGGGTTCGGGATGCACATCCCCGAGCGCGATGGGCTCGCGTCCGGCCTCTTCCTGCTCGACCTGTGGCTCGCCAAAGGCAGGCAGGCGTCCGAGGTGCTCGCCGAGCTCCAGGCGCTGGCGGGGCCGAGTTACTACGACCGCATTGACATCCGTTTCCAGCGCGAGGGCTACGACCAGGTGAAGACCGATACGCTCGCGCGGCTCGCGTCCGAGGCACCCGACGCGCTGGCGGGCCAGCCGGTCGTCGAGCGCAAGGACCTCGACACGGGCGACGGCTTCAAGTTCTACCGCGAGGATGGGTCGTGGCTCCTCATCCGCTTCAGCGGGACGGAGGCGCTGCTGCGCGTGTACGTCGAGGCGCGGAGCCCCGACGACGTGGAGACGCTCCTCGCCGAGGGCCGCCGCATCGCCGGCGTTCCGGCCAGGGCCTAGGAGGGGAAGATGGACGCACGCGACTTCTTCGGCTACAAGCACGCCGACGACGAGCCCGGCCGAAACCCGGAGGACTACGAGGCGGACGAGGCCGGTCTCGATCCCGACGCGCCGCCGCAGCTCGACGAGGCGATCACGCTCGACGACCCGGCCGTCCTCGCGCGCATCGATCCATCGGACATGCTGGGCCGCGTGCGGGAGCTGCCACGCCAGATGGCGCAGGCGCGCCGCGTGGCGGCGGCGGTCGAGGTTCCGGATCGGTTCGGCGACGTCGACAGCGTGCTCGTGCTCGCCATGGGCGGGTCGGCGATCGGCGCCGAGCTGGTGGCCGGGATCGCCGGCCCGCGGCTGCGCGTGCCGCTGGTCGTGCAGCGCGACTACGACCTGCCGGCCTGGGCGGGGAAACGGACGCTCGTCGTCGCCGCGTCCCACAGCGGTGAGACGGCGGAGACGCTGGCGGCCGTTGCCGCGGCACGGCGCCGCGGCGCGCCCATGGCGGTGATCACCACCGGCGGCCGGCTCGGCCAGTCCGCATCGGTGGCGGGCGAGCCGCTCCTGCTCTACCGCGCCCCGGGCCAGCCGCGCGCCGCGGTGGGCTTTGGCGTCGGGCTCACCCATGAGCTCCTCGTGCGCGCCGGGCTGCTCGACGACCCCGATCCGTTCGGGCCGGCGGTGGAGGCGCTCGAATCGATCCTCGAGCGCATGGGTCCGGGCGTCGATACCGATGCGAACCCGGCCAAGCAGCTCGCCTGGCAGCTCTTCGGCCGCGTCGCGGTGATCTACGGCGCGGGGGTCATGGCGCCCGTCGCGCATCGCTGGAAGACGCAGCTCAACGAGAATGCCAAGGCGTGGGCCAGCTGGGAGCCGATGCCAGAGGCGAACCACAACGCCATCGAGGGCAGCTACAACCCGCGCGACCTGGCCGATGCGGTGGCGGTCGTCGAGGTGCGCGACCCACAGGAGCCGCCGGCGATTGCGGAGCGCTACCGCGTGGTGGCGGAGCTGCTCGGCGAGCGAGCCACGAGCCGGACGACTGTCTGGGCGGAGGGTCCGTCACCATTGGCACGGGCGATGTCGGCGGTCGCGTACGGGGATCTGGTATCGGTCTATCTCGCGATCCTCTACCAGACCGATCCAACGCCGGTTACACTGCTCTCGATGCTCAAGGAGCGGCTCGCGAGGGCGACGAGTAGCGACTGAGGCGCCACCACAGAATGCGGCGCCGGGTCGTGCCGGCGCCCACCGCATGGAGGAGAGCGACGTGCATTCGAGCATGATCGGCAAGGTCGAGAAGGCGATGCGCTACGCGCACGAGCCGGACCGCGTGAAGCTCCACCGCTTTGAAGCGAGCTTCGCCGGCGACAACGGACCCCACACCGTGACACTCGACCACGATCATTGGCACTGCGACTGCCATCTCTTCGAGTCGGCCGGCGGCTGCGTTCACACGCTGGCGGTCCAGAAGATGCTCGACCCGATGCTCACCGATGTGGCCCGTGAGACTCCGCTCTACGGCTCCGCTCGCGAGGAGGTCGGCGCGCCCGCCTGAACCGCCCCGCGGATAGCACAGGCCGTGCGGCGGCTGGCGTCGACCCATCGGCGGAAAGCCGCCCGCTGCCCGCTTCGCGTCGCGCGACGCCGATGTATCGGTGACTGGCGCGCGTGACCGGCGCACAGCCGTGGCGCTTGCGCTTCCGCGACGCCGATGTATCGGCGGAACCGCTCTCGCGCGGGCCGTCGTGTCGGAATCCGCGATGTATCGCCGTGGGCGCGGAGGGGCGCCGTGACATCGGTCTGGTAGCATCCGGAGCACCAACTGAAGACCGCGACGGGTGCCGCCGCCGAAAGGCCGGTGGGCAAATGGCGAAGCCGGTGCGATGCCGGCGCTGTCCCGCAACTGTATCCGGAGCCGTGCCCCGCACGGCATGATCCGGGAGCCAGGTCGACCAGCCATGTCGCGATGTCACGACCCTCGAGAGAAAGGGAACGGCATCACCCATGGCACTCCGCGCACGCGGCGCACCGCCAGCCATCCTCGTCGCACTTCTCGCCGCCGTCCTGGCCGCCTGCGGGCCGGCCGCTGACGCCGGTTCGGCCTCGCCTCCCGTCGCCGACGCGACCGCCTCGCCGCCAACGGCGACGGCGACGCCCGAACCGAGCGCCGCGTTCCCGCTCACGCTCACCGACGACGCCGGACGCAGCGTGACGCTCGCGGCGGCCCCTCGCCGCATCGTCAGTCTCGCGCCGTCCAACACGGAGATCGCCTGCGCCGTCGACGCGTGCGACGCCCTGGTGGGCGTCACCGACTTTGACGACTACCCGACGCAGGTCACCGCGGTGGAGCACGTGGTGGTTGGCGCACAGGTCGACGTCGAGAAGGTCGTCGCGGCCGAGCCCGACCTCGTCCTCGCGGCCGGCAACGGGATCACGCCGGATGACGTCATCGCGCAGCTCGACGACCTCGGGCTGACCGTCATGGTGCTCTACCCGCAGACGCTCGACGAGATCTACGCCGACATCGAGCTCGTCGGCGACGCGGTCCACAACGCCACCGTCGCCGAGGCGCAGCTGAGCCGCATGCGTGACGAGGTCGCCGCGGTGACCGATGCGGTCGCGGGGGCCCACGCTCCGCGCGTCTTCTACGAGGTCGGCCTCTTCGAGGGCCAGATCTACACCGCTGGCGAGGATTCGTTCCTGGCCTCGCTGATCGAGCTCGCCGGTGGCGACCCAATCACCGGTGATGCGGTCACGACCAGCATCGCGGAGGAGGACCTCATCGCCGCCGACCCGGAGGTGATCCTCCTCGGCGACGGCGCGTACGACACGACCATCACGCGCGACACCGTCGTGGCGCGTCCCGGCTGGGCGGCGTTATCGGCGGTCGAGCATGACCGCATCAGCGTCGTCACGGAGGATGTCGTCATCACGCGTCCCGGACCACGCGTGACCGATGGCCTCGCCGCGCTGGCGCGCGCCATCCATCCCGAGATCTTCAGCCGCTGACGTCTGAGACCGATGCGCGCCGCCGCCGCCGCCGCCGCCACTCCTGCTGCCAGCGTCGGCGTCCTGCCGCACGTCGGCGGGCCGTCGCTCACCCGGACCGCGATGGTCCTCGGTGGCGGGACGTTGCTCGTGGTGGTGGCGCTGGTCGTGGCGGTGGGCCTCGGCACGAGCGAGCTGGCGGGTCCCTGGGATGCGGCCGCGATCCTGGCACACCGCATGGGACTGCCGCTGCCGGTGACCTGGTCGCCCGGCGCGGAGCAGATCGTCTGGGAGCTGCGGCTCCCGCGGGCGGTGACCGCGCTCGTCGTCGGGGGCGGCCTCGCCACCGCCGGCGTCGTCTTCCAGGCGTTGCTGCGCAATCCACTCGCCGATCCGTACGTCATCGGAACCGCGGCCGGCGCCAGCCTGGGGGCGGTGGCGGGGCTCATGGTGCCGGTGCTCGTGCCGGCCCTCGCCGTGGGCGCGGGGACGGCCTGGCTGGGGATCGGCCTGGCGCAGCTGCTCGCATTCGGCGGCGGCCTCGGCTCCGTCCTGCTCGTGTACAGCGTCGCCCGCACCGGCGGTCGCGTGCCGGTGGTGACGCTCCTCCTCGTCGGCTACGCCGTCTCGAGCGTGCTGGCGGCCGCGACCGCGCTGCTGATGTTCTTCTCCGGCAACCGCCTCGGTGCCATCTTCGGCTGGCTGATGGGATCGCTCGGCGGCGCCTCGTGGAGCGACCTCGCGCTCGCCACGCCGCTCGTCGTCCTCGCCGCCGTCGCGCTGCTGCTGCGCTGGCGCCGCCTCAACCTCCTGCTCCTCGGAGATGAGCAGGCGGCGCACCTCGGCGTCGACGTGGAACGGGAGAAGCTGGCGCTCACGATGCTCGCGACCCTCGCCACGAGCGCCGCGGTGGCGGTTGCCGGCACCATCGGTTTCGTGGGCCTGGTCGTGCCGCACCTGCTGCGCCTGGCGCTCGGCGGCGACCACCGGCTCCTGCTGCCGGCATCGGCGCTCGGCGGGGCCGCGCTGCTCGCGCTGGCCGATACCGGGGCGCGCGTCGCCGGCGGCATCCCGGTCGGCATCGTCACGGCGCTCCTCGGCGCCCCGTTCTTCATCGTCCTGCTGCGTCGTTCGCGGGCGCTGTCGACGTGACCGTCACGGCAGCCGCCATCCTCGAGGCGCGGGATCTGGCGTTCGCCTTCCGCCCCGACCGCCCGGTGCTGCGCGGCATCGACCTGGCCGTGCGGCCGGGCGAGCTGCTGGCCCTGCTCGGCACGAACGGGAGCGGCAAGACGACGCTGCTGCGCCTCCTCGCCGGCACGCTGCGCCCGTCGCGTGGGGAGGTGCGGCTCGGCAACCGGCCCCTCGCCGCGTGGCGGCGTCTCGACGTCGCGCGGCGCGTGGCGGTGCTGCCGCAGCACGTCGACCTGCCGTCCGGCTTCCGGGTCGCCGAGGTGGTCGAGATGGGTCGCGCGCCGTACGCGCGAGGCAGGTTCGGCGCCGCCCCCGGCGACGAGGCGGCGGTCGCGCGCGCGCTGCGGGAGGCCGATGTGGCGGAGCTGGCGCATCGGTCCGTGGGCGAGCTCTCCGGGGGCGAGCGGCAGCGCGTGCTGGTCGCCATGGCGCTCGCGCAGGAGCCGGAGCTGTTGCTGCTGGACGAGCCGACGCTGCACCTGGATCTCGCCCATCAGCTCGCCCTGCTGCGGACGGTGCTGCGGTTGTGCGCCGGCGGCCTGGCGGCGGTGGCCGTGCTCCACGACCTGGCGCTGGCACGCCTCGCAAGCCGGGTGGTGGTGCTCGACGGAGGCGTGCTCCGCGCCGAGGGTCCGCCGGAGGCGGTGCTGACGCCGGATCTGGTGCGCGACGTCTTCGGGGTGGCCGTGATCCGGTCGGTCGACTCGCATGGTCGGACGCACCTCGTCCTCGAGGCGCCCCCGCTCGGCGGGGGCCTCCACTCCGCCGATGAATCGGGGGATTGACGCCTGACGGCGGGTTGAGGCGTCGTGCGGACGATTCATCGGTACGTGGGTAGCCTGGGGGCCTGGCAACGCCCCCTCAGGCGCCAGGCGCCTCGATGAATCGAACAGGGGTAGCCCAGGACCGGCGCGGGGCGTCACATCCGCGATTCATCGAAGGCACGCTCCGGTTCGGCGCGCCAGGGTCAGGTCCCCGGCAGGTCGCCGCGCTCCGTGCGCACCGGTGGCGGGCCATCCGCCACCTCCAGCTCCACCTGCTCGCTGCCGTCAGCCCGCAATGAGCGATGCACGCGAATATGCGGGTGCGTGTCGTCGACGAGCTGCTCCTTCTGGATGGTGACCATGGTCCCCTCCGGCACGTCCGCCAGCTGCTCGGTGTCGGGCAGCGACGTGTTCGGGACCGCACGGAAGAGGAAATAGTTGAGGAACACGTTGACGACGGCGATCACCGGAATGCCGAACAGCGCGCCCCAGACGCCGGCCACCGTCGACCCGACCAGCAGTCCGACGAGGACGAGGAGCGGGTGCAGGCCCAGCGCGCCCTGCATCAGCCGCGGCTGCAGCCAGTTGACGAGGACCGTCTGGGTGACGAGCAGGATGATCGCAACCGGGATGACGCCGTCGGAATAGATGAGCGCGGCCACGATGGGCGGCACGAGCGCCAGTGGCGGGCCGAAGAAGGGAATGAGCATCAGCAGCGACGAGAGGGTCGCCACCAGGAAGAGGAAGGGGATGCCGAACAGCGTGCCGACCACGGCCACCAGCACCGCCTGGATGACCGCCAGGATCAGCTGTGCCCGGAGGAAGCCGCCGAAGGCACGTGCCACGCTCCGCTCGAAGATGGCGAGCTCGTCCTTGTACCGATTCGGAATCGTCCGGTTCAGCTTGTTCAGGATTCGGTCGCGGTCGACCACCATGTAGAGCGAGAGGATGAGGATGAGGATGAGCGAGCCGAGCGCCGACACGGTGACGCCCGCGATCGCCTCGATCTGGTCGAAGAGCTGGGCACCGAGCGACCCGACCTGGTCCTGCACCGTCTCGAACATCTGCACGAGGTTGATCTCGAGGCGACCGAACTGGAGCGACTGCTGGAGGCCGGCGAGGGTCGCCTCGATCTCGTTCGCCTTGTCGGGAAAGCCGGCGGTGAGCTCGCTCAGCTGCTGCGTGATGGCGGCGCCGGTGTAGAAGAGGATGAATCCCAGACCGATGAGCGTCGCCACGTACACGATTGCCGCCGCCGGCCCGCGTCCGAGTCCCAGCGAGCGCTGCAGCCCGCTCACCAGCGGGCTGATGACGAACGCGAGGAGCCAGGCGAGGAAGAGGATCAGCAGGATGCCGCTGAAGCGGCCGAGCACCTCGAGCGCGTAGCCGCCGAGGAGGACGGCGAAGAGCGCGGTGCCGGTGACGAGGAAGGCGACGAGCCAGCGCCGCTCGCGCGGACCGATGCCGCCGGCTCCGAGCTCGACACGGGTCGTGCGCGGCTCCATCGCGGGTGCTAGCCGCCCCGAACCCGGCGCGGACCGATGCCCACGGCGTCGCGCACCTCGCGCATCGTCTCGTCGATGATCGGGCGCACCTTGTCGCGCCCGGCGGCAAGGACCTCCTCGACGATGCCCGGCTGTGCGGTCAGCTCCTCGCGCCGCGCGCGCATCGGTGCAAAGCGCTCGATGATCCGATCAGCCAGCAGCTGCTTCGTGTCGACGCAGCCGGTGCGGGCGGTTCGCTCGCCGTCCTGGATCTGCAGGTAGTCGCCGCCGAAGAAGCGATGCAGCTGGCACACGTTGCACACCTCGGGGCGCCCGGGGTCGGAGCGTTTGATGCGCTGTGGGTCGGTGACCATGCTCATCACCAGTCGTCGGATCTCATCGGGTGCGGCGAAGATGGGAATCGTGTTGCCGGCGCTCTTGCTCATCTTCCGGGCGCCGTCGATGCCGAGCACGACCGGGACCTCGGTGAACTCGGGCTGCGGCTCGGGGAAGATGGGCGCGTCGGGCGCATAGCGGCGGTTGAAGGCGCGAACGATCTCGCGACTGATCTCGAGGTGGGCCGCCTGGTCCTTGCCGACCGGAACGCGGCTGGCCTTGTAGATGACAATGTCCGACGCCTGCAGAATCGGGTACTCGAGCAGCCCGAGGCTGTTCTCTTTGCCATCCTCGCGCGCCTCCTTGTACGTCGGATTGCGCTCGGCCCACGTGACCGGCACGCAGGTGTTGAAGATCCAGGTCAGCTCGCTGTGCTCGGGAAAGTCGGATTGCCGGATCAGCGCGCAGCGCTCCGGGTCGAGGCCGACGGCGAGGAGGTCGAGCACCATCTCGTGGCTCAGCTGCCGGAGCCGTTCCCCGTCATGGACCGTGGTGAGCGCGTGGAGGTCGACGATGGCGTAGATCGCCTCGTATCGGTCTTGGAGCGCCACGTAGTTCACCTGCGCACCGAGGTAGTTGCCCAGGTGCGAGGCGCCGGACGGCTGGATCCCGGAGAAGACCCGCTCGCGTGCCACTGGGCGGCCCGGAGCGGTCTCGGTGGCGGTCTGGGTCATGAGCGGCGTCGAGTGTACCGCAGCCATCGTCCGGCTCAGCTCGACCGGCCGTCGCCGGTCGACACCGTAGAATCGTCAGCGTTCATGCCTACGACCGATGAGCCCGCCGCGACCTGGACCGCCGCCGCCGACGAACGTCGCCGGATCGGCCGGTCGGTCGAGTTCCACGCCCGGATCGGCTCGACGAACGACCGCGCCCGCGCCCTGCTCGAGGGGGGGACCGAGGGCGTGGCCGTCGTCACCGACCTCCAGACGGCCGGGCGTGGCCGGCGTGGCCGCACGTGGCTCTCCCCGGCCGGCGCCAGCCTCATGTGCTCGGTGGGGGTGCGGCCGCGGCTGGCCGCGGCGGACGCGGGGCTGCTGGCGGCCGCGGCGGCGCTCGCCGTGCGGGATGCGTGCGGCGCGGTGGCCGACCTCGCGGTCCGCTGGCCCAACGACCTCGTGGCACCCGGGGACGGGGCGAAGGTCGCGGGGCTGCTGATCGAGACGTCCGTGGTCGAGGGCCGCCTCGCGGAGGCGGTGATCGGCACCGGCATCAACGCGGACTGGTCGCGCGATGCGATGCCGGACGAAATTCGCGGTGGCGCCACGTCGCTCGGCGAGCTGTCGGGGGCGAGTGTCGATCGCGTGGCGCTGCTGCGCCGTCTGCTCGACGCGCTCGAGCGGGAGGTTGCCGCGCTCGAGGGCGGCGCCAGCCCCATCGCACGGTTGCGGGCGGCGTCCTGGCTCGACGGCAGGTTCGTGACCGTCGACGCCGGTGACGCGATGGTGGCGGGGCGCGTCGCCGGCATCGCGGCGGACGGATCGCTGCTGCTCGACACCGATCGGGGCCGGGTCGCGCTCGGGTACGGCGAGGTGGTGCGGCTCCGCGCCGCAACCGAGGTGCCGGCGTGAGCGCCGCGCGGCAGGCCGTCGCCCTCGTGCCACGCGCCGACCCCGATGCCGCGGCGGTGCGCGACGCGCAGCGCGACCACGACGCGTTCGACGTGCTCTACCGGCGCTACCTGGACCGCGTCTACGCCTACGCGTTCTACGAGCTCGGCGACCACCACGACGCGGAGGACGCAACGGAGCGGACATTCCTGGCCGCCCTCAGGGCGCTCGATGGCTATCGCCCGACCGGGGCCGGCTTCCGAGCGTGGCTCTTCCGCATCGCGCACAACACGACGAGCAACGCGATGCGCACCCGCCGGCGACGCCACACCGAGCCGCTGCCGGACCGCTGGGACGCTCCGGCTCCGGATGCCGATCCCGCGACGCTCGTCGCGCGTGCGGAGGAGGCGCGCCGCGTGCTGCGCGCCGTTCGCGATCTGCCCGAGGATCGACGCCGCGTGGTGCTGCTGCGCTTCGTGGATGGGATGTCGTCGGCCGAGGTCGGCGAGGTGCTCGACCGATCCCCGGGCGCCGTCCGCGTGCTGCTGCATCGGGCATTGCGCGAGCTGGCCGCACGGTTGGATCGGTAACGATCCGCGGATGCCGGTGTTTGGATAGGATGAACGTCCCGTAACGGCTGCTTCCCATCCTGCCCATGCCAACTGATCGAACTGCCGCCGATCGCCTCGACGAGGCGGTCGACGCGCTCATCGCCGGCCATCCCATCGCCGTCGACGTGACGCTGCGACCCGCGCTGCACGTGGCGCAGCTGCTGCGCGAGACGCTCACGCCGGTTCCGACTGGCATCCGGTTCCAGGCTGGGCTGGCGGGGCGCCTGCACGCGCCCGGGCTCGGCGAGCGGACGCTGCGCGCCGTCGGATCGCCGCGCGGCCGGCTCATCGCCGCCGGCGCCGTCTCCTCGGCCGCCGTCGGCGTGGGCGTCACTGCCTACGCCGTGTGGCGCACCGGCCGTCGGCATGGCGGCGCGTCGCATCGACTGCTGCACCGGTAGCGGGAGACTCGATTGCCGATCAAGTTTCCGTTCAGCCGTCGCCGCTCCGGGCTTGCCGGCGCGTGGACGAAATGCCCGGACTGCGAGCAGCAGGTCTTCAACCGCCAGCTCGAGCGCAACCATCGCATCTGCCCCACCTGTGGCCATCACTTCCGCATCTCGGTGGGGGAGCGGATCGACCTGCTCCTCGATCACGACACCTTCGAGGAACGCGATCCGGGCCTCGAATCGGTGGATCCGCTCGGCTTCCACGACGCCAAGGCATACGCGGATCGGCTCGAGGCGGCGCGGGTCAAGACCGGGCTGGCGGAGGCGGCGGTGTGGGGATTCGGCCGCATCGAGGGCCACCGCGTCGCCATCGGTCTGTTCGATTTCCGCTTCATGGGTGGGAGCATGGGCAGCGTCGTGGGCGAGAAGGTGGCGCGCTGCCTCGAGGGCGCGCTGGCGGAGCGCGTGCCAGCGATCGTCGTCAGCGCATCCGGCGGCGCGCGGATGCAGGAGGGGACGCTGTCGCTGCTCCAACTGGCGAAGACGACCGCTCCGCTGCCACGGCTCGATGCGGAGGGCATTCCGTTCATCAGCGTCCTCACCGATCCCACGACCGGCGGCGTCCTGGCCAGCTTCGCGAGCCTCGGCGACGTCGTCGTGGCTGAACCGAAGGCGCTCATCGGCTTCGCCGGCGCCCGCGTCGCATCCGGCACCGTGGGCGAGGAGCTCCCGGACGGGTTCCAGAGCGCGGAGTTCCTGCGCGATCATGGCTTCGTCGATCTCGTCGTGGCGCGAGCCGAGCTGCGCGCCACGCTCGGGCGCCTGTTGACGCTGCTCCCCGTGCGCAGTGCCGGGGCGGACGAGCTGGATCGGACGCCGCGTGGACCCATGGGCGTCCTCTCCGGCTTCGCCGAGCGAGTCGGCGGGGCCGTCAGCGAGACGATCGGCATCGACGGCCCGCCTCCGACCAACGGTGATCATCCCGTCCCGTCGCGGCGGACCTCCGGCGCCGGCGTCGAGGCGGACCGATGATCACCGTCGACGACACCGTCGCGACCGTGGCCGAGCGCGTCGCGGCCTCGCCACCGACCGAGACCGAGGCGGCCGAGGCATGGCGCCGGGTGCAGCTCGCGCGCCATCCGCAGCGCCCGCGGACGCTCGACCTCGTATCGCGCATCTTCACCGACTTCACCGAGCTCGCGGGTGACCGCGCCTTCCGCGACGACCCGGCCATCGTCGGCGGACCTGCCCAGCTCGACGGCCGACCGGTGATGGTGATCGGCCACCAGAAGGGCAGCGACACCGATTCCAACATCGCGCGCAACTTCGGCTCGGCCCATCCCGA
>JBBRWZ010000026.1:0-29851 GCA_038248895.1 Candidatus Limnocylindria bacterium | reverse complement strand
GCCGGCTGGGAGGCGGAGCGGATCGTGGCGGCGCTGGTCGCCGGCGACCCGGGCGCGGCGCAGCGCCAGTTGGGCGTCGTGGATGTCCAGGGCCGCACGGCCGCGCACACCGGCGCGTCATGCATCCTCGCCTGCGGCCATCGGGTCGGCGAGGGCTATACCGTTCAGGGCAACCTGCTCGCCAACAACGAGGTGTGGTCGTCGATGGCACCCGCCTTCGAGGCGGCCCGGGACGAGGGCGTGCCGTTCTGGGAGCAGCTGCTGCGCGCGCTGGAGGCAGCGGAGGCGCACGGCGGCGACGTCCGCGGCCGGCAGTCGGCGGCGATCCAGATCGTAGACGCCGCTCCCCACGGCGCGGCATGGCGCGGACGCACCATGGACCTGCGCGTCGAGGATCACGACCAACCGGTCCCGGAGCTGCGGCGGATCGTGGAGATCGACCGCGCCTACAACCTTCTCGACGACGAGGGTGACGCGGCGCAGGCGGGCGACTCCGCGGCGGTTCGCTACGCCGCCGCCCGCGCGATGGCGCCCGAAGCCATGGAGCTCGTCTTCTGGACCGCGCTCGATCACGCGACCAGCGCGCGAATGGACGAGGCGCGGCGTGAGCTCGCGGTCGCCTTCGGGGCGCCGGACGGGGCCAACTGGCGCGCGACCCTGGAGCACATGCGAGACGGCGGACGGATCGACCGCGCCATCGCCGATACGCTCCTCACCGGCACCTCGGAGGCGCTCTGATGCCGCTCTTCGTCATGGCCCACCGGCCGGGCAGCGCTTGGGAGCCCGGTGTCCCATATCCGGAGCAACATGGGGTGAGGGACCACTTCGACTTCATGCGCCGTCTCGCCGCCGACGGCGTGCTGCGGGCCGGCGGACCCTACGCCGACGGCTCGACCGATCCGGTGGGCATGGCGATCGTCGAGGTCGAGGACCTCGCCGCGGCCGAGGCGCTGGGTGCGACCGATGCATCGGTCCGGTCTGCCCTGCTCACGGTCAGCGTGCGCCCATGGGATCCGCGGATGGGGAGCTGGCTGGGCTAGGTGACGTCGCAGGCCGGCGACTCCGCGGCGGATCGCTACGCCGCCGCCCGCGCGTGGCCCCCGACGCCACGGAGCTCGTCTTCTGGACCACGCCCGATCACGCGACCAATGCGCGGATCGACGAGGCGCGGCGCGAGCTCGCGGTCGCCTTCGGCGCGCCGGACGGGACCAACTGGCGCACGACGCTCGAGCACCTGCGCGACGGTGGCCGCTACGACCGGGCGCTCATCGACGCGTTGCGGGCCGATCCGCCGCGTGCCGGCGGGCGCGTCGGGGCGCGCGACGGCGAGCCAGCCTGACGCACTCCGATGTCGTTTCAACCGAAGGCCCGGGCGGTGGCCGTGGCGGTGGCGGCGGCCGCGAAGCGTGCCGCCAGCACGACCCGGCCGTCACGTCCCAACCGAGCCGTGCCGACTCGCCATATGCGTTCCTGATTCGCGTTAGCCGGATCCGGGGGTGCCATGGCACCGCTGCGAGGCCAGATCACGCTCCGCGGTTCCGGGGACGGAGCGCCTCGACGCGCCGACGGCCGGCTAACGGCAACCACCGACGCAGTTGTCAATCCAGAAGCCGGCGTCGGGTCAACCGCTGACTCCGACGACATACGTCAAGTCGCGCGCGCCCTGCCGGGCCCTGGCCACCGCCAGGGAGGCCGTCCAGCTCCCCACAATCCGAGAGCGACCGCAGCCGCCGCCGCGACAGATCTCCCCGCCGCAATCCCCAGTCGGCTACCAGTTCGTGGCGGTCTCGAGCTCGATCTCGCCGACCGAGGCGAGCCAGCGCTCGGCATCGATCGCGGCCCTGCACCCGTCGCCGGCGGCAGTGACTGCCTGCCGGTACCGATGGTCGTGGACATCGCCGGCCACGAACACGCCGTCGATCCCCGATCCGGTCTCGCCGATCACCTCGAGGTAGCCGCCCTCCCCCACCCGCAGCTGCCCGGCGAAGAGGTCGGTGTTCGGCTTGTAGCCGATGGCCACGAACATCCCCTGCACCGGCAGCTCGCTCGTCGCGCCGGTGACCGTGTCACGCACCGTGACCGCGTTGACCGTCATCTCCCCCTTCACCTCGGTCACCTCGCTGTTCCAGACGATCTCGATCTTGGGGTCGCGCTCGGCGCGCTCCTGCATGATCTTCGACCCACGGAACGCGTCGCGGCGGACGAGCATCGTCACCTTGTCGGCGAAGCGGGTGAGGAACGTCGCCTCCTCGAGCGCCGTGTCGCCCCCGCCGACCACCGCGACCTCGCGACCGCGGAAGAAGAAGCCGTCGCAGGTGGCGCAGGCGCTGACGCCGCGACCGCGGAACTCCTCCTCCGACGGCAGGCCGAGCCACAGCGCCGAGGCGCCGGTCGCAACGATCACGCTGTCGGCGCGGTACTCGTCGTCGCCGATCCACATCCGGAACGGGCGCTCGCTGAAGTCGACACGCGTGACGTCCTTGTCAACGATCGTCGAGCCGAAGCGCTCCGCCTGCTCGCGGAACTGCTGCATCAGCTCGGGTCCCTGGATGCCGTGCGGGAAGCCGGGATAGTTCTCGACGTCGCTGGTGATCATCAGCTGGCCCATCGGCACGTTGCCGGCGAGCACCATCGGCTCCAGGTTGGCGCGTGCCGCGTAAATGGCGGCAGTGAGCCCGGCGGGGCCTGACCCGATGATCGCCACCTTGCGGTATCGCTCGTCGGTGTGCTGGTGCTGGGCTGTGTCGGTGGTCGGCGGAACGGTGGCGGTCATGTCAGATCCAGCATAGCGAATGCGTCGAGCGATGCCGCGCGAGGGAGCATCCGAGGGCCACCCGTCCGAGGCCCCACGCCACGCACCCGACCGCGAGCATCGAGCGCGGGGAGCCCGACCCGATGACAGGCCAGCGGCATTGCACCTGAATCGGGCCGCAGGAGCAGTTTCGCTGCTGTGTCGGCGCCGTGCGCGCACGAGCGGCGCATGGCGTCGTCGTTCACGCTCGCCTGCCGCCGACAGGTCACCGCAACCACGCTGGGAAAGCAGTTCCCGCGCCAGACCGTACGCCCATCAACACTTCGCCGCGAATCAGCCGAGGTTCTGCCACAGGTCCCACGTCCCCACCGCCACGAGCGCCGCCCCGACGACGAGCTGCAGCGGCCGCTCCCAGCGGACGAGGGCCCGCGCCAGCTGGGCGCCGCGTGACTGTCCGAGCAGGCCGAGCACGAACAGCGGCAGCCCGAAGCCGATGCCGAAGGCGAGGAAGAAGAGCAGCTGCTCCACGACGTCGCCGAGCGTGAGGCTGAAGGCGAAGATCCCGACCAGGAACGGGCCGCTGCACGGCAGCGCGATGGGCGCGAACGCCAGCCCGTAGCCGAAGGCGCCAATGGCCGGCGCGCCACGCCCGAAGGAGCCCGGCGCGAGCTGCGGCAGGCGGGCGAACGGGTTGCGACCGGCGAGCAGGAGCAGGCCGAGCAGGATGAGGATCCCGTCGGCGATCGGCAGCACGACCCCGATGAAGGGCGTCAGCGACGCGGAGAAGGCCGCGAACAGCGCGCCGATGAGGACCATGCCGCTGACGACGCCGGCCCAGACGAGCGTTGCGGCGAGGAGCGGCGGCAGCGCGGTGCGCGGGATGGCGGCGTTGCCGTCCGATCCGAGTGGCGGCGCGCCGCCGCCGGTCAGGTACGCGAGGAAGGCGGGATAGAGCGGCAGAATGCAGGGTGTGATGGTGGCGCCCACCCCGAGCGCCACGGCACCGAGCAGCTCGCCCACGCCCGACCTACCCCGCTACGAGCGCGGCGATCTCGTCGGCCGAGAGCTCGTCGTTGAGCGGCAGCAGCTCGACGCTGCCATCGGGACGGAAGAGCAGCTTGGGCATCCCCGGCGGATTGAGGACGGCGGTACCGAAACGCTCGCGCAGTGCGGCCGCGACGTCCGGGTTCGCCTTTGCGAACGCCCAGTCATAGCCCTGCGCGGCGGCGTAGGCGGCGAGATCGGCCGGCTCCTCGTACGGGTCGACGTCGATCGAGACCGAGTGAAAGTCGGCGGCGGCATGCGCGTCAGTGACCTGGTGCATCTGCGAGCGGCAGTTGCTGCACCAGATCGCCATCGTCTCGACGAGGAGCGGCTTCTCGGCGGCGAGCGCGCCGAGCGTGAGCGTCGTGCCGCTCGTGACGTCGAACAGCTCGATGCGGTGCAGCGGGTCGCTGGTCAGCGCCGCGGGCGCATCGCTGCTGCTCGCGGCGGTCGTCGCGGCTGGCGGCGATGCCGATACCGTGTCGCCCGCGGTCGCCGTGCTCGACGTCGCCGTGACCGCGGGCGGCGTCGCACGCGGTGGCGACGACGTGGCGGCTCCGCAGGCGGTGAGCAGCGCGAGCGCGAGCGCCGCTGCCACGCCGCGTCGCGATGGGAAGGTCATGCTCCGACGGTAGCGCCGCCGTATGACGGCCGCATGACCGTCGGCGGGGGTTCAGGGGCGAGGCGTGCGGTCGGCGCCAGGCTCGTCGAGGTCCTTCTCCGCGGGTTCCGCGGCGGCGTCCGGCGCATCGGCATCCCGCTCTCCGTCGTGCGGCCGCTCGATGTCATCGATCGGCAGGGTGTCGGGTGTCAACTCGTCCGGCTCATCCTCGTGCGGCTCGTCCGGCACCTTGAACGCGTCGATCATGCCCATCGGTCTGTCACCTTTCGTCGCTCGTGTCGTCGTCCTGCGAGAGTGCCCAGCTCAGCGCCTCTTCGAAGGTGCCGGCGCCGCCGGCCTTGTCGATGATCCGCGTGCAGGGGTCGTCGCGGATCATCGCCGGCAGCGAGATGCTGGGGCTGCCGGTCCAGTAGATCACCGGCATGCGCGGGAACCGATGCCGCGTCGCCATGAAGAGCGCCGCCGAGAGCTCGTGCTCGAGCCGCCAGTCGAGCACGATCGCCCTGGGCGACGAGGCCTCGCGAAAGGCACGCAGGAACGGGAGCGCACTGCGGAAGACACTGGGATCGGCGCCGCTGGCGGTGCACAGCTCCACGGCCAGCTCGGCGGCCGGCGGCTCGTCCTCGACGATCCAGATCGCCGGGCGAAGCGGAGCGGGTGCGCGCGCGTTCTCCACGATCTCGTTGGGGGTTGCACGGAACGTGCCGGGAGCACGCCGCCGACGGGCGCCCGGCACGCGGAAGGCCCAGCGGGGTACGATCAGCACATGATCCCCCGCCGCGCGACGACCACGGTGCTGGTCGGCGACGTCCCGATCGGCGGCGCGCACCCGATCGTGGTGCAGTCGATGACGAACACCGACACCGCCGACGCGGATGCGACCGCGATCCAGGTGGCGCAGCTGGCGCACGCCGGTTCAGAGCTGGTGCGGATCACCGTCAACAACGACCAGGCGGCGATGGCGGTGCCGGTCATCCGCGAGAAGCTCGACCGCCTCGGGGTGGGCGTCCCGCTCATCGGCGACTTCCACTACAACGGCCACCTGCTGCTGACGAAGCATCCGGCCGCGGCCGACGCGCTTGCCAAGTACCGCATCAACCCGGGCAACGTCGGCGCGAAGCATCGTGACAGCAACTTCGTCCAGATCATCGAGGTCGCGCTGCGCCACGATCGCCCGGTGCGAATCGGCGTCAACTGGGGCTCCCTGGACCAGCAGCTGCTGACCGAGATGATGGACGCCAACGCCGCCAGCCCGGAGCCGCGCGACAGCCGCGAGGTCATGATCGAGGCGATGATCGAGTCTGCGCTCCGTTCGGCGCGGCTCGCCGAGGAGACCGGCATGGGCCACGATCGGATCATCATCAGTGCCAAGGTCTCCGGCGTGCAGGATCTGGTGGAGGTCTACACACGGCTCGCCGATCGCTGCGACTACCCGCTCCACCTGGGGCTGACCGAGGCGGGCATGGGGGCGCGGGGCATCATCGGCTCCTCCGCGGCGCTGGCCATCATGCTCCAGCGCGGCATCGGCGACACGGTCCGCGTCTCGCTGACACCCGAGCCCGGCGGCGACCGCACGCAGGAGGTGCAGGTCGCGCAGCAGATCCTCCAGTCGCTGGGGCTGCGGAGCTTCGCGCCGCAGGTGAGCGCCTGTCCCGGATGCGGCCGTACCACCTCCACCTTCTTCCAGGAGATGGCGCGTGATGTGGCGGACTATCTCCGCGAGCGGATGCCGGTCTGGCGCGAGGAGCGGCCCGGCGTCGAGGAGCTGAAGGTCGCCGTCATGGGCTGCGTCGTCAACGGCCCGGGCGAGTCGAAGCACGCCGATATCGGCATCAGCCTGCCCGGCACGTTCGAGGAGCCGGTGGCGCCGGTCTTCGTCGACGGCGCCAAGACCGAGACGCTGCGCGGTGACGATATCGTGCCGCGCTTCCTCGCCATCCTCGAGGGATACGTGACTGAGCGCTACCCGACGCCGGGCTCGACCGGCGCGGAGGCGGGGCCGCCGGCCTGATCCCCGACGGCGCCGCGGAATTGTCGCCCGCGCGTCAGCCGGGGAGCGTGGGACAGTAGGCGCTGCGTGCCGGCGGGGTGACGCTGCGACCCGGGCGGACGCTGTCGAAGGACGCGGTTCCGTCGCGCGCGATCTTGACTTGGACGACGAGGTCGCTCGTCCCGCCGTTGGGCAGGCCGGCCGCCAGCTCGTTGGAGTCGATGATGGTGGAGCCATCGACGGCCAGCGTGAACGGATCGGTGAGCGGCAGGTCGAGGACCTTGGCAGAGCACGTCGCGACCGTCTCGTCGGTCGGCGTCCCCGAGGCGTCGGTGTAGGTCACCGCCGCATCCGTCTCGGCGGCGTTGACGATGAGCGCGTGGAGCTTCGCAGCGGTCGCCGGGCCGCCTCCGCCGCCGCCGCCGTCACCGCCACCGCACGCGGCGAGCACGAGGGCGACGGCTGGGAGCAACAGAAGGGTATGCCGGCGGCGTCGTCGGCCCGTCTCCACTCGCTCGAACATCGGTCTGTCGGTCCTCCTCAGGGTCAGTGGTCGGACTGGATTGGTAGGTCGGCCGCCGGGCGGTCGGCAATGCGTGACGCGACGATCCTACGCGGCGATGGCAAGCCCCCTCATCGCGACGGCTCCCAGCGGAACCGCCAGGCGGCGATGACGAGGCCCCCGAGTCCCCACGCCGCCAGCACCGCGAGGTGTTCCGCGGCGATCCCGCTGCCGCTCGTCGCCGGGTCATATATCGTCATCATCGCGTCAGCGAAATGCCGCGCCGGGAAGATGTTGCTCAGCACATCCAGCCAGGCCGGCGCGTCGTCGGCGATGGGGATGAAGACGTTGCTGATGAACAGGAGCGGCAGGATGGTCGCGTTGGCCACCGCCGGCGCGGCGTCCTCGTTGGGGACGATGCTCGTCACCGCCAGCCCCATGGCGCAGAACGCGGCGGCGCCCACGGCGAGGGTCAGGATCAGCGCCGGAAGGCGGCTCCACGGCACAGCGACGTCGTAGAAAAGGGCGCCGAAGGCGGCCACGATGACCACGAGCAAGAGCGCCACGCTCACCGCCTGCCCGACACGACCGGCGAGGTAGATCCAGGGCGGCAGGGGCGTGCCGCGCACCCGCTTCAGCAGCCCCCGCTCACGGGCCGCCACGACCAGCATCACGATGCTCGTGTAGGTCGCGTTGATGACGCTGAACGTGATGATGGCCGGGGTGAAGAAGTCGGCCGCTCGCTGCCCGGGCGGTCCGTCGCCGCCGCCGAACAGCGTGTTGAAGAGGACCATGAAGATGAGCGGGAAGACGAACGTGAAGAACGCCGCCGCCGGATTGCGCCAGAAGGCGCGGTGTTCGAACCTGATCTGGCGCAGCGCGAGACCGATGTCGCTCATGCCGCCTCCGTCTCCCCGGTGAGCGCCAGGTAGACGGTCTCGAGGCTCGGCCGGCTGACCTCAATCCCCTCCAGCGCGATCCCTCGTTCGACGGCCCAGCCGGTGAGGTGGTGGAGATCGGCCGTTGGATCGTGGCTGGTCAGCAGATGTGCGTCGCCATCGCTCGCGAGCGATGGCAGCGGAGGCGGTGCCATGCCGGCCGGGAGGCGGAAGCGGATCTCGGTCGTTCCGGCGCCGCGTGCGCCGAGCGTATCGGGCGTCCCGGTCGCGACGATCCGTCCATCCGCGATGATCGCCACGCGGTCCGCCAGTGCCTGGGCCTCGTCGAGGTAGTGCGTCGTCAGCAGGATCGTGGTGCCGAGGCCGCGCAGGCCGCGGATCGACTCCCATGCCTGCCGGCGCGCCGCAGGGTCGAAGCCGGTCGTGGGCTCGTCGAGGAAGAGCAGCTCCGGATCGCCGGCGAGCCCCACGGCGAGGTCGACGCGACGGCGCTGCCCACCGGACAGCGTGCGGACACGGCGCGCGGCCGCATCGGTGAGGCCAACGAGCGCGATGACCTCGTCGACGTCACGCGGATGCGGGTAGTAGCCGGCGAAGAGCTGCACCGTCTCGCGCACGGTCAGGTACGGGTCGATACCGGTGGACTGCAGCACGATCCCGATGCGCTCGCGGAAGGCGCGCTCGCCGCGCTGCGGATCGTACCCGAGCACCTCCACCGTTCCGCCGTCGCGCGTGCGGTGCCCTTCGCAGATCTCGACCGCGGTCGTCTTGCCCGCGCCGTTGGGACCCAGCAGCGCGAACACCTCGCCCCGGGCGATGTCGAGGTCGATGCCGCTGAGTGCCTCGTGCCCACCGTAGGCCTTGCGCAGGTCGCGGACCCGGATGGCCGGCCCTGGGGTCATCGCGGCGGGTGGGCGCCCGCGACGGTTGCGCGTCGCATCAGGAGGCGGCGAGGAATGTCCAGGCGGCCGCGACGAAGACCAAGACGGCGAAGGCGACAAGTGCCAGCGGCAGCAGCGCGACGCTGATGTTCTGCCGCGGCGCCGGCTGCTGCGGATCGCGCTGATCGGCGTGGAGCTCGTGTACCGTGTCGACGACGAGCGGTGCCTGCTCGCGGGGCGCGTGGGGTTGCGTGGTCATCGGTCCTCCTCGAGAATCTGTGCAAGCTGGCGGTCCAGATCTGCCGCCGACAGCTGGCCGATCTGGTGGCCGTCGACGATGCCGTCACGACGTATGAAGAACGTCTCCGGCGTCCCGTAGATGCCGTAGGCACGCGCCACTTCGCCGCCCGGGTCGAGCGCGGCGGTCCACGATGCTCCCATCTGGTCGATGAAGGCCTGCGCGGCGGCGGCCCGGTCGTTGACGACGATCCCCACCACCGTCAGCCCCTCGGCGCCGTGCGCCCGCTGCGCCTCCTCGAGGAGCGGGAACTCCTCCACGCAGGGGACGCACCAGCTGGCCCAGAAGTTGACGATCAGCGGACGACCGGCGAGGTCGGCGAGACGGACGGTGGCGCCGTCGAGGTCCGCCAGCGCGAACGATGGCGCGGGCTCACCGATCCGCGCCCCGGGCGCCACGGTCAGCATGCCCGCGCGAAGCACGAGCCAGCCGCCCATGGCGAGCAGCAGCAGCAGCGGCAGGGTGACGACGGTGACACGCCACGCGAGCGGGAGGGAGGCGATCCGCCGCGGGCTCGGGATGATCCAGCCGGCGACACGCGGAGCGCTTGGCGCCGCCATCAGTGCCCCGGTGCGTCGTGGTGCGAGCCGCGCTCCGTATCGGTCCATTCGCGGTTCGCCGCGCGCACCCACCCGACGATGCCGGCCACGAAGAGCAGCAGCCCAGGCACCAGGATGAAGAAGTTCGCGAATTGGTCCTCGGGCCGGAAGGCGAGGCCGGCGAAGAGAAGGATGCCGGCGACGGGCATGAGCGGCGGGAGCAGCGACGGCGGCGGCAGATGGACGCCGGCCGGCGGCGTCACCGGTCCGCGCGGCGCGCGGCCGGCCCGCGACGAGACGACGAAGACGAGGCCCAGCACGAAGAGCATGCCGATCCCCAGCAGCGCGAATCCAACCGCGGTGTCGTTCATCTCCGTTCTCTCCGGCTCACTTCAGAAAGTAGATGATGCTGAACAGGGCGACCCACACCACGTCGACGAAGTGCCAGTACATGCTGATCGCCTCCACCGCCACATGGTTGCGCGCGCTGAACTGCCCGCTGCTTGCCCGCGCGAAGAGGATCGTCATGCCGACCGCGCCGCCGAAGACGTGCGCGCCGTGGAATCCGGTCAGCGTGTAGAACGTGGTGCCGAAGATCCCGTCGCCGATCCCGAACCCGAGCTGGCTGTAGTCGTACAGCTGCCCGGAGAGGAAGAGGATGCCGAGCAGCAGCGTCACGCCCACCCACATCCGCAGCTTGCCCTGGTCGCCCCGACGGATGGCCCAGACACCGAACTGCATCGTGAAGCTGGAGGCGATGAGGATGACGGTCAGGATGGCCGCCAGCGGGACGGGGCTCAGCTCCTCGGCACCGGGTGGCGGGCCCCACTCGCCGGGCGTGCTGGCACGGGCGTTGAAGTAGGCCGCGAAGAGGCCGCCGAAGAACATCATCTCGCTGGCGATGAAGAGGAGCATCCCGACCAACGGGATGGAGAGGCCGCGGTTGTCCTGGGGTCGCGCCGCCTCGAGGCGGGGTCCCATGTCGGCGGTCTGGCTGGTTGGCGCGTCGACGCTCATGGTCGCTCTCCGGTGCCGATGGGTGTGCCCTCGATGGCCAGCTGCTCCGCATCGTGCTTATGGCGCAAGTCGAAGACGGGGCGCTCGGAGCGGATCGGCGGCAGCGTGTCGAAGTTGTAGGGCGGCGGCGGCGAGGTGGTCGCCCATTCCAGCGTGTTCGCCTCCCACGGGTCATCGCCGACCCGCTCGCCGTTGATCAGCGTCGCGACGACGTTGATGAGGAACGGCACGATGCTGACGGCGATCATGAAGGCGCCCGCCGTCGACATCAGGTTGTAGATCGTCCAGCCCGCATCCGGTGAATAGTCGGCGATGCGACGCGGCATGCCCAGGATCCCGAGCGAATGCATCGGGAAGAACGTCAGGTTGAAGCCGATGAAGTGGATCCAGAAGTGGGTCTTGCCGAGCTTCTCGTTCAATCGGCGCCCGAACATCTTCGGGAACCAGAAGTACGTCGCCGCGAAGACGCCGAACACCGAGCCGCCGAAGAAAACGTAATGCAGGTGCGCGACCACGAAGTACGTGTCCTGCAAATGGAAGTCGATGGGCGGCGAGCTGAGGATCACCCCGCTGATGCCGCCGATGAGAAACATGGTGATGAATCCGATGGCGAAGAGCATCGGTGTCGCGAACGTGATTGAGCCACGCCACATCGTCGCCATCCAGTTGAACATCTTCACGCCGGTGGGCACGGCGATGAGCGCTGTCATGAAGGCGAAGAACGGCAGGAAGACGCGGCCGGTGGTGAACATGTGGTGCGCCCACACGCTCCAGCTGAGCAGACCGATGCCGATGGTGGCGTACACGAATGCGCGGTAGCCGAACAGGGGCTTGCGACTGAAGACGGGCAGAATCTCGCTGACGACGCCCATCGCCGGCAGGATGACGATGTAGACCTCGGGGTGCCCGAAGAACCAGAAGAGGTGCTGCCAGAGGATGGGATTGCCGCCGGCAGCGGGGTCGAAGAAGCTGCCGCCGTAGTTGCGGTCGATGAACAGTGCGATGAGGCCGGCGGTGAGCACGGGCGTGGCGAGCAGGATCAGGATGGCGGTCACCAGCACCGTCCAGACGAAGATGGGCATCCGGAAGATCGTCATCCCCGGGGCGCGCATCTTGAAGATGGTGGTAATGAAGTTCACCGAGCCGAGGATCGAGCTGGTGCCCACGAAGACGAGGCCCATGATCCACAGGTCGGTTCCGACACCGGCGGAGAACTTGTCCGCATTCGAGCTCAAGGGTGCGTAGCCGGTCCAGCCCTCCGCCGCCGCGCCGCCGAAGAGGTAGCCGCTGAAGATGAGGAGCCCGCCGAGCGGCAGCATCCAGAAGCTGAGGGCGTTGATCCGCGGGAAGGCCATGTCCGGCGCGCCGAGCATGAGCGGCACGATGTAATTCGCAAAGCCGGCGAGGACCGGCACGACGAACAGGAAGATCATGATCGTCCCGTGCATCGTGAACGCCTGGTTGTACGTCGACTCGTCGAGGAACTGCAGCCCCGGGATGGCCAGCTCGGATCGGATGACGAGCGCCAGGATCCCGGCCGCGAAGAAGAACAGGAACGAGTTGACGATGTACATGATCCCGATCTTCTTGTGGTCGACCGTCGTCAGCCATTCGATGACCCAGGATCGGCGGTAGCTCTCGGCCCGCGGGTTCAGGTTGGTGGTTGCCATGCTCTCCTCAGATCCGATCAGCTACTGCGCGACCAGCGTGCCGTTCATGGTCGGGTGGATCGTGCACAGGAAGTCGTACTCGCCCACCTCGAGGGCCGGGACCTGGTAATCGACCGTCGTGTCGGGCCCGGTGATGTTCTCGCCCTGGAACAGCTCGGTGCCACCGCTGTAGATCCCCACGTTGTGCGGAACGGCTTCCTGGTTGGTGAAGCGGATGATGAACGGCTTGCCGGCGGGCACCTCGATGCGATCGGTGTCGAAGGCGATGTTCTTGGCATTGAGCTCGATCACTGTCGCGTCCGCGGGCGGTGGTGCCGGCGGAGGTGATTCGCCGGCCCGCGCGGCCGCGATCCACGCGTCGTAGTCGGCCTGCTCCATCGCCTGGATGCTGAAGGCCATGTTGGCGTGGCCGGTGCCACAGAACTCGGCGCATTGGCCCGAGTAGGTACCGGCGCGCTCGATGGTGAACTCGAGCTCGTTGTCAGCGGTTCCCTCCGGCACCGGCACCACGTCCTCCTTGATGAGGAACTGCGGCACGTAGAAGGAGTGAATGACGTCGAGGGAGTGGAGCACCAGCCTGATTGGCTGCCCCACCGGCAGCGTCATGACCGGTGGCTGCTGCGCCGAGCCGGTGACGCTGTAGTCGTTGTTCGGGTCGTTGTCGTCATCGCGGTAGCGGAACGTCCACTGCCATTGGAACGCGTCCACCTCGACCGTCACCGCCGGGTTGGGACTCTTCGCCTGCACCGTCCCCAGGGCGCCCATGCTGAAGACGAAGATGATCAGCACGATGACGGTTGGGATGATGGTCCAGATGACCTCGATCCGGTTGTTGCCGTGAATCTGCTCGGGCAGGCGATCGTCTCGGCGGCGGTAGCGGAAGACGCTGAAGACGATGAAGCCCTCGACGCCGACGAACACGATGCCGGCCATGACGAGGATGAGGATGTAGAGGCTGAACGTCGTCTCCGCCTGCGTCGTCGCCGGCTCGCGAGGGACGAGGCAGCCACCGAGCAGCATCGCCACGGCGAAGAGGAGTCCCGCACGGAGCGCCATCCGCCAGCGGTTCGCAGCCACCGTTCGTCGCATCAGATCGTCTGGACTCCTGAATCGAATGGGTTCGCGGCTCGTCGACCGCGCGCGAATCGTCTCAGGCACGCACGGTCAGCCGAGGCTGACGGCGGCACGGCGTCCATTGTACCGATGCGTTCGTGCCGGCGCAGCCCGCGCCGGGTGCCCGCCGCGAGGCCGGTCAGTCGGGGGGATCACCGGGCAGGGCAGGCAGCATCCTCGCCGGGCAGGATCGGTCGGACCGACACCCGGTAGCGGTGCCCTCCGGCAGTGAAGCGCGTCAGCTGGTTGGCCTCGGCGAGGGCCGCGTACCAGGCGCCCGCGTCCGTGCCGCTCACCACGCCGCAGCGCGATGCATCGAGGGGCGGGTACGGCGCGCCGAACGTGGCGGGGTCACCACCGGCGGGCCAGGCCACGTCCGGCGCCGGGATCCCCGACGGGTCGGCGGGCTCGGCGTCCGCGTTCGCAACGAGGAGCCGCAGCTGGTCCCCGATGTAGGGGTGCCAGGCGGTCTCCTCCCAGGCGGACGCGGGAATGAGCTGCTCGAGCGCGCCGAGATCCTGCGCCAGCTTGCCGAGGACGGTGTGCGCCAGCCGCTCGCGCTCGTCCATGCCGGGGGGCGGGTCGCCACTGTCCAACAAGCCCAGCGCATAGACGCTGACGCGCACGTCGCGGCCATCGGCGTGCATCGTGAAGACGGTGCTGCTCGCGTCGGCCACACCCAGCTGCGCGCCGCTGAAATCGGCGTCGGTGGCAAAGAAGCCGGTCTGCGCCAGCCGCTCGAGCACGAGCTGCACGCCGGCCTCGCTGAGCTTTCGCGTCTGGAGCGGGGAGAGCGCTGCCCCGGGGAAGATCGCGTCCTGCGCGCCCGGCACCACGACCGTCCCGTCGCCGGCGATGAGCAGCGCCGGGACGGTGCCGAAGTGAAACTCGACCGCCACGAGGCCGCCCTCGTACCCCATCGTGAGGACCGCCTCGTCGGCCCCGACCGGGTGCGCGATGCCGGTCACCAGCGGCGTACTGGGGCTCGCCGGCGTGCCGCCGCCGCCGGCCGGGGCGCAGGCGGCAAGGAGCATGGTCACCATCAGCGTCGCCGCGCGGGCGGCGGAACGATTACGTCTCATGCCGCCCATGACGCCGGCAGTCGAGCGCCGGTTCCGCGCCGGTTCCGCGCCGGTTCCGCACGGTGCCGACAGGCGCGCGACAATGACCGTACCCATGGCACGACTCCGCATCCGGTTCCCCGTCGCCCTCGTCGCGCTGCTCGCCGTCGCAGCGCGGCCGGCGACGGCGCTGGGCCACGGGCCGGTGGCGCCCGCGCCGACCTTTCCCGGCGTCCTCGCCGACTGGCGCCTCGATCCCCTGCCGCTGGTCGGCATCGCAGTGGCGGCCGCGGCCTACCTCGCATTCGAACGGCGAGTAGCGAACTCCCACCCCGCGAACCCGCCGAAGCGCTGGCGACGTGCCGCCTTCCTCGCGGGGCTGGGTGCGATCGCCGTGGCCCTGCTCTCCCCGATCGAGGCCTACGAGGCGACGCTGTTCAGCGTCCACATGGTGCAGCACATGCTCCTCGAGCTCGTCGCGGCGCCGTTGCTGCTGATGGGGGCGCCCATCACGCTGGCCCTGCGCGCCGCCCGCCCTCGACCGCGGCGCTGGATGCTGACGGTCCTGCACAGCCGGCCGATGCGCATCGTCTCCTTCCCGCTGGTGGCATGGATCCTCTTCACGGCGGTCAACTGGGGATGGCATTTCTCGTCGCTGTACGACCAGGCGCTCGAGAATGTGCCGCTCCACTACGTGCAACACCTCACCATGCTCGGGGCGGGCCTCCTCTTCTGGTGGCCGGTGATCGGTGCCGATCCCTCGCCGTGGCGGATGCCACACCCCGTCCGCCTCTTCTACCTCTTCCTGGCGATGCCGCAGAACTCGTTTCTGGGCGTCGCGCTGATGCAGGCCGGCGCGGTGCTCTACCCGCACTACCTCACCAACCTGCGCGCCTGGGGGCCGTCCCCACTCGAGGACCAGGCTCTGGGCGGCATCCTGATGTGGGTCATGGGCGACATGGTCTTCCTGGTGGGGATGGCGGCCGTGGTCGCGATGTGGGTCCGGCACGAGGACCGTCGCACCGCGCGGCTCGACGCACGGCTCGACGCGCAGGCCCGCCTGCGCGGGGGGTAGCACTCACACCCGCACCGCGCTCGATACACACGCTTCGCGGACCCCGGCACGGGGACAAGGACGCGTGGCCCCCGGGTCCTCCCCTGCGCATGCGCGTGCAGACATCCAACGCCCAACGAGCCGGCGCTGGGTGACTCGCCGATGCGCACCCCCGCATGAGCCGGGCAACTGGGAACGGGATTGGCATCCTCCATGGCCGTTGGATGTCCCGTGGCGCATGGGGCTGCACCGGCGCCGCGCGCGGTCAAGGGCGCCGCACGGTCTCAAGAAGGGGTGTACATGCGCGGGATCGGGTCGAGCGGAGTCGAGTTGATTCGAGTCGATCAGATTGGCTCCACGGGACCGTTAGCGCTCCTTGGCGCCGATTGATCGTGAAATGCGGACCTGGTAGGACCGATTGATCGAGTCGGACAGAGACGCCACGCTCGGGGTGGGTCGATGCCTGCGTTCGTTCCTGCCATAGCGTGCGCCAGGGGCACGGATGATCAGGATGCTTCGTGACCGCGCCCGACCGCTCAGCCGATGGGCAGGCGTACCAGGGTGTCGACCGCGACGGCGGCAAACAGGAGCGTCAGGTAGCTGATGCTGAAGCGGAACAGCGCGATGGCGGCTCGTCCGCTGGCTGCGTCACGCCAGATGCGCAGCGCGTAGACGAGGAAGAGCACCCCGAGGCCGACCGCGGCGACGAGGTAGATCCAGCCCATCCGGGCCACCGGCAGCAGGAGGAGGCTCACCGCCACGAGGAGCAGCGTGTAGAGGATGATCTGGCGCGCCGTCTCCGCCTCGCCGCGGACAACCGGCAGCATCGGAACGCTGGCGGCGGCGTAGTCGCCGCGGTAGCGGAGGGCCAGCGCCCAGAAGTGCGGCGGCGTCCAGTAGAAGACGATCGCGAAGAGGATGAGCGCCGGCACGTCGACACGCCCGGTGACGGCGGCCCACGCGACGAGCACCGGGACGCAGCCGGCCGCGCCGCCGATGACGATGTTCTGCGGCGTGCTGCGCTTCAGCCAGAGCGTGTACACGAAGACGTAGAAGGCGATGGCGCTCGCCGCCAGGAGCGCCGCAAGCAGGTTTACGGCGAGCGCCAGGAAGGCAAACGAGGCGATGCTGAGACCGATGCCGAAGACGAGCGCCGCACGCGGCGTGATGGCGTTGCGCGGCAGCGGCCGGTGGCGGGTGCGCCGCATGACGTCGTCGATGTCGCGGTCGATCACCTGGTTGATGACGTTGGCGCCGCCGGCCGCGGCGGTGCCACCGAGCACGACGGCGAGCATCAGCCACACCGACGGGAAGCCGCCCTGCGCGAGAACCATGGTCGGCACCGTGGTGACGAGCAGGAGCTCGATGATCCGCGGCTTCGTCAGGGCCACGTACGCGCGCAGCGTGGCGCCGGGTCCGGGGCGGACCTCGCCGGCGCCCGCCGCCGCACGTGACGGGGCACGCACGTCGCCCAGCCGCAGGCGGCGCGTGCTGAGGTAGAGCCAGACGCTCGTCCCCCACAGCGCGGCCCCCACCGCGAGGTGCGGCACCACGAACCACGCCGATAGCTGCGACCACACGTTCCCGGCGCCGAGTGCCACCTGGACCGCGACGAGGCCGAGGCCGATCGCCGCGAGACGACGCGGCAGCGGCCGCTCGGTCGCACGCCGCACCGCCAGCCACGTGGCGATGACGAGCAGCAGGACGATCAACGCCAGGATGCGGTGGGCGGCCTGGATCGCCTGCTGGCCGATGAGGATCTCCGGCACCAGCTGCCCGTTCATCAGCGGGAAGTCGGCGAAGGCGAGACCGGCGTCGTGCCCGGTCACCCACGAGCCAAGGAGCATCTGGGCCAGGACCGCCACGCCGGTCACGCTGACGAGGCGAACGAGCGCCGGGTCGCCGCCGCGCGCCGGCAGCGGCCCGCTTCGCGCGCGATCGGCGATGAAGATCGTCGCCGCGAAGACCGTCATCGCCATGCCGAGGTGGACGGTGACGAGGTCCGCGCGCAGCTGCTCGGTGACGACGAAGCGACCGAGCACGGACTGGGCGATGACGAGCACACCGGCCGCGACGGCGGCGAAGAGCAGCGGCAGGTCACGCCGCCTGTCGCGGCTCGCGAGCGTCCACACGCCGAGGATGCCGACCAGCGGCCCGACGGCGATGGCCGCCACGAGGCGGTGGGTGTGCTCGATCCAGGCGTGGAGCTGCGCCGGCGGAATCCAGTCGTTGAACGCGAAGCAGCCGGGCCAGTCAGGGCACGCCAACCCCGAATCGGTGGCGCGCACCAAGCCACCGACGCTGATGAGAACGAACGTGGCGACGGCGGCAGCGATGGCCAGGGTCGCGTATCGGGTCAATCGGTCCTCCGGCGCGCTGCGTGCGAGCGCGACCACGGGTGCGTGGGGCTGGGTCGGCAACGACGATGATACCGGGCGTCGACCGCCGACGTTGCGGGCGTCGCGGACGGCGCCGATGAGCGCCGCCGGGCCGCGGCGTGCGGCTGGCCGAGCTACCGCGGCCCGGCGCGCCGCACGGCGGTCCGATACTGCGGCACGTGGCGCAGCACCGAGGGGACGAGCGGCAGCGTCCGGCGCGACACGGCGGCCAGGCAATCCGCGCCGCCCGCACGGCGCGCCGACCACGAGATCCCGTACTGCCGCCGCAGCACCGGATGCATCACCGCGTCCGACGCCAGGTGCGCCAGGTCCCAGAGGAAGCGCGGTGGCAGTGACCGCGGGTAGCGGACTGCGGGCGCCAGCGCGCGCGCCGTGTCCGAGACCGCCACCTCGCCGCTCGCCACCGCGTCGGCCATGAACGCGCGGAGCTCACCGAGCGTGTCAGGGACCGCCCCGGCGGGGACGCCGAGCAGGACCGCGATCCGTCGCGCCTCGGCGTGGTATGTCTCCACCTCCTCGACGCTGAGCGGGGCGACGAAGCGGTCGTAGATCCGAAGGGCGGTATCCACGAGCGTCGCGTGGACCCACAGCAGGAGGCGCGGGTCGCGGGCGTCGTACCCGGTTCCCGTCTCGGGGATGGTGCCGCGGACGGCACCGTGGATCGCATTGATGCGCGCCACGGCGTGCTCCGCCTGCCGCCGCGTGCCGAAGACGACCGCCATCGTGGCGGCAAGCGTGCGCCGCAGGCGCGCGAACGGATCGGCCTGAAAGTCGGAGTGCTCGGCGACGCCCGCGGCAACGGCCGGATGGGCGAGCTGCAGGAGCAGCGCACAGGTGCCGCCACCAAGGACGAGCACCTCGCGGTCGATGCGCCACGCCATGCTCCCCGGCCCGAAGAGGCCGGCGTCGAGGCTCCGAGCCCGGGACACCATGGTCATCCGAGGCGTCGAGCGCTCCCGGAAGATCGGTTCCCACCGGCGACGCGGAAGGCGAGGCCGACCACCGCGCCGGCGACGAAGCCGCCGATGTGCGCCATGTACGCCACCCCGCCCGACGTCTCCTGCGAGGCGGCGAACGCACCGATGCCGTTGACGAACTGGAATGCCGCCCAGAGCCCGATGGCGACGACGGCCGGCACCTTGGTGATGAAGCGGAACAGGAATACGGTGACGCGGTTGGTGGGGAAGAGGACGAGGTACGCGCCCAGGACGCCGGAGATCGCCCCCGAGGCGCCGAGCGTCGGGATCGTCGAATCGGGGCTGATGGCGATCTGGGCCAGCGAGCCGATGATGCCGGCGGCGAGGTAGAAGACGACGTAGGGCAGCGTCCCCATGCGGTGCTCGACGTTATCGCCGAAGACCCACAGGAACAGCATGTTGCCGCCGATGTGCAGCCAGCCGCCGTGCATGAACATGCTCGTCAGCAGCGTGAGCCAGATGGGCGCGGGGCCGGCCGCCTGGGGGATGCCCTGCGTCGTGACCACGAGATCGGTGCCATGGGTGATCTCGAACGGCACCGCGCTGTAGCCGTACGTGAAGGCATCGCCGCCCGCCGAGCCCGCGGCCTGGAGGACGAGGAAGACGAACACGTTGACGGCGATGATGGCGAGCGTTGCGATCGCCGGTCCATGGCCCGGTTCGTTGTCGTCACCGATCGGGAACATCGCAGCACGCTGCCTCCATGCGAGCCGGCGCGTCGATGCCGGGGGCGCATGATAGCGCCGCTCGCCGGGCTGATCGCGCCGTGGTGCCCGCGCGTCGTCTGAGCTTGCGCTGCGGCGCTCAGCCGGTTGCGGCCGTGGCCGGCTGGCCCGCGGGGTCGCCGAGCTCGTGGTTCCGGATGCCAACCGCGTTGACTAGCGCGCCGGCGCCGCAGAGGAGGGCGGCGATGAGCATGGCGAGGTGGAACGCATCGGTCGATGCCTCGCGCGACGCCGTTCGCTCCGCGTCGCTGACGCCGTCGTCCGGCGCGTTGAGCGGTGGCAGCGCCAGTCGCACGTCGCTCGACGCGGTGTCGACGTTCGGCAGCCGGTCGGCGAGGCCGCCGTAGAAGGCGGCGCTGACGGCGATGAAGATGACCGCCGTGGCCAGCAGCGGACCGATGCGGCTGATGGCGTTGTTGATCGCCGACGCCAGGCCCGAATTGCCGGTGGGAACCGACGTCATGAGCGCGGTCGTGAGCGGCGCCACCAGCATCGCGATGCCTGCCGCGAAGAGCACCATGCCCGGCAGCACATCGAGGTAGTAGCTCGCCGGCGGGAGGAGCGTCTGCATCTCGCTGACGTTGAGCAGCCACGGCTCGCTGTCGGCCGGAAAGCGGACGTACCAGAGCAGCCCGAGCGCCATGAGCGCCGGCCCGACGGCCATGAACAGGCGCGGCCCACGGACGCCGGCGAGTCGTCCGAACCTGCGCGAGAAGAAGACGAGCGCCACGCTGATCGGAATCCCGGCAAAACCGGACGCCGCTGCCGTGTAGCCGATGGCGCCCTGCAGGTAGATCGCCGAGAACGACGAAAGCACGTAGAGCGCCCCGTAGATGAGCAGCGTCGAGATGTTTGTCACGGTGAAGTTGCGCGACGCGAACAGGGACGGCGGGACGAGCGGATCGCGACGGCGGGTCATGAGCGGCCAGAGGCTCACGGTCGCCACGGCGCCGACGACGAGGGCGGCCCACGCCGACACATCGGTCCAGTTCTGTGCCTGGCCGCGTATCGCCCCGTACGTGAGGCCGCCGACCGCGACCGCGATGGCCGCCGCACCGAGCCAGTCGAAGCGCGCCGGGGCCTCGGGGTTGCGCGTCTCCGCCACCCTGGAAAGCGCGATCGCGACGCCGACGGCCACCAGCGGGACGTTGATCAGGAATGCCACCCGCCAGCCCCAGGTGTCCACCAGGAATCCGCCGAGCGGGGGGCCGAGCAGCACCAGCGCGCTGGTCGCCGCAGCCCAGGTCCCGAATGCGGCGCCGCGCTCCGGGCCGTCGAAGGTGGCGTTGATGATCGCCAGCGAGGTCGGCACCAGGAGCGCGCCGAAGGCTCCCTGGGCCACGCGGGCCGCGATCAGCAGCTCCATCGTGGGGGCGACGCCGCACAGGAGCGAGGTGACGCCGAAGCCCGCGAGCCCGATGACGAACATGCGGCGTCGGCCGTAGGTGTCGCCCAGCGCGCCCGCCAGGATGAGCAGCGACGCGAGGCTCAGCAGGTAGCCGTTGACGATGTACGTCTGCGCCTCAAGAGAGCCGACAACGCTGGCTGGAAGCTGTTCGGCGATGGCGCGCAGGGCGACGTTCACCACCGTCGAGTCCAGGAAGACGATCCCCGACCCGATGACGACCGCGACGAGGGTCCAGCTGCGCGTGCTCATCCGTTCCCGAGCGCATCCAGCACGTCACGGCGGGCTGCCGCTGCCACGCGGAGAAGGCCACGTCCCTCGAAGTCTCCGATGATCTCCTCGGCGATGCGCCGGGCCACGTCGGGCTCACCGAGCAGCAGGTTCGCCTTCGCCTCGAGGAGGGACAGGGATGCGGTCATCGGTGCCATCACGATCCCCTTCGCGCGCTCCCGTGCGCGTGCGAAGAACGCCAGCGCGGCCCGATCCCCGAGCCGAGCGAGGGCAAAGCCCTCCGCCCCATCCAGGCCGATCTGGTCGCCGATATCGTCGGGCCGGGAGGTTGCTCGCGCCTCCTGGAGGGTGGCGAGTGCCTCTCGTGCGCGTCCGAGCTCCACGAGGCTATTCGCCCACGCGGCCGTTTCGCTCACGATCACCGACTCGTCGCCCAAGCGACGGAGATACTCCACGTGTGATCGTCGAAGCGCCTCCTCGAGCGCGCGGTCTCCCTCGAGACCGACGGCCACCGCGACGAAGTTGGCGGTGCTACGCGCACGGCGCTCGCTCCCCGTCTGTCGGTAGAGCGTCGCCAGGCGCTCGATGAGCTCGCGAACCTGACCGACCGATATCGCACCGGACATGTATTGGTTGCGACTGACGTTCGCGGCGAAACCGGCATCGAACAGCGGCCCACCATTGCCGCCGACCGACGCTGCGAGGCGATCCAGCTCCGCCTGCCCTTCCGCGGCGTTGGCGCCCGCGAACGCGAGCGTCACGGCGAGATGGTCAATGAGCTCGGCCCGATAACCGTGGATGCCAACGGCCTCGAAGAGGTCCCACGCCCGACGATAGGCCGCCAGCGCCAAGTCGGCACGACACGCCCCCCATTCGGTCCACGCCCTGGCCACCTCGAGGCGTGCCATTCCGCCGATGTCGCCGGCCGCGCGGATGACATCCTCCGCGTCGGCCAGCATGCGACGACAATCGGAGACGCTGCGGCCGTCGCCGAACGGGTCGACGCTGATTCGGGCAACGTCGGCACGCGCTTGATCTGCCTCGTCCCCAACGGCCAGCTCGTCGATCAGTGCGGGAATGGCGGTGGCATCGCCGCTGTGAACGAGGACGTCGATCAACTCGGGAACGAAGGCTCGCCGACGCGGGCCGGCGGCGAGAGCATGGGCCCGCCCGAGAAGCCCGGCGGCGGCGCTCGTGTCGCGGTGCTCGAAGGCGACGTGGCCGGCGGCGGCCAGGTGGACGGCCGCGCGCGAAGCGACCTCGTCCGCGTGCGAGTCGCCGGCATCGAGCTCGCGCAGGTAGCCAGCCGCCTGTTCGAGGTGGTAGCCGACAAGCTCGTCCTGCTCGAGCAGGTCGCCGTGCGACGCGAGCCAGTCGCCGAAGCGCTCGTGCAGCTCCGCGCGAACGGCCTTCGGCAACGAGTCGTACGCGGTGTCGCGGATGAGGAGGTGCCGGAAGCGGAAGGCATCGTCGCCGGCGATCTGTGTTCGGTCCGGACGGACGAGCTCCTTGCGGATGAGCGAGAGCAGCTGCCCGCCCACGCCGGCCCGGTCCGCCTCCGGCGCGAGGGCCATCACCCCGCCGCGGTGAAAGACCTTGCCCTCCACGGCCCCGCGCTCGATCACGATCCTCTCGGCCTCATTCAGGGTGTCGAGGCGCGCCTGGAGCAGCGCGCGGATCGTCGGCGGAACGCTCACCGCGCCGCGCGCCTCGCGCGCCAGCGCCGCCATCTCCTCGAGGAAGAGCGGGTTGCCCTCCGCGATGGTGAGGATCCGACTCCGCGTCTCGGCATCCAGCTCGATGCCGGCGAGCAGCGTGTCCGCGAGGGTGATCGCCTCCGCCTCGCCCAGCGGCTCAAGCAGGACCGAGGTCGCATTCATCTTGCCGCCACCCCAGCCGGGCCGCGTGTCGAGCAGCTCGGGACGCGCGATGCAGAGCAGGAAGATCGGCGCATCGCGGGACCAGTCGACGACGTGCTCGATGAGGTCGAGCATCGGCGGCTCGGCCCACTGCAGGTCGTCGAGGACTAGGACGAGCGGACGCTCATCGGCGGCCGCCTCGAAGATCGCTCGCGTCGCGAGCTGCGTGTCGGCGGGCGTCGCGCGAATCGCGTCGCCCGGCTCGACGCCGAGTTGGATGAGCATCTCGACCAGCGGCCAGTAGGTGATCCCCTCCCCGTACGAAAGCGCTCGTCCCCGGGCGATCGTAGCCACGCCGGCGACCGACGCGAGGAGGTCGGCCACCAGCCGCGACTTCCCCACGCCAGCAGGACCGATGAGCGTGAACAGCCGGCTCGTGCGCGACGCCACCGCATCGGCGAAGTCGGCCCGCAGCCGCTCACGCTCGCGAACGCGACCGACTAGCGGTGTATCCAGCTTGCGCGCCACGCCGCTTGCCCCGCTCTCCAGCGTGATGAGCCGATGCGCGGGCACCGGCTCCAACTTGCCCTTGAGCGTCAGCGAAACGGGCTCGGCGGTGACCGCGTCGCGCACGAGGCGGAGCGTCCCGTCGCCCAGGAGCACCTCGCCCGCCGACGCCGCCTGCTCGAGACGGGCCGCGACATTGACCGCGTCGCCGCTCACGAAGGTGTCGCCCTCCCCGGCCACCACGTCGCCGGTGTTGACCCCGATACGTGCCTCCAGGCCGAGTGCATGGACGGTGTCGCGCAGCTCGACCGCGGCGCGGACGGCGCGCAGGGCGTCGTCCTCGGTGGCGACGGGAATGCCGAACACCGCCATCACGGCGTCGCCGACGAACTTCTCGACCAGGCCGCCATGCCGTTCGAGGACCACCCGTGCCGTCTCGTAGTAGCGGCGCATCATCGCCCGCAGAGCCTCGGGATCGGTCCGGTCGCCGATCTCGGTCGAGCCGGTCAGATCGCAAAAGAGGATCGTGACGACCTTGCGGACCTCGCGGGGCGCGCCGCGGCCCAGCGGCGCGGCACACGCCGGGCAGAAGCCGAAGTCGTCGGGGCTCTCGCGGCCACACTGGGCGCAGACGGTCATATTGGTGAATATAGGGCCGCCATGCCGGCGGCGGAAGGCACGTCCGAATCACGCCTCGCCGCGGACCGGCAGCACCCGTGCGATGCTGGGGCAATGTCGACCCTCGACGTTCGAACCGCAGTGCGCTTGATCCTGGCGGCGATCCTTGGCCTGGCCGGTGTCGCCCACTTCGCCATCCCCCGCCCGTGCGTCGCAATCGTGCCACCGGCTATCCCCGCCCCCGAGGCCGTGGTCATGGCGAGTGGGATCGTCGAGCTCTTGCTCGCCGCCGGCCTCGTCGGGCCTCCACGCTGGCGGCGGGGAGCGGCGCTCGCCACCGCCGCGTACCTCGTCGTCGTGTTCCCCGCCAACATCTACGCTGCCATAAGCGGCGTCCCCGCCGACGGACTTCCCCCCGGCTGGTCGCGCTGGGTGCGGCTGCCCCTCCAGCTGCCGCTCATCGCGGCGGCGCTGTGGTGCACCGCCGAGGAGCGAGTTGACAACGGTCTCGGCGGGCGACGCCGGGAACCGCGGTAGCACGACCGTGCCCTCCGCACCGTTGTCACGCGCGCCCGCTGCGGTGAATCACCGTGGTGTTCGCATCGCGGCATGATGGCGCCTCACACCACGAAAGCGAGAACGACGATGGGCACATGGGACTCCCTGGGCGGCGCGCTGGCGTCGGCTCCGGCCGTCACGAGCTGGGCGCCGAACGAGATGCAGGTGTTCGCCATCCACGGCGATGGCGCGCTGTGGAATCGGTACTGGGACGGTGACCGCTGGCACGACTGGGAAACGCTCGGCGGCGATCTCACCGGAGATCCAGCCGCCACCAGCTGGGGCGCCGATCGCATCGACTGCTTCGCGCGCGGCCGCGACGGCGCGCTCTGGCACTGCTGGTACGAAGCGGCCGGCTGGCAGCCGTGGGAGTCGCTCGGTGGATCGCTGACCAGCGATCCGACCGCCTGCAGCTGGGGTCGGGGACGCATCGACGTCTTCGCGCGCGGGGCCGATGGCGACCTGCTCCAGGCCACGTTCGCGAATGACCGCTGGTCCTTCGCCGGGTGATCGACCGCCTCCTCGCGCTCATCTCGTTCGTCCCTGACGGGCTTGACCGCCTGGCGCGGACCGCCATGCCCGCCCTGCGCGGGCGCAGCGTGGTGGTGCCGGTGGCGCTCGGTCTCCTCCTCCTCGCCACCGTGCCGGTGATCCAGGCCGCGCTCGATCTCGTCACGACCCGGACGGTGCCGAGCGAGGTGATCGGCCGCGATGTCGGCGATGCGACGCGCCTCGAGGTGGTCGGCCAGGCATTCGACACCGGACTCGCCGCGGGCACCGATGCCGACGGGACGGCACTCCGCTGGCTGGCCTTGCGCGACGATGCCGGCGATCGGGCGATGCTCATGGTGCGGACGCCGGTATCGCCCACCATGCTCCGTACGCGGAAGGTGGTGGCACGCGTTGTCGTCGACGCCGACCTCGTCGGCGCCGCGAGCGAGGCGCTGGCGCTTCGCGGAGCTGCCCCACCCGTCGCCGACGTACCGGACCGCTACCTCCTCGAAACGCGGGACGCGCCGGATCCACGCGCCATCGACGGACCGGCACAGATTGCCGACCTCGCCGACGGAACCGTCGTGCGGCTCGAGCTGCGTCAGACGAGCAGCGGCATCGCGAGCTGCACGCTCACCGCGACCTGCGACGCGCGGGCGATGGCGGCCGGCACCGGCCGCTGGCTCGTGCGGGCCGAGGGACCGGCGGATGATGCCTCGGTTCTGCTCGAGACCGCCCTGCCGCCATCCGCGATCCCGGTCGACCTCTACGGGACGCAGGCGCGCCGGCAGCCCGACGTGCAGGCCTTTGCCACGACCGAGCCCGCGGCGCTGCTGCTCGGATGGGGTCGCGTCTTCGACATCACGCTGCTCGACCACGACCCGAAGCTGCCCGTCGACCGCTTCTGGGTCGGCGTGCTCGGCCTGGCCGGAACCGGCCTGCTGCTGCTCGTGGCGCGTCGCCGCCCGTACCCGATCTTCCGCCACGAGGCGCCGGCGGCGGGCTGGATCCACCGGGCGACGGTGACCGAGGTGCGTGGCTCGGCATCGGGACGGTTGGCGGTCGGAGAGAACGCGCTCGTCGACGCGACCGACCTCCCGGTCCAGTTCGTCGCGGCCGCGCCGGGCGGCATGCCGACAGTGCAGGTCCACCTGCCGGCGGGACCGGTGGCAATCGACGTCCCGGTGGCGAGCACCGGCGTGCGCGGTCTCGAGCACGGCCGGATGGCGTGGATCACCATCAGCCGCCCCGCCCTCTGGCTGCACTGGTATCGCACCGACGTGCGCGTGGCATTCGCGTCGGAGGATGACCGGGACGCGGCAGCCGCCGTGCTGGCCGGCATCGCCGAGCCCCCGCCACCGCCGACGATGTCCCCGCCGGCGATCGCGCGACCGCCACGCCGTCCCTCCGCCGACGACGGCAGCTCGGAGCCACCCGCCTCGTGGCGCCGGCCACGACCGCGTGGGATCCGCTAGGAAGCGGCGATCATGCCTCGGTGGGCTGGACGAGGAAGATCCAGACGTCCCACGCGGCATGCGAGACGATGAGCGCGCCGAGCGGCATGCCGGCGGCGAAGAGCGCCGCCCAGTGCGCACCGGCGACACCGGCGGCGCCGACGAGCGTGACGTTGCCGGTCACGAGGTGGACCCCGGCGTACGAGGCGGCGCCGGCGGCGGCGCCCCGCCAGCGGCCGAGCCAGCGCATGAAGGCCGCCTGGACCAGGCCGCGCCAGAAGAGCTCCTCCGCCGGACCGATGACCGTCACCAGCCGCGCCGCGATCTCACCCCGTGGACGGAGGGAGCGCAGCGCGTAGATGTCGCCGATCTGCGCCGCGCCGCCGGGAACGAAGCGACGAGCGAAGGGATCGCCGATGCGGAACGTCCCGTACAGCGTCACCGCCGACGCGAGGCCCAGGAGCGCCTCCCGCGGCCCGATGCGCACGCGGCGCGCCGGCGGGCTCATCGCGATCGCGTAGCTGCCGAGGCCAATGCCGGTCAGCGTCATCCGCTGCCAGAAGCGCGACCGCGGGCCTCGGAACGTCAGGGCAAACGCGGCCTGTGCCGCCGCCAGCCCAACGCCGAGCGCCAGCCTCCCCGTGGCGCCGTCGAGACGTCTCACTGCAGCGCCGCGCTGAGGAGCACGCCGGCGACGAGCAGCGTGCCGAAGGCGAGGTGGAGGCGCGCCGTCTCGAGGTCGATCATCGCGATGGCGCGTGCCTGCCCGGTGGCGCCGAGCTCGGCGGAGCGGAGGACGACGACCAGGAACGGCAGCGAGAGGATGGAAAGCAGCGCGAACGACGGCAGGACGCCCAGCGCAACCGCCAGCGCGAGGGTGATGTAGGCGCCGAGCGTCAGCGCCAGGTAGGCGAGGTGCGATGCGCCGCGGCCCATCTCGCTCGCCAGCGTGACGATCCCAGCCCGCGTGTCCTCGCTGATGTCACGCCACTCGTTGCCGTGCAGGACAGCCGCGACCAGGAGGCCAATGGGGATCGAGAGGACTCCTGCGGCAACGCTCCAGGTGGCGGTCACGGCGAAGTAGGCGCCCACGGTCATCAGCGGACCCATGAGGAGGAAGACGAGCGGCAGTCCCAGGGCGCGGAACTTGTACTCGAACGGCGGGGCGGTATAGAAGTAGCCGCCCGCCAGACCGATGAGGCCGAGCAGCACGATGGGCCAGCCGCGCAGCCCAACGAGGGCGATCCCGACGAGGACGGCCCCGCCGAAGGCGGCGTAGGCGAATCGCAACGCGCCCGCCTCGCTGATGCGCCCCTTGAGGATGGCGTGGCTGGCGCGCGGCGACGTGATCGAGTCGATCCCCTTGCGCACGTCGTACACCTCGTTGACGACGTTGGTCCCGGTGTGGAGGAGAACGCCTCCGACGAGGGCCAGCAGGAACGGCAGCAGATCGAACCGACCGTCGAAGACGGCGAGCGCGCCACCGGCGGCGACGGGAATGACGCTCACGGTGTAGGCGAAGGGTCGGACGAGCTCCCAGGCGGCGCCGGCGGTGCGACGGAGCCGCTCCCAGCCACTGAGCTGGTCGCGAATCGATGTCACGGCCGGCTCATGTGCCGGCTCGCCACTCGCGGCCGCGGGCGCCGCCATGCCGGCCGGTAGCGCGCCGTAGATCGTCGCCGCGCGAAGAAGGGCCGAGACCTGGGCCTCCTCCTGGACGACCGGCTGCAGGAGAGGCAGCTGCAGCCCTGCCGTCTCGTGGAAGCGGAGCGCCCCGGCGGCCACCTGCTCCTCCGTGCCGCAGAGCATGAACGCGTCGAGCAGCTCGTCGGGGATGAGGCTGGCCGCCTCGTGGTACTCCTCGGCGCGCCAGGCCGCGGCGATGCGGTCGCGCAGCTCGGCCTCGAAGCCGGCGCGCCGCAGGGAGACGTCGCCGAGGACGCTCATCATGTAGATGACAAACGGCTCGCGCTTCGCGCGGTTGAGCGCGTCGCGGCGGCTCTTGTCGACGAGGGCGAGCAGGTAACCGGCGGTCTCGATGTCGCCCGGGTCGCGCCCGGCGGCGGTCGCCGCCTCGCCCAGGCGGCGCAGAATGCCCCGCAGCGAGGGGATGCTCTCCGCTGGCCGCGCGAGGTAGCCGTCCGCCTTCTTGCCGGCGAGGGCGACGAACTCCTTGCGGTACGCGGCGACCATGAGGGGGATGCGATGCGGCGGCGCGAACATCGGCTGAATCGGCGGCAGGCCGTCGGCCGCGGATGGAACGCGCTCCCCCGCCCAGAGGGCGCGCAGCTCGTCGATCGCGTCGGATACGCCGCGAACCGCGTCGTCCGGGGCGTAAGGGATCCCCATCTGCTTCAGCCGCAGCGGGAGGCCGGTACCGAGACCCATGACGATCCGCCCCGGCGCCATCTCGTCGAGCGCTGAGCCCGTCATCGCGAGCACAACCGGGTGGCGGGTGAAAGGGTTCACCGCCCCGAGGGCGATCCGGAATCCGTCGTCCGTCTCGTCGGCTCCGAGCTCGGCGGCGATCGCGGCGACGTAGCTCACCGCATCACGCTCGAAGTAGCTGTCGTGGATCCACACCGAGTCGAGCCCGTTCCGGCGAGCAGCGGCGGCCCATCCCACCACCTCGTCGACCTCGCCGCGGGCTGCGAGCCCGAGCCCGATCCGCCGCCCCATGACTGCCATCTGCGTGCCTCCGTACCCGCGACGGTCGCCGGTCGAGGCGACATCATGGGCGTCCTGCTGGTGAAATAGGCTACCTTATGTTAGCCGATTTCCCGATGGCCGGCGGTGCAACGATCACATCGGTATGCCATCTGCACTATCGGTACGTATGACCATCCCGAATACGCCACCCGACACCGAGATCGACCGCCAGCGGCAGCCGTCGCCCGACCTGCCGCCGGGTGCTCCCGACGAAGATGACACCCCCGGTCCCCCGCCGTTCGACCCCGAGCAGCCCGAGCCCGGCGTTCGTGCCCCCGGAGCCGACGACCCGGTCGTCTGAGCCTCGAGTTTCCGGTCAGGCTGTTGACAGGTTGAGGGGTTCGTATCCGTCGGAGGTTGGCGTCGAGGCGGCGGCTGGCCGGTGAGCCGCGCGGGATGCGCCGCCGGCATCAGCCGCCAGACCGCAGCGCGAGATCGGCGATGCCCATCTGGTCTCGGGATGGTCCGCGCCGCG